>CAYQMI010000033.1:25313-31595 GCA_964418575.1 uncultured Glaciecola sp.
GCTTGGCGAGCATCATTCTCAGTATACTTAGCGCGATGGTCACCAAGCTTTGCTTCTAAAGAAGGTGTCTCAGCCCTGCCACCATTGCCACTGACCGGCTCCAAAGGCTTTTGCTGACCTTCATCAGGAAAGCGTGCTCGCAAATCACTTAAGTCTTTGGCTTTTACAAAGGCACTTTGCTCTGCATCAGTTATGGCTTGCTCAAATGCGCTTCGAGCCTCATTGTTTTGGCTTTGCGCTTCGCTACCATAGTTTTGAGCAGCAGACATATCTACCGGCAAGCTACTAACGGCAAGTTTCGAAGATGAGGTGGCAACTTGTTGCATCATGGCAAAGGTTTCCTAATTTAAAATTTCCGTAACCCTATGTTAAATATACTTTTTTTAATATTTACCAAAGGTACTTAGGTTTAACTTAGTAAGGATTTTGCAAATGCCGTACCAATTCAATAAACTACGATTAACTTATTGATATTGAACGCTTTATTTGAGAGAGACTGGCGAGTTCATCGAACAATTTTTGCTCTTGTTTCTGTGCAAGTTGCTTGTCTTTGTGAAGTTGTTTCTCCAGAAGCTTTACTATCGCTTGTGCCTTTTGTTGCTGAGCTAGCCATTGATTCTTGCGCTGTTGCACCACTAATGTAGCCTGATTAATGATGTTAATTTGCTGCTCACACGCTTTATCTAATTTACCCACAAAACTTTGATGTTGAATCAATGCCTTAGCCGCCAAGCCCTCACTGGCTTTTTTCTTTATTAAGCTGAGGTAGTCAAGTCGATACTGCTCTAACGCATTGAGCTTTTGCTGGTTCTCAAACAAGTGTTGTTTGGCTTGGCTATGTTGTTGCAATAAATTCTGTTCTTTTTCTTTTTCTAAATTTACCACGAGAGTAAGTTGTTTTACGCTAGCCATCTAGTTTTGCCCTTGGGCTGCGGCACTTAAACCTTTGCCAAGCGTCTCTAATGCTTCAGCACCCTGTTCAAAGCTTATTACTTGTTTAGTGCTTTGTTGCAAAAACGCATTGATAGCTGGCGCTGCGGCAATCGACAAATCAATAGTAGGATCTGAACCTTTCGCGTAGGCACCTAGATTAATAAGATCTTTGTTTTGCTGATAAGCAGAATACACGCGTTTAATACTGCGGGCATTTTGTTCATGTTCACTCGTCACCACCTGTGGCATGACGCGAGAAATTGAAGCTTCGATATCAATCGCAGGATAGTGGCCAGACTCTGCTAAAGAACGAGATAACACCACATGACCATCTAATATGGCGCGAGCAGCGTCTGCGATGGGATCTTGTAAATCATCCCCTTCTGTTAGCACCGTATAAAAGGCAGTAATGGAGCCTTGATATTGGTTGCCGTTTCCAGCTCTCTCTACTAAAGCCGGTAATTTTGCAAACACCGAGGGCGGATAGCCTTTGGTGGCGGGAGGCTCACCTACCGCTAACGCAATTTCGCGCTGCGCCATAGCATAGCGGGTTAATGAGTCCATCAACAACAATACGTTTTTACCCTGATCACGAAAATACTCAGCCACTGTAATAGCGGTTTCACTGCCTTTTAAACGCATCAAAGGAGAGGTATCGGCAGGTGCGGCAACCACCACCGCTCTGGCGCGCTCTTCAGGCGATAATATATCTTCAATAAATTCTTTTACTTCGCGGCCACGCTCGCCAATGAGTCCAACAACCACCACATCAGCAGTAGTGCCGCGCGTCATCATGCCCATCAACACACTTTTACCCACACCGGAACCTGCAAATAACCCCATGCGCTGGCCTTTACCCACGGTAAGAATAGAGTTAATGGCTCTTACGCCAACGTCGAGCGGTTCAGACACAGGTTTTCGCTGCAAAGGGTTAATCGGCGGTGGCTGAGTGCTTACGCGCTGCTCATGACGAATAGGACCTTTGCCATCAATCGGCTCACCGTTGCCGTCAATTACACGCCCTAACAATCCGTTGCCAACACCCAAACCAGCGTCATGGGCAATTGGCTCTACCAATGAACCTGGCACAATGCCCTTGATAGATTCAACCGGCATTAAAAAGGTAAGATCATTAGCAAAACCCACAACTTCGGCCTCTACTTTTCCGCTAATGGTTTGCACACGACAGCGCCCACCGATAGGAATTTGACAACCTACGGCTTCTAGGGTTAAGCCTACGCCTCGTACCAACTTACCAGAGGCAACCGCACGAGCACTTGGCAATGATTCACGAATACCTTTTATATGTTCAACTAGCGCGTGGGTCATCAGCTAAACCTTTATTCAACAATATCTGTGAGAATATTTGCTCAGTTCTGCGAGCAATAGACATATCCACCGCGTTGCTCTGACTTACAATTTTACAACCGCCGCGCTGCATATCAGCAGAAGCGACTAGCTGCCAGCGATGGGTTTCAATCGTCTGCTCACCTAAATGTGCTTGCAATGCGCTGATATCCTCAGCGTGTAGATGTAACTGATAGGCGTTTTCTTGGATAGGTAATACCGCTATTCCCTCACTTATTGCCTGCATCAAGCTCTCATGAGACTGACTCACCTCTACTTTTAATACTGCTTTCGCGAGGCTGATGGCAAGCATAACTAATTCATTTTGTAGCTCTTGCTCGTGCTCAGCTATTGGGTTTCGTAATTGCTCTACAAGCGACTGCAATGCATTAAGGTGTACTTGAGCGTCTTCATCTGCCTTTGCGAGACCTTGCTCCTGACCCTCTTGCTTGCCAAGCTCAAGCCCTTCAGCTTTGCCACTTTCCAAGCCCTCAGCCTGGCCTGCCGCAAAACCTTCTTCTTTGCCAGAAGCAAAGCCCTCTTCATAAGCAGATTTGCGGATTTCTTCAATATCTTGCGCGGTAAGCGGTTTTATATCTTCCTCTTGCTCTTGTTCTGGCGCCTCAAACTTCCACTTGCCCATCGGCTTTTTGAAAGCATTTGTTTCGCTTTCGTCAACCGGCGATGCATCATCTACGCTGGGTAAATCCCAAAGCTTGGCTTCAGAGAAATCTTGATTGTCTTTAGGCTGCGTCATTAGACGAACTCTTCGCCTCCGCCGCCGCTAAGCACAATTTCGCCAGCGTCAGCTAACCTGCGTGCAATCGATAAAATCTCTTTTTGCGCCGTTTCTACTTCACTCAGACGCACAGGACCCATCGCTTCCATATCATCAACGAGCATTTCTGCTGCACGTTTAGACATGTTGCCTGTAATTTTAGCTCGGAGCTCTTCATCAGCGCCTTTAATGGCTTTCATTAATGATTCTTGCTGAACCTCACGCAGAATGGCTTGAATGCCTCTGTCATCTACGTCAATCAAGTTGTCAAAAACGAACATGAGATCTTGTATTTGTTGCGACATTTCTTCATCTTGTTCACGCATGGCATCCATCAATTGCGCTTCGATATTGGTATCGAGATAGTTCATGATGTTTGCTGCTGATTTCAAGCCGCCCATTTTCGCCGCTTGCGCACCGGCTTGACCGGCAAATTGTTTTTCCATTATTTCGTTGAGTTCTTGTAGTGCCGCTGGCTGCACTTCTTCTAAGTTCGCCACGCGCATGAGTAAGTCTAAGCGTACTTTCTCAGGAAACTGCGCCATAATTTCGGCAGACTGCTCTGGCTCTAGATAAGACATTACAATCGTTTGGATCTGCGGGTGCTCGTTACGAATAATGTTGGCAACCTGTTTAGAGTCCATCCATTTAAGAGACTCTAGGCCTTTCGCTCCAGCACCTGCCAAAATTTGATCAAGAAGATGCGCCGCTTTATCTTCACCTAATGCGGTGGTTAAGGTACGACGCACAAAATCTTCACTCTTAAAGCCAATAGTTGAGTAGTTTTGAATTTCTTCAATGAAGTGCTTATGCACAGAGTTAATTTTTGACTGTGTCATGTCGTCCATGGCTGCCATTGCCGAACCTAAGGCCTGTACTTGCTTTGGCTGCATGAACTTTAATATCTGCGCCGCGTCATCTTCTGACAAACTCAGCAACAAAATAGAGGCTTTTTCAATGCCGTCTAACTTGCTCACATCGTATGCTGGTGTGCCTTCTGATTTTTGTAGTTCTGTACCTTCAGCCATGTCTATTTCACTCGTGTTCTAGTTGTATTAATTAGCAATTGCTTAAGTAATTATTCGTCTTCTAATAGCCATCCACGCACTACTTGCGCCGACAGCTCAGGTTCGTTAGCAACAAGGGCTCTAACCACTTTTAAGATATCTTCATCTTTATTCAGGTTTGGTAAGCTCAATGAGCCGTCTGCAGAGAAGCCAACTTTTGTCTCGTCGAAGTCTTCGCTGAGCATGCTCATGGTTTCATCACCTAAATCTAGCTCTATATCATCATCGCTAGTCACCTCTGACATATCCGCTTCAGGGAATATCAAACGTTTCAGCATTGGACGCACTACCGCTAGAATCAACACGATAATAACTGCTGCGCCAACCACTAACTTCAGAATTGGCATAAAGAAGTCTTGCTCCCAGAATGACTCAGGCTTCACTTCTCCAACTTCAATGCGGTTAAAGGGAATACTTACTACCTCTAGCGAGTCGCCACGCGTGACGTCAAAACCAATACCACCTTGTAACAAGCGGCGGATATTAAGCAGCTCCTGCTGTGACATCGGCGTAGATACCGACTCTCCCTCGGCATTTGTGCTTGCTAGATGATCAACCGCCACCGAAACGCTCAAACGACGTATCACACCTGTTTGCTGTTTGGTATGGCTAATCGTGGTGTCTAATTCAAAATTACGAGTTTGCTCTTTGCTGCGGTTTCCGGGCACAGGCTGACCATTATTGCCGCCGTTCGCTTCCTCTGGAATATCTGCATCTAAGGGAGGTTGATTTGTAAGCGCACCGGGTATACCGGCAATGATACCGCCCACACTATTTTGCTCTGATATCATCTCGCTGCGCACAGCTGGTAAATCAGGATTGTAACGGCGCTGAGTTTGCTCCACAGACGTAAAGTCCATACTGACATCAGCTTGCGCAGTATAGTTGCCCAAGCCAAGCACTGGGATCAGAATTGAATCAATTTTTTGGAGGTATTCGTCTTCACGCTTTTTTTCAATTTCGTATTCTTTGCGAGCACGCGCACTCACTGAGTCTTGTGAGCCTGAATTGAGCAGACGCCCATTGCTATCAGTCACGGTAACCCTACTTGGCTCCATACCCTGCACAGCTGAAGCAACGATATCTACAATAGAATCTACCTCTTCACCCGAGAGTGACGCGCCTCTGGCGGGGGTGACAACCACTGTAGCACTGGCCTGTTTTTCTTTGCGAGCAAATACATTTTCTTTTGGAATGGCAAGTAATACACGCGCTTTACTGACCGATTTAATATCTTCAATTGTTCGGGCAACCATCTGCTCACGAGCATGTTTTAAACGCTCCATTTCAACACGTTGGCTTACACCAAAGCCCATGTCTTGCATGATAATATCGCTGCCGCCTGCATCTTTAGCACTAATGCCTTGGCGCACCATGCCCATGCGAACGTCTTTAAATTCACTATCTACAACATAAATAGTGTTGCCTTCAATTTTGTATTTGATTTGGTTTTGGTCCAAATAATCGAGGGTTTCAATCATCTCTTGGGTTGGCATTTGTGCCAAAGGACGATAAGTGGGCTCTTTTGACCATAAGAAAATGAAGATTGCGATAGCAACACATATCACTAGCGTCACAATCATAGTCATCTGACGAATAGTTTCTGCGTTGCCTAAGGACTCCATAACAGGATTACGGCGTGCTTCAGCGACTTCTCTTTCGCTAATATCGTCGGAAATTGCTAATTCGGTACTTGCTGATTCAGCCACGTTTCAATCCTTCTTTACACTGGCATATTCATGATGGTTTTATAAGCTTCTAGCAGCTTATTACGCACCTGAACAGTCGCCTCAAAGGCAATGCCTGATTTCTCTTTTGCCACCATGACATCTACAAGACTCAAATCCGGGTCGCCCATTTCAAAACGCTTCTGCAACTCACGAGATTCCCCTTGCAAACCATTGACGTTATTAACCGCCTGCGTCAACATTGCTGAAAACTCACTGCCAGAGGCATTCGTTTCTAAACGCTGCATAGGCGCAACCGGCGCGCTGGCCTGCATCGCCATCGCCTGCATTTCTTGGTATAAAGAATTTCCTTTTACGTCCATAAGAAGACCTAACCCGTCATTTTTTTGTTACTTGTTGATAACTAAATTTGACGTTTGCAATATAAATGCCACTTGTTTTTAAAGCGGCAATTCTTGCCGATAATTGA
>CAYQMI010000034.1:0-30901 GCA_964418575.1 uncultured Glaciecola sp.
CGCCAGAGCGACTTGCGCGTCATCTCGTTGCACCTCCCCTGCGTCCACCTTGAGTTCATAAGCTGATGCCACGGGGCCTGTCGAGAAGCAACGCCGGGAGACGTGATGTTGTGTTATCGTCGTCTTCATCTTCACCTTTATCATCATCGTCATCATGGAGCTGATGAGTTTATCAACAAGATGGTATGGTACGATAGATTTCTGTATGGGTATCAAATGGATTTATATTAAAGACTCAAGTTTTGGCATTCAACTTGAACGCCAAATTCAGCATAACCAACTGAATAATATAAATAGCCTTATTATGTTTTATGTTCAGTTTTGAGCTTGCAATTACTGTGAACTCTCAGTAAATGCAGGAAATTAGCTGCCATCAAATGTAGAGCATTGAAAGATATAGATTTAAGAACTTGGCGAGGATGAGATTACTAAGAAGCCTCAGTAACATGCAGAATTTCTCATGGTAAAACAGACGAATTTTAATGTAAGCTATTCATATAGATTAAAGAATCGCGGAGATAAGCAGTGAAAGTGAATGCGCTTTATTATTTTGGGCGAAAGCTCAAAGAGCCGCTTACTTGTTGTTTGCCACTGCTACCGCGATAGTCACGGAGTTATTAGGCTAATTTCTGCAAGGCGGGCAGATAAACGAGAGCAGAAAAAATATAAGGAGTTTCGTCATGCGTGAACACTACGATTTCAGTGACTCAATCCCCAACCCTTACGTAAAAAAACTGAAAAAGCAGATAACGATAAGGCTAGATCAAGAGGTCATTAATTATTTCAAAAAGCTATCTGAAAAAAATGGTATTCCGTACCAAAATCTTATCAATTTATATCTAAAAGACTGCGCTGAAACTCACAAAGAGCCAAATGTTGAATGGAAGTGAGAGCTAACAAAAAATTAAAGCGGACATTGCCAAGAGCGGGGAATGCCGCTTAATTTGGTGTTAGTTGCCTATTGAAAATTCTGACAGCGGCTTGTCATCAACGTGTCATGCAATTGTCAGACGATAGTCATGTGTTTGGCAGGGCTGTCGCAGGATAATACGATTAGTATGACCTTCCACTTCAAACAAAAGGTGAGGTCACAATATGAGTACTGATGTGAAGTTAGATCAAAATAAAATTCAAAAACTACGGACCATTAAATGCTGGAGCCAAGATGAATTGGCATCTGCTAGCGGATTAAGTGTAAGAACCATTCAACGTGTAGAAAAAAACGGCACCGCATCTCTAGAAACAACTAAAGCACTAGCTTCAGTTTTTGTTGTCTCTCCAAGTGAATTGCAAACGTCTAACAAAATTGAAAATATAACATTTGGCTTTATTTGCAAATATGCTTGGCTCGTTGCCTTCGCTATTTCTAGTATTTGCTTTGGTCTATGGATAGTTGATATTCTTATACCAACCTTGAAAGGTGCTGATTTTAATCAGCAATATGAAATCAATGGCAACTTTAGGTATCTTGATTTTGGTGGTCTAAGCTTCTGTATCGGTTTCTTATTCTTAGGTTTAAATGTTTCTCTAGAATATTTTAGTAGTAAAAGATTACGTAAGAGTTCAGAGAGAATCGGCAACTAACAAAACGATAAAGACGGACCATCTACAAGAGCGCTAAATGGCCGCTTATGCAAAGTGGTAATGTCCAGTTTGAGGCTGATAGGCGAAATTAAGCCACGTTCTAATTTCTGGAACTGACGTATAGCAGACATTATTAGAAATGACATTTGCAATAAATTA
Source organism: uncultured Glaciecola sp. (assembly GCA_964418575.1). Taxonomy (GTDB): domain Bacteria; phylum Pseudomonadota; class Gammaproteobacteria; order Enterobacterales; family Alteromonadaceae; genus Glaciecola. The sequence goes on from CAYQMI010000034.1 coordinate 1,744, forward strand.
ATTAGCATCAAAATCCATCAATTAGTAAATCGATACCTGATTTTATCTCATCGCGATATGTTTTCAGGTCTTCATTGTTATGTTGATTGAGCAATCTCTTAGACACTGTCGCTAAATCAAGCAAGTCCACATAAAAATTAGAGCCATTCAGTTCAACAATAATTTGCAAATTGGCAATTAGTGGTGACGTACTTATACGTTTTATTGGCGCAACTAAAATACTTTCTACATCATTAAAAACTGTATTAGTAATAACCACGACGGATTGTTTCAAATAGTTATACACATGAAACTGTTTGATCACTTCAATTGTCCAATTGATTCTGAAAATGTTCCCGCGGCGCTTATGTTTTGGTTGTGACCGTCAATTGCGGATTGATTCTGTTCAAACCATAACTTTTGTTTTTCTTCGCGTACAGCAGTCTCGAGCGCTGACTCGAAAATCGAAGATAATTTAATGTTGAGTGATTTAGCTTCGTTTAACAAATTTTTATTTATGGTGGTGTTGCAAGATGTTTTAAGTCCCATGGGACCTCCGTATATTCCGTATATCATACAGGCGTTTTATGCGCATTAATAGTGCGCCTGCTATGGTATTTTAAATGATATATTGATTTGAGTAAACTGTATCTATTTACATGGCATCAAGATGATTGCTTTAAGCGCTTAACGACCTAAAGCCGTGATAAGGATAGACTTTGGTTTACGCACTTTTTGACGTATTACAGACAAAAAAATAAACGCACAAGCTAATTGAAAAAACGTCATCCTCGAGACATCGAGGATCTCTTTGGGTTGCCTTTAAATTTAAATTCGTCAAGTAATGTGGGAGGTCCTCAATCGAGTTGAGGATGACGTTTCTTCGTAGTGACAATTTATGTCCGCTAATGCGCTGTTTGCCGCCTAAAATAGCTGTATTTCTAAGGGCAAAAAATATCAAACTATATTATCGAACGTGTCACCTTCGTCTTTAGTTTCTTATCAAACTTTATTAACATCGCACAGTAATGGGGTGTATATCAGCAAGCTAATCCAAGGTTTAATGTGGCTTAGCTTGCTTTCTAAACCTTAGTTATTATCTTGCATTGGTGTGAGCGGCGCATTCGCCATGGCTTCTTTCTCTTCATCTTTAGAATGGTCAGATGCGAGTGTTAAATAAACGCTTGGCAACACCAAAAGAGTAAAGAACGTGCCCACCAACATACCCGCTACCAAGATTATACCAATGCTATTTCGTGCCTCTGCACCCGGGCCAGTTACCAGCACTAGCGGAAAGTGACCTAGCACGGTTGCTGCGGTTGTCATTAGCACTGGGCGTAATCTGGTTTTTGCGGCTTCTTGCACGGCAGCCAGTTTATCTAAACCTTGGCGCTGCATATGATTGGCAAATTCCACAATCAATATGCCGTTTTTAGCAATCAAGCCCACCAAGGTAATAAAGCCCACTTGTGAGTAAATATTAATAGTGGTGAAGTCTAAAAACGAAAACATCATCGCGCCAGCAAGCGCTAAAGGTACCGAGCCTAATAACACCACTAGCGGGTCACGTAAGCTATTGAATTGCACTGCTAGGACTAAGTAAACAAACACTAATGCAATTAACAGCACACCTTCAAGCGTATTGCCTTCTAAGCGGATTTGTCGGGACTCGCCCGCGTAGTCGATACTGTAGCTCGCGGGTAGCATTTGCTCTGCTATATCTTCTAAGGCACTCAAACCTTGCTCTTTTGTGGTACCGGGTATCACTTCGGCGAATATTCTGAATGCATTTTTCTGTTGAAATTTGGCCAGAACACGCGGCGCAGTTTCAGTTTTTAGTGTGGCAATTGAGCGCACAGGGATCATGTCGCCACTTGGCGTACGAATTTGCAAATCGAGGATGGCATCTGGATTGTAGCGGTCGCTTTCCTTAAGCATGGGGATCACGCGATATGCTCTGCCATCTTGATTATAGCGATTCACAAAATTCCCCGACAGCAAAGTAGAAAGCTGCTGACTCACACTCGATAAATCCATGCCTAAATCGGCAATATGTTCTCTGTTAAGTATAAAGCGCGCTTGCGGCAAGTCGATTTTAAGGTCGGTATTGGCAAATAAGAACTTCTCACTTGCCATTGCTGCGACCACCATTTTATCGGCATACTCTTTCATCTGTGGGTAGTCGTCGGTGCTTTGCACGACTAGTTCGACTGAAAAATTGCCCGCGGTAGGCAGGGCTGAATCTAACACCGGAAAGGCTTTGACCCCCGGCACTGAGCTTAGTTGTCCAAAAGCTTGCCAATACATATCCTGCACGTTTTGCTCACGCTCATTAAGGGATACAAAATCTACCCCAGAGAAGCCGCCTGTTGGCGTCATGATTTGCCACATAAACTTGGCGCCTTCCAAGCTTTTCATGGTGGCGACTACGTCATCCATGTGCTCCAAGGTATAATCGATTGAAGCATCGGGTGCAGATTCTACAATAACCGAAATGCTCGATTGATCTTCAGTGGGCGCTAACTCTTTTAAAGACAAAAGATAAAACGGAACGCTGAGTAAAGATAAAAAGATTGCTGAGAATAATACTTGTCTGCGATAGGCAATAGTTCTTAGCAGAAGTCTGCCGTATTTCTCTTGTAAGATTTCAAATACTCGGTTTACTTTGCGAGTAACTTTACCCTCTTTACCGCCCTCTGGAGACGCATAAGCCGCCATAATTGGAGAAAGGGTGAGTGCAACGACGCCGGAGATTAACACCGCAATTGCCAGCGTAAATGCAAACTCCTTAAATAGAGCACCGGTTAATCCGGAGAGCAGTCCAATGGGCGCATAAACCGCAGCTAGCGTAACCGTCATGCTAATAATGGGCGACAGTAGCTGACGCGAGCTTGCCAGAGCCGCCTGCATCCGTCCCATGCCAGAACGCATATAGCGAGCAACGTTCTCGACCACTACAATGGCATCATCGACCACTAAGCCCACCGACAGTACTATCGCAAGTATAGTGAGTAAGTTTAATGAAAAGCCTGCAAGTGATATCGCGGCAATCGCGCCTAAAATAGAAATTGGAATGGTAATCAAGGGTACCAAAGCGGTTCTAAAGGAGCCCATCATGGCGAGTACGACAATGCCCACTAATATTACGGTTTCGATAAGGGTGATAAATATCTCTTTGAGGGCATCGCGCATGTAGAGCGTGCCATCGTAACCGTCGGTAATGCTTAAGCCTTTTGGTAAGGTTTTGTTTATTTCATCTATCATCACATATAGGCGATCGCCAATTTCAATTTCATTGGCGCCAGGCAGTGGCCAAACCGAAATGTATAACACGATGTCTTCATCAAGCCTTGCAGTCACAATACCTTCTTCTTCGCCAAGCTCTACATCGGCAACGTCTTGAATACGAATTTGCACGCCGTCAACCTCTCTTACTACAAGGCGTTTGAATTCTTCCACACTGGTGAGATTGGTGTCAGTGAGCAGGGCAATGCGTTGGCCGTTATTTTCAGAGTTACCAAAGGTAGCAATTAGGTTATTCGCCCGTAAGGCGCTTGATATATCGTTAGCCGCCACATCGAATGCTGCCATTTTTTGCGGGTCTAACCAAATTCGCATGGCTGGATTGCGGCTACCTTCTAGCCCAATGCGTTGAACGCCTGGTATTGAGGCCAAGGTAGGAGATACATTTCGTAATAAATAGTCGCTCACTTCCAAACGCGACATATCGGCTTCTTCTTCATCGTAATTTACGGTAAGGTAGAATATGGCAAAAGGCCGATCGGCTCTAACTACCTGAATTGCTGGGTCTTCCGCGCCTTCAGGTAGCTCAAAGCGAATTTGATCAATACGTGACGACAATTCTGCAAGCGCGGCAGAGCTATCTTCATTTAAATTAAGCCATACCGTGACGGTGCTCAAACCGGGTGTTGTGTTTGAGTCAACGTAATCAACGCCGGGTACTGAAGACGCCGCGCGTTCAATAGGTTCGGTAATAAAGCCCTGTATAGTTTCAGCTGAAGCGCCAACATATGGTGTGGTGATTTGTATCGAAGCACTGCTTATTTGCGGAAACTGCAGTACAGGAATGTTCAAAAACGCTCGGATACCAATCAGCACTATGGCTAATGACACCACAATTGCCAGTATTGGGCGTTTTGAAAATATATCCATTACTGAGGGCGTATTGATTAACTTTGAGTTAGCTTCAATATCAGAGAGCGCAGTCACATCCTGCGCGGAGCCAGATTTTGACTCATTTGTATGGCTCGACATATTAGTTTGCCTCTGCCGCGTAAACCAACAAGCCTTCAGTTAGTTTAGCAGCCCCTACCGTTGCAATGACATCTCCACTCTCAATGCCCGATGTCACCATCGCTTGGTCGAGTTCACGGCTAGCCACGCTAACAGCTTGACGTTTGGCGCGCCAGTCTCCTTTGTTATCCTTTTCAAGCTTGAACACATAGCTACCAAAGGTATCGAAGCGAAGGGCTTCATTCGCAATCGGATAGACTTTTTTATAGTCATCAATCGGAAATAGCACGTTAACGATAGTGCCAGGTTTAAATTTTGCTTGGCTATTATCCAGTGTTGCTCTTACCAAGACGCTGCGAGAGGTGCTAGCGATTTGTTGGTTAACCGCTGTAACGCTAGCTTGCAAAGTTTCGTTGAGTAAATCGGGCGCAGCGATTATCACTTCACTCCCTAACTTAATATTCGCCTGCCACTGAGGCACTGAAAAATCTACCCAAACATCAGATAAGTCACCCACTAACGAGGTAACTATGGAATTAGCTGCAATGTAAGTACCCACTTCCCAATCATGTATACTGGTTGTGCCACTGAAAGGCGCTCGAATGGTTTTGCGGTCAATGCTGGCTTGCAGGGCGCGAGCACGAGCGCGGTTAACCAACAGTTGAGAGTTAGCACGGTCGAGCTGATCGCGAGATGAAGCGTTTACCTTAAGCAAGTCTGTGAAACGCTTTACGTCGAGTTTGGCAAGTTCTATCTCAGCGTTGATAGCCTCCAATTGAGCAATCTCTGGTGCTACATCAAGCTGAACCAGCAAATCACCTTTTTCAACTTGTCCGCCTGAGGGAAACTCTACCCGAGTGATGATGCCTTCAAACTCATTGCGAAGTTCTACTGAGCGCTGCGCTTTGACTTCCCCGACCACCTGTAGATTAGGACGCCAAGTAGACGATTCTACCGTCATTGTGACTACAGTTTCGCTTGGCTCGGGAAATGACTCACCAAAAGCGATGGCGGCCTTAATTTGGGTAAATTTAATAAACCCTAAAATGGCAACAATGCACAGTAATGTGAATATCGTAATAAGCCAACGTTTGAGCTGGACCATATAAGTTCCTTGTATGTTAGTCGTCCTTCAATAGACGGCTTGATATAAAGCATTACAGCGTTTAAAGGCATTGAGTTTAGTTAATTGTTCAACCTTACGTAAATTTCATGCTGGTGTAACAATTGCTAGGCAATTTTTTGCAGTTTTGCGTAAGCAAGTACTAGCCATTTGCTGCCAAAATCATCAAAGTTTACCTGCACTCGGGCATGGTCACCTGAACCTTCATAATTAAGCACCGTACCTTCGCCAAATTTCTTGTGAGCAACGCGTTGACCTAAGCTAAAGCCGCTATCCACAAAAGACTCGTGTGAGGTTGCGGCACTAAAACGATTGTGAACAGGCTGGCTCACCTGAGAGCGCAAACGAATTTCTTCTATATAGTCAGTGGGAATTTCACGAATGAATCGCGATGCAGTGTGGTATTTGTCTTGCCCGTATACTCTGCGGGTTTCAGCGTAGGTAATAACCAGTTGCTGCATGGCGCGCGTCATGCCTACATATGCAAGTCGGCGCTCCTCTTCAAGCCTGCCGGGCTCATCGTTGCTCATATTGCTCGGGAACATGCCCTCTTCAACGCCTGCCAACACTACCAGCGGGAACTCAAGACCTTTGGCCGAGTGAATGGTCATCATCTGCACGGCGTCTTGATTCGCATCAGCCTGTGCCTCGCCAGCTTCAAGTGAGGCGTGGGCTAAAAATGCTGCTAATGGAGACATTTCTTCTGCGTCTTCGGGTGCTTCAAATTGCTTACAGGCGGTGACGAGTTCTTGTAAGTTTTCTACCCGCGCTTCTGCTTTTTCGCCTTTTTCTGCTTGGTACATCGCGTATAAGCCAGAGCCTTTAATGATTTCATCGGCCTTTTTCTCTAACGGCAGAGCTTCGGCCTTTTCGCTCAAGCGGTTTATCATATCAATAAAGCCTTGCAGCGAGTTTGCAGCTCTTCCGCTCATGCGCTTTGCTTGCAATATAGCTTGGCTGGCGTCCCACATGGAGAGATTATTTTCTCTGGCGTATGTGCGGATATTGCCGAGTGTTTTTTCGCCCATACCGCGTGCGGGTGTATTAACTACTCGCTCAAACGCAGCATCATCAATCACGTTATTTACCAAACGCATATAAGCCAGTGAATCTTTGATTTCTTGGCGTTCGAAGAAGCGCAGGCCGCCGTAAATACGATAGGCTAGACCTTCGTGTAATAAAGCTTCTTCGAGTACACGGGATTGTGCGTTGTTGCGATATAAAATAGCGCAATCTTTCAGTGCGGCCCCGTCATCAAAAAACTGTTTTATGCGCGACACAATAAATCGCGCTTCATCCATCTCATTGAAGCCAGCGTAAAGCGCTATCTTTTTACCTTCTGCGCCCTCTGTCCACAGATCCTTGCCCAAGCGCCCTTGATTGTTTGCAATAACAGCATTTGCCGCCTGCAAGATATTGCTAGTAGAGCGGTAGTTTTGCTCCAAACGAATGGTAATGCTGGATGGGAAGTCTTTTAAAAAGTGCGAGATGTTTTCAACATTTGCGCCGCGCCAGCCATAAATAGACTGGTCGTCGTCACCCACTATCATCATGCTGTTTTCGGGGCTTTTTAAAAGTTTAAGCCAAGCGTATTGGATGTTATTGGTATCTTGAAATTCGTCTACCAATACCGCTCTAAAGCGCTGCTGATAATGGCGCCTCAAAGACTCGTTATCGCGCAACACCTCAAAGGCCTTGAGCAGCAGCTCCGCAAAGTCGACCAAGCCTGAACGCTTACAAGTTTGCTCGTAAGCGGTATAAATCTCTTTCATTTTTTGCTGGGTAGGGTCGTTGTGAGTTTCTACATGAGCAGCCCGCAAACCCTCATCTTTATTGCCATTAATAAACCATTGAATTTGTTTGGGTGGCCAATGCTTCTCATCTAAGTTCATGGCCTTAAGTTGACGTTTTATCAGGCGATATTGATCGTCTGAGTCGAGTATGCTGAAGTTCTGCGGCAGGCCCGCTTCTTCGTAGTGCAAGCGTAACAGACGATGCGCCAAGCCATGGAAGGTACCAATCCACATTGCGTTCATGGGCGCGTTAACTAATTGCTCAACTCGCCCTCTCATCTCTCGTGCAGCTTTGTTGGTGAAGGTCACCGCTAGAATGCTAAAGGGTGCAATTGCCTCAACTTCCATCATCCAAACAATACGATGGACCAACACCCGCGTTTTACCGCTGCCAGCACCCGCTAACACCAACATATTGGCATTCGGTGCAGCAACCGCTTCGCGCTGTTTATCGTTTAGTTGATCAAGAAGACGAGATACATCCATTTTGTAAACCTTTGAGTGAGGTGTTTAGTATTAATTACCAGAAATAAATTCAATGAAAACAAGGTTAATAAGCTACTTGGTATCCTTGTGAATTTGCTGCTGGGCAGATATCTTTGGCTAGTGTAGCAAATTGTACGAAGTTTTTATCATATAGCTGGTTATTTATACAGTTTTTATTTACATCAAATGGATGAGCACTAAAAATGAAGTTACTTTATGAACGTAGTGAGAGCGATAATGAAATTGTCGTGATTTTCAGGCCCTATTCCATGTACATTTTGCTAGTGGTTCTGCTCTTGCTCATGGCAGTCACTTTTGTGCCAAATTTTGCAGCATATGCTTTCATTGGCAATTTTTTAATGCCTATCGCTGCCGTGGTAGTAGTTACCCGAATTGTATTCATGCATAAAATCAATAAAGAGGTGCAGCAAGCAATACGAGAAGACCGCGTTAGCATTACAGGTGGCAAACTGAGTGCAAAAGATCCTCTCACCTTTGTCATCACTAAAAATAAAGAGTGAGTTAACTGACAATTTGCTTATCTCACTCGATTTTTTGATTGGTGATACCTTAAATGTAAGCTTAAATTTGGCGAGGGAGCAATGATGTTCTACAATTCGCGCATAAATTACGGCTTGGCTTGCATAGTTAAGCTTAAAAACGGATCAAGAATTTGAATACAATTACCAGCGAAGCGTTTTGGTTTGCGCTTAAACAAGAAGCAAAAGAAGTTGCCATACGCGAGCCAATGCTCTCGAGCTATTTGCACGCATGTGTGCAAAACCACCATAATTTTGAAAGCTCCTTAAGTTTTATTTTGTCGAATAAAGTTAGCGACGATGTAATGCCTGCGCTTGCCGTGCGTGAGATGTTCGACGAAGCTTATTTACTGAATCCTGCTATGGTTGATGCAGCGGTTGCTGACGCGCAAGCTATCGTGCAGCGCGACCCTGCAGTTTCTACTTTCCTACCGGTACTAATTCATTTTAAAGGCTTTCAAGCCTTACAAGTGCACCGACTCGCCCATTACATGTGGCAAAAAGGCCGCAAAGAGCTGGCTTTATTTATGCAAAGCCGTAATTCAGAGGTGTTTTCGGTTGATATTCACCCAGCAGCAGTTATCGGTAAAGGCGTTATGTTTGACCATGCTACGGGCATTGTTATTGGTGAAACTGCAGTAGTTGAAGATAACGTTTCCATTTTGCAAGAGGTGACCTTAGGCGGTACCGGCAGCGAACAAGGGGATCGCCACCCGAAAATACGCCAAGGCGTAATGATTGGCTCAGGCGCGAAAATCCTGGGCAATATCGAAATTGGCCGCGGCTCTAAAGTGGGCGCGGGCAGTGTGGTTTTGAACAGTGTTCCTCCATGCGTAACAGTGGTTGGTGTGCCAGCAAAAGTGGTGGGTAAACCCAATTGCGATATGCCGTGTGATTCCATGCAGCAAAACGTATTAGCTGATAAAACTAAGGCCAAATAAACAATGTCGAGCAATATTAACAGTGTTATGCAACTCACTGCAGACAAGCGTTACGCTTACTTATTAGAGCAAGCGAAAGCTAATCAAGAAGTCTGGATCCTCACCGATGAGCACGGTAGCGTTATGCTCAACACAGAAGATGAAGATTGTGTTCCCGTATGGCCCGCAAAGGAATTTGCGCAATACTGGGCAACGGGTGAGTGGGCCGACTGCAAAGCGAAAGCAATTTCCGTTAATGACTGGCTAGAGCGCTGGACATCAGGCTTGGAAGGCGATGACCTGTGCGTAGTTGTATGTCCAAATCCAGAAGAGGCGGGTTTGGTCTTAGACCCTGATATGTTTGATGAAGATTTAAGGTCTCGCTAGGCTGCACTTCGTTGCATCGCTAAAGTATAGCGGTTATTCTCTTGCTTCAGATAACTTAGCCTCAAGAGTTCATAATGATCCAAAGCATAATAAAAAACGAGTCGGTTGGAGAAGTCTCAAAACGACAGCAACTGTTTCTTAAGTTTACCTACTTTGTTTTGCTAGACATTATGGTGCTCAACCTCTTAAACGAGTTTTGGGACAAGGTATATATCGAGTTTTTTTATATATCGATACTCACGGCAGTGCTTTTACAGGCTTTTTTACAAGCCACATTCGCCATAGAAAGCAGGGTTAACAATCACTTCAAACCAAAGCCACATATAAAACACAAAGTGCTAGGACTTTTGTCAAGATGGGCGGTATTGTTTATATCGAAGCTCGTAATATTAGAAACCATAAGCCGCGTGTTTGGCGACAGTGTGACCTTTGGCGGAATCGAGCATGTGCATGGCCTTGCAGTATTTATCACGGTAGTTGTGGCGATAATTGCCGCAGAACAGTTGTTCGCTTTCATTTTTAGGGCTTTGGGTTCAAAAAGTAAGTAAGTACAAATCTTTGCAAAAAAAGGCCTCTATATGAGGCCTTTAAAATCTTCTGCACTATGACGCTCTTTAAGCTGTTTATCCTCTTCGCCCCACACTTTATTCACGATGCGACCGCGTTGAACCGCGGGGCGTTTTAATAAATCTTGGGTCCAGCGCTGTAGATGCTTGTACTCTTTTACCTGCAAGAATTCACCTGCCTCGTATAAGCTGCCATGAGCAAGTAGACCGTACCAAGGGAAAATGGCCATATCTGCGATGCTGTATTGTGCACCTGCAATGAATTCATGATTGGCTAATTGTTTGTCGAGCACGTCGAGCTGACGCTTAACTTCCATGGCGTATCGATTGATAGGGTATTCATATTTTTCAGGCGCGTAGGCGTAAAAATGGCCAAAACCACCGCCTAAAAATGGCGTACTGCCCATTTGCCACATCAGCCAGTTGAACACCTCTGTGCGATCGTGTCCTGCTTTGGGCAAAAACATATCGAAGCGTTCAGCTAAATGCACCAGAATTGAACCTGATTCAAAGACCCGAAGTGGAACGTCGCCTGAAAAGTCCATTAGAGCAGGGATCTTGGAGTTGGGATTTACCCCTACAAAACCACTCGAAAACTGTTCGCCTTCCTGAATATTAATAAGCCATGCATCATACTCAGCTTCCGCTACGCCAGCCTCTAAAAGCTCTTCAAGCATAATTGTCGCTTTTACGCCGTTTGGCGTGGCAAGGGAATACAGTTGAAAAGGATGCTCACCTACAGGGAGTTCTTTATCATGTGTACTGCCTGAGATAGGCCTATTGATATTGGCAAACTTACCGCCGCTTTCTCTGTCCCATGTCCAAACGCTCGGGGGAGTATATGTATCATCTGACATATGAATGACTACCTATTCGTTGCTTGATTGATGGCTATTAAGCATAGAGCCTTTTATTACACTTTCAAGCGTCTTTTATCGAAAAAAGAATAAGTGGTTTTTTCATTTCTTCGATTTATCTCTCTATTTTATAAGCAGTTTTTCAATTGAGCCTATGGACGTCAGCTGTATGTGCGGAAGTGTAAGTGCGGCTTCTTTGTTCAAATCCATTTTTCTGTCGTAGGCATACCAGGCACTGTTAAATCCGGCTCTTGTTGCCCCCCAAACGTCTTTTTCTAAGTTGTCACCCACGTGCAAGATATGTTTTGGGGAAATATTTAACAGCTTCGAGGCTTCGTCAAACATATCTGAATGGGGCTTCATACGCCGCTTTTTGCTGGCGTGTAAAACGTGAGTAAAATAATGCTCAATTCCAATTTGTTCTAGATTTACGTTGCCATTTGTAATGGCGACCAATGGTACTTTGCCTGCGAGAATATTCAGTGCCTTGTGGATGTCCTTATCTATTTTAAAGTCGCTGCGTTTAAAATAAAAAGCGTCGAAACATTCGGTAACGGCATTGGGTATTTCGTCGCTAGACAGGCCGCACTTTACAAAGGCTTTGGTCAAAGTGATGCTTCTAAGTGCCCCCATGTCATGACGCAATTCGGGGTCTTCTTTAAGCGCTTGTTTTTTAAAACCAAGCCAATCACTTGAGCTATAGCCTGCTGCTTGTGGATAGTGGTCACTAATGTACGCGCGCAAATATTGCTCGGCTTCCACAATGTAGGGCCAATTTGCGTAAAAAGTGTCGTCTAAATCGAAGGTGATGGCGTCAATTTTGTTGATAGGTTTGTAAACAATCACTTCTTCTTCGCCCTTGGATGTGCCTTGTCATACACCTCTGAAAGATGCTGAAAGTTTAAGTGAGTGTAGACCTGCGTGGTCGATAAGTTAGCATGTCCTAACAATTCTTGAACGCCTCGTAAATCCTTACTAGATTCTAATACGTGCGTTGCAAAAGAATGGCGCAAGGTATGTGGGCTAATTTGCTGATAAAGCGTTTGCTGTTTGGCCCAATGCTCTAGACGATTAGCTACTTGGCGGTTCGATAAGCGGCGCTTGTGTTTGGATAAAAACAGCGCATTCGGCTCGTCGGCGTCAGCATATTCACCGCGTACTTTCATATACGCTTTCAGGGCTTCATTAGCTTTGTTACCGATGGGAATTAAGCGTTGTTTGTTGCCCTTACCCGTTACCCGCAGAATGCGCCCCTCAGCGCTTTCTGAAATGCTATCAATGTTCAATCCAGTTAACTCTGACAAACGCACACCACAGCCATACATCAGCTCAAAGATGGCTTTGTCGCGCAAACCAATAAAATCGTCGCGGTCAAAGTCTAGCAGCACGCCCATCTCATCCACATTCAACTGCTTTGGTAGCGGTTTATTTTGTTTAACCGAATGAACGCTTTTGGCTGGATTTGTTTGCAGGTGCTTTTTCTTAACTAAGAACTGGCAAAAGCTGCGTAATACGGTGAGCTGTAAATTGATGCTGCGAGAGGAAAGACCCTGACGATGACCAAGATGTAACACTTGCTTGCATTGGTCCACGCTAAGGTTTTGCCAATTTAGTATATTTAGAGCTTGGCGAATGGCGAGAAGTTGGCGCCTGTAGTTTTTAACGGTGTGAGGTGATAACTGCCGCTCTACCTCACACTCGTATAAATACTTAACTATCCATGGATCGTCATGTGCTTGCTCATCAGCGCTAGATGAGTTTTTCAGTGCTTTGCCGCTTAGGGACGGAGGCACTGCCATATGTTTACCTATAGCAACTTAGGTAAGTGAAAAGACAAAAAGTCACGCAGATAACTCAGCAAGGTTGTATCCATGTCAGGGGTAAAATGCAGGGCGTTGTCACTGGCAATCGCGAGTAAGGCCACAGGCTTGCTCTCGCCAATCGTCATTAAGGCAACAGATTCAGCAACTTCACCAGGAAACAGTAATTGCTTTTCGTTCTGTCCTAAACGGCCAAAATAATAGTGAGAACGATTGAGTTTTTTCTCAACTAAACTGCGCTGTTGAATTTCAGGCATCACCATCTGGGCGGGTAGTTTATCTGAAACAAAAGGGTAAACATGTGCATGGGTTAGGCCCAAAGATTCACAAAGCTCAGAATTAAGGACTTCTTGTAATTGGCCAAATGACTCGCACTGAACAATCGCTAAATTGAGCTTCGCGTAGGTGGTGTAAATGGTTTCGTTGCGTTTGGCGTTATCGAGTAGCTTTTGCAGCTGCTTCTTGAGCGCTTTAATCTTATCGCGATATTGTTCAGACTGCAGCTGAGTGAGTGATACGACGCCTTTATTTTGATGGTGCACATGTAAATCGGCAAGCACGTCTGGGCAGCTTAAGAAAAAGTCGGGGTGCTGTTGTAGGTAATCAGCTACGTCTTTCTCAGATATTTGTACAGCTGATGCATCGCTTGGTGCTTCAGTACTGCTGAAAAGGTCTTGGTTTACGCCATGTTCAGTGTTGGGTAAATTATTGCTCATGTTTTATTGCCCGCCTAAAAGCGCGCGACATAATTGAGTGTTCATAAAGGTATTTGTCCATCGTAAATATGTTCAGCAGGGCCTGTCATTTTTAAAACTGAGTCACCGCCTGCCCATTTTATATTTAAAGTGCCGCCGCGCAGCTGTGCTTCCACTTCGGTGCCTAGTTTACCTTGGATTTGACCAACTGCAACTGCGGCACATGCTCCACTGCCACATGCGAGGGTTTCGCCGGCACCGCGTTCGAATACGCGCAAGCGGATTTTGTTATTATCTAGAATCTGCATAAAGCCCACGTTGACCCCCTCTGGAAAGCGTTCGTGCTGGCCAATAAAGGTACCGATTCGGTTTACATCAACCTTATCAACGTCGTCTACTTGAATCACGCAGTGAGGATTTCCCATAGAAACAACGCCGCAAAAATGCGTGTTGCCGCCTTCCCGAATAATATAGGTATTTTCCTGTTTATTCGCAGTAAAGGGAACTTGTGAAGGCTCGAATATAGGTCTGCCCATGTTGACGGTAACTTGGTTTTCTTTTTCTAAATATAAAACCATGCGGCCTGATTTAGTGCTAACAATCACTTTGTTGCGATTAATAAGGCCATGTTGTTTTACAAAGCGAGCAAAACAACGCGCGCCATTACCGCATTGAGACACTTCGCTGCCGTCGGCATTAAATATGCGATAGTGAAAGTCTTGGTCAGGATCGTAGGGTGGTTCGACTAATAAGAGTTGGTCAAAGCCAACGCCATAATTACGGTCGGCCAATTGCATGATGCGCTCTTTTGAGAAGAACACATTTTGTGTCACGTTATCGACGACCATAAAATCATTACCCAAGCCGTGCATTTTAGAAAAGTGCAATACTGGGCGTTTAGGTACTTTATTTTTTTGAGGAATGCTCATATTTGTCTCATTCACTGCTTATGTAAATTGCCTTAACAAGGCTTGTTATAAGACAAATTCGTCTTTGTACAAGTCAGCGAGCTTTTCTCTTTTACGTACAAGCTTGACCTCAGTTTTATCAACCATTATTTCGGGCGGCTTGCAGCGACTATTGTAGTTACTTGCCATTACAAAACCATAAGCACCGGCACTTCGAACCGCTAAAACGTCGCCAGGTACTATGCAAAGTTCTCTGTCTTTACCAATAAAATCGCCGGTTTCACACACCGGACCCACCACATCATACAGGTGCTTTTCGCCCTCTTTTGGCACTATCGCTTCTATTTTTTGCCATGCGCTATAAAGTGCAGGGCGAATTAAATCGTTCATGCCAGCGTCAACAATAGCAAAATTTTTCTCTTCACCTTGCTTTAAAAATTCGACTTTTGTTAGCAAAATCCCAGCATTCGCGGCAATTGCTCTACCGGGCTCTAGGATGAGGGTTAAATGGTCACGCCCCTGCATTTTTTCCGCCATTGCAGCGGCATACTCTTTAGGATGAGGAGGATTCTCGTTATCGTATTTGACACCAAGGCCGCCGCCCACATCTAGGTGATCGATATGAATATCATGCGTCGCGAGTTCGTCAATAAGCCCGAGTAAGCGCTCCAAAGCATCTACAAAGGGCGCGATGTCAGTAAGCTGAGAGCCAATATGACAGTCCATACCTTTGATGTCTAAATGCGATAGTTTAGACGCGGTTAGATAGGTTTGAATCGCGTCTTCATGGGCTATGCCGAACTTATTGGCTTTTAAACCTGTAGAAATATACGGATGCGTTTTAGCATCTACATCAGGATTGATTCGCAAAGAAATAGGCGCTTTCACATCCAAAGATTCTGCAACATCATTGATGCGCTGGAGCTCTGGAATAGACTCTACATTAAAGCACTTAATGCCTTGCTGTAATGCGAACTCGATTTCCTCAGCCGTTTTCCCCACACCGGAAAATACAACCTTTGCGGCGTCTCCACCGGCGGCAAGTACGCGAGATAATTCGCCACCAGAGACAATATCGAAACCAGAGCCTAGCTTTGCCAGCACTGATAATACGCCCAAATTCGAATTTGCTTTAACGGCATAACAAACCAAGTGTTTATGTTGGCTAACGGCATCATTAAAGGCATGCCAGTGGCGCTCTAGGGTAGCGCGTGAATATACGTAGCAAGGCGTACCGTGGGTATCTGCAATATCACTTAGACTCACATCCTCGCAATACATCTGACCATTTTTGTATTCAAAATAATCCATATTTAACCCTCCAAATCTTCAGTGTTTGGTGCGGGGTTGTTTTCGTCAGGTTGGTTTTGTGGCGCCTGCTCGGGCAAATAAAGTGGTCCTCGTTGACCACAGCCTAACAGCAGCAAGGTCGCCATTGCTGTTAGCATGAATTTTTTCTGCATTGTCATGGTGAAAATCAAAACTAAAGAATCTTGCCTTAACATTGCACTGCAACGCACTAAAATGCAACCGAAATTCGGCTTGTTTGCCTTGTTTTAGTTAAGTTTAAACGACGGATAAAGCAAGCGTTCCTTTTATACATTATTTGCTCTTGGATTTGGCCAAAGACCGATTATGCTTAATTGGCTGTGACCATTTAATGAATCTATCGCCGGTATTCAAAGTGTATTGAGTGGCGGCCTCAAAGCTGGTTTTGAACACGCCAAGGCTTAAATCAGTAAATAGGTTGAGTGTTTGCGAAGAAAACGCCAAGATTAATGCGCTGAGATCTTCCACGTCTTGTTTTGAGTAAGTGCTACCTTGTTTAGGTATCAATATCTCTGCGGTCAGCATATCTTCGCCGCGTCTGAATCTTACTTTGTCATTCAACTTTTTAAGCAGCGTTTGCATTTCAAGGTTCTCAAACAAGCATTCGAAGCGTAAACGCTTTATGCCGCGCTGATAAGCCGCTTCAAACAGACGTTCAAGTAAGTGCCTACCAAGACCTCGTCGCTGAACACTGTCGAGTACTGTTATGCCAACCTCTGCGCAGTCGGGGCTAGTAGGTATGCGAATAAATCTAGCAATACCCGCAATCTGCTTTTCCTGTTTTTGTTCATCAAGTTCTAATGCACACAGTGCGAAGTGGTTGTATTGGTCAAGCTCAGTAAAATACTTTAACTCTGCTTCGCTTAGGTTTTTTTTAACACCAAAAAAACGCTTGAAGCGTGAATCATCAGATAGCTTATTAAATGCATCGAGCACATAGTGTTTATCGCTCGCACAAAGTGGGCGCACCTTAATACTTGGCTGCTTTTGTTTACCGCTGAGTATGGTCATACTTTTGCGCGTTTCATGGTTTAACTGCATGTTACTTGTCATGGCTTGTCTCCTGAAAAATAAACGCGAGTCATCTTCAGTTTGAACGACAAAATGCTGCGCTGCAACATAAATATGATTAAATTTTGTACAGATTGAGGCGTGTGACGAAAATCTTAAGCGAAAACATTCGCTTAGGAAAATTTCAATGCAGCGCACTAAAATGCAAGCAAAATGCGGCTTGTTTAGGCATGAAAAAGCCCCAGACTGAAGGGGCTTTGTTCGATGATCTTGATTAAAAGAAAATTAAGCCTTTCTTTTGAATCTAATGCTTGCAAGTCCCGCAAACATTAATAAGAAAAATACTGAGGGGCTTGTTACGTTTTGTGCTGCCGCAATACGAAATCCGAGTTGTATATTACTCGCTAGGTAGGTTCCGTTTGACGAAAAAGAATAAGCTGCAAGCGGTGTTGAATTCGCTGCAAGATCTTCCATCCATCCAGAAAAAGTTTGATTTGAACGCACCTCAAAGGCTGCCCAATATGTACCGGCATCAACTGACCATGACAATTGACTTGCGCCATACCAGTTGTCAACAAAGTCACCCGTAAAACTTGTTGAAAAGAGCTCGTTGCCAGGGATATTTCCGTTATTGTCATATAATACGACAGTGCCGAAGCCATCTGAGCCACCGAGCCAGCCTTCTATACCAGTAATAGTAGTTTGCTGTTGAATAACAAATTGACCTGCTAAAAACTGGCTCTGACTTAGGCTTACACCGCCAGAGTTACTTCCTGGTCCAGGGCCTGTGTCAATAATAAAGTTCGCCTTCGCGCCGAATGCAACTAGTAAAAATATATACGCTATTGACCTTATGATAATTTTCATTTGTACTCCTTAGCTCAAAAGTTACCTATATGCAAAGCTCGCGCCATCGAATTAATCATAATAAAATCAGATAGCTAAGTGCGATTACGAATTCCATTTTAATTTTTTGTAAAGAAACCTGACAGAGTAAAACGCACGAGTCGCATTACGAAGCCTTACAACATGCTAGGCGCATATTCATATAGCTTAGCTCTGACAGTCTCAGGAAACTTAACCTGCTGCCACAACTGCTTGCAGATTGAATCTGGTGAATGCCAATTGCCTTGAGAAATCCATTCAATTAGGCCATCGCAGCTGTTGGGGAAGTCAATTTGAATGCCGACTTTGCTTTGTAACCACTCATCAATTTCATCGGTATTGATGCTGTGCATGACTTTACACAAGCCGAGTTGTTTTAGGGTTTGTGCATTTGAAAGCTGTTCGAATTGACCTTTAAGCGGTTTCACTAATAATGCTTTTCCTAGGCTTAAGCACTCTGTTGAGAGTTCAAAACCGCAGTTTGCAATAACCCCCGCAGATTTGACAAGGTCTTCCTTAAACGCGGTGTTAGACGGTACTTTCCACGTGACGTTGTGAAGACGGCTTTGGCTTTTTACGCTAGGGTGGTAGCAAATAAACTGATAGTCGCTGAGTGTAAGCAGGTGCTCTTCAATTAGGTTTGTGTTTTCGAAGGGCAAATACACCAATACTTGCTGATGTGCGGTTTCATGAGTGCTTTTTAGCTTGTCATTAAGCGCTTGGCTCACAAATGGAGGGATGATTTGGTGACCAAAGTGATACCAGTGCGTGCCTAAACTATGCTGAGTAGGCGCAAAGTATCGCGTTAACGCTTTATCCAAAAGTCCTTGCTCGTGTTTAGGCACCTGATGCAAGAATGCTGCCTGGTGGCTCACCGATAATGAAGGCAAGCCAGATAACTTCGCTGCCCATGCTGAAACCGGTTCGAAATCGTTAATGAGTAAATCATAATCTCGGAGCATTTGTTGTTGTACTTCTTTTGCAAACACCAAAACGTTGTTATTTTTGACGGTTTTGCGCCTGCAAATTCGACCGTTTGCAGTTTCAAAAGTAAAACCGCGGGCGGTATTGTAATCAGCAAACCCTTGCATATCGAAATATTGATCTGTTCGGCGTCCGCTAAACAGGTAGTCGACGTGAATATCGTCGCGCTTTGCAAAACCCTCTGCCATATGTCTTGCACGAGTAATATGGCCATTGCCTGTGCCCTGAACGCCGTAGAGAATTCTCATCAATTTGACTCCTAGCCCAAGAAATAGATACTGCTGAGAGCAACACCTATACCTAAAGATGCACCAATAACAACATCGAGGGGAAAGTGAACGCGCAATACAATACGAGAAAGCCCAATTAAGCTTGCCCAGGTGTACGCGAGTACGCTAAGAGCGGGGTAAAAATGCATGACTATTGTCGCCATCAAAAATGCGGCAGCGGTATGTCCGGAGGGGAGGCTAAATTTATCAGCCGGTATTACGTGTGCGTTAAAATTGAGCAAAAGATCGCAAGGACGCTTGCGTTTGAATGCGTGCTTGAGCGCAATATACATAGGCACTTCAAAACAATAAGCAACAAAGGCAGTATAAAAAAATAGTGCACCGTGTTGGTCGTCGAAGTAAAACAGTATTGCGCCGATCACAAGATATAGGTGACCGTCACCCGTTTTTGAAATCCATTTAAACAACTTTGCTGCGAAGTGGTCAGCAGAGTGAGTGTATTGAGCAATCCATTGAAATATTTGCGAATCCAAATGAGCGAGGCGTTTCATAATTAATTTCCAGCGCTTTGGTCAATGGATACACAGAATATCGATGCTATATGAACTAACGGTGACACTAATGCTAAGAGAATATGACAATTGAGCCTTATTTCCCTTGGTTTTGACTCAAAATACAACAAAAGCGTTTTGATGGTTTACTCAGATCACGTTTTCAACTAGGGTAGAAACGTCTGACTCAGCAAGAGTGTATTTCAATGGAAATTAATACTTCAGAATTGTGCGACCTGTACGCAGATCGTATTGATGTAGTGGACCCTGTTTTTATCAGTTACGGCGGCGCATTTTCTTACGCTGGGGAAGTGACAACGATAAAATGCTTTGAAGACCGAGGTTTGGTAGACAAAGTATTAGCCACAAATGGTATTGGTAAAATACTGTTGATTGACGGTGGAGGCTCGTTAAGACGGGCACTTATTGACGCTGAAAACACGCAGCTGGCCCTTGAAAACGGATGGGAAGGTATTATTTGCTATGGCGCGGTCAGAGATGTTGATTTGCTAGAAGAGTTCGACATCGGTATCCATGCCTTAAACGCCATTCCTGTCGCTGCTCAAAGCCGAGAAATTGGTGATTTAGATCTTGCGGTAAATTTTGGCGGTGTGACTTTCTTACCAGAAGATTTTGTGTATGCCGACGGCACAGGCATCATATTGTCACCCGAGCCGCTCGACATTGAAGTTTAGTTTGCCCTTACTCGGCAAATACTTCATTTAAATAAGCTGCTATTCTAACGCCGCCTTGCTGCAGGCGCAGCTTCACGGTTGGGATATGATTGTACAAATAATCCCATGATAGCTTTTCGCCATCTGGGTAGATTTCGTCCCGAATTTGAGCGCTCTCTGCGATGTATATCAATGGGTCGGTAGTCATCCATTCTTGTGCCTGTTCGTCGCTTATTTTCACGCTTAGCCACGCACTCCACTCAGTGAAAGACAAGTCTTTGCGATCAATTAAGCCCGAGTCCCACACTCGGTGAAGATTAGAATCATCCCAAAAGAATTCCACTTTTACATCGTTACCGCCTCTGTCAGTGCCATTGCCAGCGTGCAGGGGTTGATGCAAGTCGCCAATAATGTGCACGGCAAAGCGAAGCGCAAGTTGCTTATCGGCTAAGCTCGCGTCCGGGTCTTTTAGGGTTTTGGTGAAATCTTTTAAAGCGGTATAAGAGTCGCCATGTTCGGGGGCTTCGACTTCGCTGTAAGTTTTGCCCTCAGGCACCGTTACATAATGAAAAGGCCCAGCTACTTTTTGCCAGTAATGTTCAGGATTAGAGCGCATTTCATCAGGGTAGGTTGAGGCTTCAGCAAGGCTTTCATTTGGTAATATCTCAGCAATGGCCTTTCTTGCATCCTCATTTAAATACATTTCAGCAATTTTGCCCGTTACACGATGGCCAGTTTGCCCCCAAGCATGCACATAGCCGCTAAGGCTTAGCCCAATAAGGCTGGCTGCTAATACGATTTTTTTCATGTTTTAATCCCAGTACTTAAGGTGATGTAATTTATGGTTTGTGAAGTTTTATTCAGTGTCTTTCGCTTGTCCGTAGCCCCATCTGCTGACCAGTTTTTGATCTAAGCCGATGTGATCCAGAATACGCGCGACCACGAAATCTACTAAGTCTTCTATGCTCTTGGGATTATGATAAAAGCCAGGGGCGGCAGGCATAATAGTGACACCAAGGTTAGATAAGGTCAGCATATTCTGCAAATGCAGGCTAGAAAGCGGCATTTCTCTGGGGACCAATATCAGCTGACCCTTTTCTTTAATCACCACATCTGCGGCGCGTTCAATTAAGTTATCGCAGGCACCAATCGCTAATGAAGAAAGTGTGCCGGTGGAGCATGGGCAAACTATCATCTGCTTTGGAGCAGCGGAGCCTGATGCTACCGGAGAAAACCAATCTTGCTTACCGCAAACGGTAATTTGTTCTTCGCTGCCTCCAGTATATTCTGCAAAAAAGCTTTGCATTTGTTCATGCTGACTGGGCACTTTCATGTTTTCTTCAGTTGCAAACACAACCCGAGCCGCAGACGACATCAACAAAAACACGTGATAGTCAGCTTTTATCAACATACTTAGCAACTTAAGTGCGTAAGGAGCACCCGAAGCGCCGGTGATAGCGAGTGTAATGGATTTACGCATAGTATTTATTGTAGCGCCTCTAGTAGCTTTTTATGAATGGAATCAAACCCGCCGTTGCTCATAATCAAAACATGGTCGCCAGGTTTTAAGTTTTTACTTAAATGCGACACAATCTGCTCGCTTTGTTGGTACAAAGTTACAGGAGCCTTACTGTTTTCAACTAATTCCTGCAATGACCAGTTCAACTGACTCGGCTCAAGCAAATGTACCTCGTCTGCAACTTGCCAAGATTGTGACAACTGATTCTTGTGTACTCCCATACGCATAGTGTTAGATCTTGGTTCTAAAACTGCGATTATCTTCTGATTACCCACTTTATTACGTAATCCATCGATGGTTGTTTTTATTGCCGTGGGATGGTGAGCGAAATCGTCGTATACGGTAATGCCATTTGCGACCCCTTTGACTTCCATGCGTCGTTTTACGTTTTTGAATTTGGCTAAGGCGGCGATTGCGTCATCTAAACTGACCCCAGCGTGATGTGCTGCGGCAATTGCCATTAAGCCATTGTGCATGTTGTGGTCGCCAATGAGCTCCCAATGCACCTCACCAGCAACTTTGCCCTGATGAACAACCGAAAATTTACTGCAGTCTGACTGTAAGGGCTTGGCCTGCCAGCTTGCCTTTTGTGCGTTGCCGATAAATTGCTTTTCGCTCCAGCAACCCATTTCTAATACCGATTCCATATTCGCTTCTGCCGCGGTTGCAAGCACGAGGCCGTTAGAAGGTACTGTGCGCACTAAATGATGAAACTGCTTTTTAATGGCGTTTAAGTCTTCAAAAATATCGGCGTGGTCAAATTCGAGGTTATTGAGCACAAGCGTGCGCGGGCGGTAATGCACAAACTTGGAACGCTTATCAAAAAAGGCGCTGTCGTATTCATCTGCCTCAATCACAAAATAAGGCGATTGCCCGATACGAGCAGATATACCGAAGTTTTCAGGCACGCCACCAATTAAAAAGCCAGGCGCTAAACCGCTATCTTCTAAAATCCATGCCAACATACTGCTGGTGCTTGTTTTACCGTGCGTACCTGCCACAGCAAGTACCCAACGGTCTTTTAAAAGATGATCGAGTAACCACTGCGGGCCGCTAGTATAGGGGAGGTTGCGGTCAAGCACATATTCAACGGCAGGATTGCCACGCGCCATGGCGTTGCCAATAATAACGATGTCGGGTTGTGGTTCAAATTGGCTAACGTCATAACCTTCCGACAGGGTAATACCGAGTTCTTCAAGTTGAGTGCTCATGGGGGGGTAGACGTTGCGGTCAGAACCGGTAACCGTGTATCCGAGGCTTTTTGCTATGGCGGCAATGCCACCCATGAAAGTGCCACAAATTCCTAAAATATGTACATGCATGGGCAATATCTTCTTATGTCTTTTATGCGTAAATCTGAATATGCGCCAAGTGTATCAGAAGTCACTAACAAGCCGCACACTTGTTTTAGCGCTTTGCAGGTGCTTTTTTCAGGTATTTAAGCATTCAATTGCGAAAATGCAGATCCAGTAGTTGAGCTATTTTCATACGCGGTTACAATGGGGTGATGTGCATACGTATGTAATTCAAACATTCTTTGCAAAATCACACCCTTCGCAAATAAAACGGCAGGTGCCGCATCCCCAGTGCAGCCGAAGCTTATAACTTTGATAAACACACACAAAGGAAACTGTTTTAATGAAACGCCTCAACTCCCAATTGCAAAAAGACGGTGCGCCCCTAGAGCTGATATTGCTTATTCGCACTCTTCTCGCCGGTTGCAAAGAAATTTCTTTCCGCGTAAGCCAAGGAGCGCTAGCGGGCGTTTTAGGCTCGACCTTGAGTGAAAACGTTCAAGGCGAGACACAAAAAAAGCTGGATGTCATCTCTAATCAAATACTCAAAGACACGCTCAGAGAATCAGGCTATGTAAAAGCGATCTCATCTGAAGAAGAAGAGGATGTTGTAGCATGCAGCGCAGATGGAAATTATTTGGTTAGCTTTGACCCACTTGATGGCTCTTCAAATACTGAAATTAACAGTTTAATAGGAACGATATTTTCTATTGCACATGCTCCGCAATGGATGAAGCCTGACGACCCATCGGCATTTTTACAGCCCGGTACGCAAATGGTTGCGGCAGGTTATGTGCTTTACGGGCCATCGACAATGTTGGCGATGACAACAGGTCGCGGCACTCATTTGTATACTCTAGATAAGACCCATGGCGGCTTTCTTTTAACCGAAGCAAACATAAAAATTCCAGAGCAGACTAGCGAGTTTGCAATCAATGCGTCTAACCAAAGACATTGGGAAGAGCCAATTCAGCGCTATATTGCAGATTTAATTGCAGGCTCAGATGGCCCGCGTAAAAAGGATTATAATATGCGCTGGGTAGCGGCAATGGTCGGCGATATTCACCGCGTGCTGTGCCGAGGCGGTATTTTTATGTATCCCTTTGACAAGCGTAACCCGAAAATCCCCGGTAAGTTGAGATTGCTTTACGAGGCAAATCCCATGGCCTTTTTGATAGAGCAAGCTGGCGGCTTAGCTTCTACCGGAGAAGGCAGAATCATGGAAGTGATGCCACACGAGATACATCAGCGTGTGCCAACGTTGTTAGGCTCAAAAGAGGAAGTTGAAACCTGTTTGAAATATTACGACAAAAAAGCTAAGGCGTAATATCAGTAGCAACAGCGCAAAATGCTATAGGTCTGTGCTTTATGCTGTTGTTCTAAATTGCTTGTATAGGCTACGACATTTGTCGTAAAGCGTTTACATGTCTGGGCTGAGCCAGTAAGGTCAATGTAGCCTCAAACTAATATGCTCAAACAATCGCGGCGCAATAATCGATTCGTAGCCCGCAATAAGGCTTTATAGCGCTCGCAATATTCTCTATACTTGCGCCATATTACCTAAGTATATTTATTCAATCTTAAAGGAAGCAAAATGAGTTTAAATGACGTGCCCGCGGGCAGTAATTTGCCAGATGAAGTGAATGTAATCATCGAAATCCCAGCGTTTTCATCGCCTATCAAGTACGAAGTCGATAAAGACACCGGGGCTTTGTTTGTAGACCGCTTCATGGGTACATGCATGCAATACCCACTTAACTACGGCTACGTAAACAAAACTTTATCAGACGATGGTGACCCAGTAGATGTATTGGTAATGACACCGCATCCTCTGCTAGCAGGCTCTGTGATTAAGTGCCGCCCTGTGGGTGTACTTAACATGACCGACGAGTCAGGCCAAGACGCAAAAATTATCGCGGTACCGGTTGCCAAGTTGTCGCAGTCGTATAACGATATTAAAGACATCGATGACGTTCCTCAGTTAATTAAAGACCAAGTTGAACATTTCTTTTCGCACTATAAAGACTTAGAGAAAGGGAAGTGGGTTAAAATTGACGGATGGGCAGGCATTGAAGGCGCTAAAGAAGAGATAGTATCGAGTGTTCAGCGCTATGAAAAAGACCCAAGCTAAGCTCGTTTGCAAACAGCTTGTATAAGTGGTTTATTGTAAAAGCTCGCATTGCGGGCTTTTTTGATCACTGGCCTAATCAATTTTTCTGACTAACAGGAGGAAGCGGTGAATTATTCAAAGTTCGCAGTTTCGCTATACTTTATTTTATTACTTGCACCCAATTTTCTGCTTGCCCAAGACGTAAGTGATGCAAAAGAAGTTTACTGGGAAGATCTAGTGCCCAAAGGCTTTGTAGTGCCCCCTGTGCCTCTTGATCACAACGGAAATATGACGCAAGCACAACCAAATGCGCCCTTAGTTGAAGAGCTCAACGGCTCGCTCGTAAAAGTCCCTGGATTCGTGGTTCCGCTTGAAGGTGATGCTGACTCTATCACCGAGTTTTTGCTTGTTCCATACTTTGGAGCATGTGTACATGTACCTCCTCCACCATCAAATCAGATAGTTTATGTAATATTTTCTGAGGGCGTGCCGATAGATAATTTATATGATGCTATTTGGGTGACGGGAACTTTGTCTACCGATGGCTGGCAAGGCGATATTGCTTCAGTTGGATATCGACTATCAGGCATATCTGTGGAGGCTTTTGAATAGAAGAGAAAGCGTTCGTAGTATGCTCTTTTTAAAAAACATCAGTACATTGAAAGTGAGTATGTTATGAATTTTTTCACTGGCTTTTTAGCCCGTCTATCAATAGCGCAAAAACTTTTCGCTATTCCTGGAATGGCTATCCTCAGCTTTGTTGTATTCGTTGGCTTTACTGCTAACACTGCAAGCACAAATGTAAAGCTGCTTGAGGATGCTCGGGAAATCCAGTTTCCGGCATTACTAGCTTCGCGTAACGCCCTAGTTAGTATGGAAAATGTGAAATCCAATCTGAGTGCCGCGGTGACTACTGGTGATGAAGAGTCACTTACAAAAGCCAGCGCTGATGCCGAAACTACCGTCGAGAACTTAGAGTCGATACAGGCATTAAATACTTCTCTTGCAAACGATGTAACGCCAATTTTGGAAGACTTTAATAAGTACTTCGACGTAGCTTACGGAGTGAGTGAGTCGATGGTAAACAATACCGCAGACTTTTCAAAATTAGCTCAACTTACACAACAAATGAACGACTACTTTGATGCGGCCACCGCCGAGCTTACAAGTTTCAGTGAACGCCAGTTAGAGGGGTTCGAAGGGGCTATTGAAACATCTAACGTGGCAGCAAAAAGACTGAGCCAGGTCGGGATTGTGATGGGTCTTATTACTGCAATTGTATTACTTGCAGTAGCTATTCCGATTGTCCGCAACTTACGCTCCAGTATTTTAAATGTCGTGAACTCTTTAAAAGATATAGCCCAAGAAGACGGTGATCTGACGGTTCGTATACGTACCACCAATAAAGATGAAATCGGAGATTTGGTACATTGGTTTAATCAGTTCGTTGAAAAACTACAAAACGTTGTGCGTGATATTGGTAATGCGAGCCAACCATTAGCGGCGCTTGCCGACAACCTGAATCAAGTGTCTACCAATGCCCGCACGACTATTTCTGCACAACAAATGTCTGCGGCTGATGCAAAATCCGCGGTTGATCATATGACCACCAGTGTAAATGCGGTTGCCGCAAGTGCTAATGAGGCTGCAATGGCTGCTACGGAAGCATCTGGTGCAGCAGACGATGGTCAGAGAGTTGTGAATCAAACCGTTGTTAGTATTCAAAGCTTAGCATCGCGCGTCGATGAAACGGCAGTAGTTATCAAAAAGCTTGAACAAGATTCAAATCAAGTCGGCGTGGTACTTGACGTGATCAAAGGGATTGCAGAGCAAACTAATTTACTTGCACTCAACGCTGCCATTGAGGCCGCCCGAGCGGGTGAGCAGGGCAGAGGGTTTGCTGTTGTAGCGGATGAGGTGCGCACACTGGCTTCGCGCACACAGAAATCGACAGAAGAAATTCAAACTACGATTGAACAGTTACAAACGGCTGCACGCTCAGCGGTAACGGTAATGGCTAAAGGTACCGAACAAGCTTCAGTAAGTGTTGATGAAGCTAACAAAGCGGGCAGCAGTTTAGGGGCAATCACTGAAACCATTAGCCGAATTACTTTGATGAACGACCAAATCGCAAAATCTACAGGTGAGCAACAAACCGTTGCAGTATCGATTAGTCATAACGTAGATGAAATTAACAAGAGAACAGAAGATACCGCTTCTAGCTCAGAGAAACTCACTCACGTGAGTCATGAATTGGAGCAGTTGTCTGAAGACTTTAGCCGCATTATGCGTCAGTTTAAGTACTAGTATAAGTGCTAAGAACAAAGCGCTTCGGTTAATTAAGTGCATTTTAGATGCGCCTACCATGTGAAAAAACGCCTGCTTTGCAGGCGTTTTTTTATGTTCGGTGTTTAGAGTCTGTGGAGATACAAAACCTATCAGAATGCGTTGTGATCTAGTCTTTTATGTTTTCAACTTTCAACACTAAATCGGTTTGCAGCTGTGCGCCAGGAGGCTGGAACTCGACCATTTTATTAGTGCTAAGTACCAAATCTGCATTATGCATAAGAGTACCCGTAATTGGGTCAAGCCAAGTTACCTCATAGCGTCCAGCTTTCAAGTCCAACTCAATTTTGCTCAGCGGTAATACATACACCAACTGCGTATTGCTGGTCTGTGAATGGTACAAACCTTGCCCGTCATCTATTGCTGTGAGTTGGGTAAGGGCTAAGTTAGAAAAGAAGTCAGCGGCTATCTTGCTTTGTATCCACAAGTTCTCTCGGACTCTGAAATCTTCTGAAGATAAATCGTTGTGAGGTTGATGCGCCCCAAAATACCATTCAAAACCTGTAGCGCCAGCCATCAATGCTCCCCATATAGCATGCCTGCGCAAAGAGTCATGCGATGGGTCGTCGGCATCGACTTTTGCGCCAATTTGCCACATGCCGATTTCGTCCATGGTAATTGCCCAGCCGCTGCCATTCGCAACCTTGTTCTGTTTCGATAGCTTGCGCCATTTACGAATTTCGTCATGCACCTGCAAGCGGTTATCTATCTGAAAAGACAGCCCCTGAATCTCGCTGTTGTAAAGTGGCGGCAAAATATTGTCTTTATCGCTCGGGCTCGGCAGGGTATGTAAAAATATAGGATTGTTGTGCGCATCGTGCTTAGCAAAATACTCAGCCATCATAATTCGCTGCTCACTAGTTTGCCCTTCTGGTGACCAATGAGCGGGCCCATTTTCTTCGCCTAAATTCCAAATCAAGCCATTGTGATAGCCAAAGCGAGCAATCAGCTCTCTATAATATAGTTTGCGCTGGCGCTCGGTGTTGCCGCCGTCGAGCAATAGTTCGTTTTCAGTTTCTTGCGTGACCATGTGAATCATAAGGCCGCGCTTTTGCATATGAGTGAATATCATATCCCACTGCGCTAATTTGCTCACATCAAAGCGCTCAAACTCATTATGTGAGGTATATGGCCACACGTCTTGCCCATCACCATCGATGTTCATCGTCAAAAAATACTGGGACTGCATGCCCATATCGGCCAAATAGTTAATTGCGCCTATGATCCCTTTGCCTTTATTTCCTTGCCATAAAATGTCGCCCTCGCGCCAGTCTTTTTCATGCGCGGTAAACTCATGAATAAAATCGGGCGCCTTCGCCTCTCCCTCTCTGGCTTGCTGAGAAGCGCGATAGGTGGCATCAATTTCGTGATAGGCCAAAAAGTTTTCGGGGCTATTGCTACCAGCTTTTATCCAATAGCGTTGGGTGTGCGGAAAGAAAAAGTAGCCTTTGTGCACGCTTAGCTGTCCGTTCTTCGCAAAAATAGAGGCATCTGGTGCTGCATCACTTACTGCAAATTCACCCTTTTGAGTGACTACAGGCTCAGCCTGAGTTAAGCTTTTCTTATCAGCAAATACCACATCAATGCCACTGTAAAGACTAGCGCTATATTGCCAGTTCCCCTTTTGTTGCGGCATAAACTTAGCCTGCCAAATATCGCCGCTGCTAGCGCTAGTATTCCCAGCATCACCATCACCTGCATAATAGCCTTCAAGCTCAATTGTTTGACCGCTTGAATGGCTAAACACAACGTGCATGAGATAGTCGGTAAAGGGGTTTACCTCATCTTGCTCTGAAACAGCTGGTCCTTGCAGTTGAATTGCTATCGCCTCACCAAAGGCGAGTGGGTTAGTTTGTTCTGAGGCCTTATTTGAGCAAGCATTGAAAGTGAATATGCA
>CAYQMI010000035.1:0-6086 GCA_964418575.1 uncultured Glaciecola sp.
ACATATAAGCCGATACGGCTTATCTTGCGCGATACTTATCTTGCGCGGTAAATAATGCGACCTTTCGTCAAATCGTAAGGCGTCATTTCAACGGTCACTTTGTCACCGGTGAGAATTCGAATATAGTTTTTACGCATTTTTCCAGAGATGTGAGCCGTCACAACGTGACCATTTTCTAGCTCAACTCGGAACATGGTATTGGGAAGGGTATCTTGTATTACACCTTCCATTTCAATGCAGTCTTCTTTTGCCATCTACAGCACTTACCCCAAAGTAATTTATGATTGATTAAATTTTGCCGCGCGAACCTTAACTAAAAACGTATAAATAGTAAAGTATTTACTGACAATTAGTGCGTGATTATTGGCTTATGTAAACAAAGTCTGTTTTTATTTTACAAATTGCACAAATTTTGGACGAGCTAGTATGCAAATGCATACACGCCCAGTTAATCGAAGATTAACCAACGGTTGTCGATGAGTCGATGATAAGGCTTAAAATCAGTTTTGTAGTTCATCTTTTGGCAAGCATCTATTTGGTAGCCTAAGTATAGAAAGGGCAAAGATAGCTTCTTAGCATGTTCTATTTGTTGCATGATCATAAACTTGCCTAAGGATAGGTGTGCGTACTCAGGGCTGTAATATGTATATAGCGCAGAAAGCCCATCGTTAACTGTATCTGTGACGGCTACCGCTAATAAATTAGCGTTTTCATCTCTGGCCTCTAAAAATGAAGGCTCTTGCCATTGGCTTCGAATAAAGTTGCGATACTGCGTATAGCTCGCAGGGTACATACTGCCATCGGCATGAAAAGCGCTAATATATTTTTCGTAAAGTGGATAGTGGTCGTCACGCTCTAATTCAGTCAGGCGCACGATAACATCGCTGTTCTTATTCAGAATACGTCGTTGGCTTTTACTTGCTTTGAATTGATGAACATCTACACGAACCGACTGACATTGATTACAGCTTGGGCAGTGTGGTCGATAAATTTGTTCGCCACTGCGCCTAAAACCAACATGCATTAATTGCCCGTACAATTGGGGTAATTCCTCGGCAGGAGACATGCATACCAGCAGCCTTTCTTGCTGGTCAGGTAAATAGTTACAGGTAAATTGCTGCGTTATCCCAAACTTGCTCATGTAAACTCCACCGCTTGTTGCGTCCAACAAGTATCGCTTACGATTTGTCTAATTGCTCTATGCCACATAGCTATAAATTCAGTTCTTGGCACCTCAAAACAACCGAGGGTCTCTAAGTGTGGGTTTACCATTTGGCAGTCGATAAAATTGAGTGAGTGCCTGCGCATGTGCAGCACCAGTGCATAAAATGCAGCTTTACTGGCATCGGTTTTAAGATGAAACATCGACTCACCGCAAAATCCACCGTTGATGGCAACACCGTAGAGTCCACCCACCAAATTTGTCTGTGCATCCCAGATTTCAATAGAGTGCGCCCAGCCAATCTTATGCAAGCGTTTGTATGCGTCAATCATTTCATCCGTTATCCAAGTGCTATTGTTATGCTGCTCATCCTCTATTTGGATTTTAGCTCTAGGCACTTTTGCACAGTGCTTGAGCACGGCTTCGAATTCCCGATCCATTGTTGCGGTATAGCCATTTTTGCGGATGCTTTTTAGTAAGCTTTTGGAAGGGTAGAAGTCTTCGGTACTTATGATCCCCCTAGGATCTGGCGACCACCATAGCAGTGGCTCGCCTTCACTGAACCAAGGAAATATACCTTGACTGTATGCATGCAGAAGGCGCTCTGGTGACAAATCGCCACCAAATGCTAACAAACCGTTAGGTTCATCAAGTGCTAAATTAACGGAAGGGAAGGTGAGCTCATGATCGAGTCTAAATAACTCCAGCATAGCGCCCCCATAAGTTGGCTATCAAGTGCGCTGCGCCCCTTGATAGCCAACTCATCACTGGCGAGTAATGGTCTTTACAGCGCATCCAAGAATTTTTCAGCATCTAGCGCCGCCATACAGCCCGTTCCAGCAGACGTGATTGCTTGACGATATACATGATCGCTAACATCGCCTGCTGCAAAAACACCGGGTACACTGGTTTGTGTTGCATTACCGTGTAATCCGCTATTAACAACGATATAGCCATCTTTCATTTCAAGTTGGCCATCGAAAATATTGGTATTAGGACTATGACCAATCGCAATAAATACGCCCATGGCGTCCTGCTCTGAGACTTCGTTAGTTTCAGTATCGCGAATCTTTATACCCGTTACGCCCATTTCATCGCCTACTACTTCCTCAAGGGTTTTGTTGAGATGAAGGGTCACATTGCCGTTTTTAGCTTTGTCTAATAAACGGTCAGCTAGAATTTTTTCGCTACGGAAACTGGTTCTGCGGTGAACAACGTGCACCTCAGAAGCGATGTTTGATAGATACAAAGCCTCTTCAACCGCCGTATTACCTCCACCTACAACCGCCACTTTTTGATTTTTGTAAAAGAAACCATCACAGGTAGCACAAGCGCTTACGCCTTTGCCCATGAAGTTCGTTTCACTCTCAAGACCTAAATATTTAGCTGATGCACCAGTGGCAATGATAAGGGCATCGCAAGTGTAGGTGCCGTTGTCGCCTTTTAGGGTAAACGGGCGTTGTTTTAGGTCGGTTTCGTTGATGTGGTCAAAAATAATTTCGGTATCGAATTTTTCTGCGTGCTTTTGCATTCTTACCATCAAGTCTGGACCGGTAAGGTCGTCTGGGTCGCCTGGCCAGTTCTCAACTTCGGTAGTGGTGGTAAGTTGTCCACCTTGCTGAATACCGGTCAACAATACCGGTTTTAAGTTAGCTCTCGCTGCATATACTGCGGCGCTATACCCTGCAGGGCCTGAGCCCAATATTAATAGTGGCACGTGTCTGGTGTTTGCCATTTACTTCTCCGAACAAAATATTGATGGTCGCAAATATGCGGGCAGAATTTTTAATTTCAATCGCGCCAGATATCTAATTAAATATAGAAAAGCACTAAAATGCCCATATATGCGTATAAACCGTATGTTATGTAATGCTTTGTTACCAATAGAGTACTGGTAATAATTGCCGCTTAGAGTAGCATCTATGTTATGCTTTGAGTAGTTTCGATGAAGGATTTGCGAGAGCAATATGTTACATCTTATACCCACTTACATTAAAGATGGCCGCGAGTACATGCGCATCTGGCCTATGGAAAAACAACTCTTTAGTTTATTTCCCGAGTGCCGCATTATCTCGGCTACCAAATTTGGTATCCAAGTGATGCCGCCCATAGCTGTAATGGTAGCTGCTTTGCAACTGCACTATTTGGGTTTGGAGTTTTTACCTCAAGCTTTAACAGTGAGCATCTTCTTTTTCTCTTTGCCCTTACAAGGGCTGTTTTGGTTAGGTAATCGGGCAAATCAAGCACTTGGTCCAAGCATGTTAGCGTGGTACCACGATATTTATCAAAAAATGCAAAGCCA
The DNA here is from genome assembly GCA_964418575.1 of uncultured Glaciecola sp. Classification (GTDB taxonomy): domain Bacteria; phylum Pseudomonadota; class Gammaproteobacteria; order Enterobacterales; family Alteromonadaceae; genus Glaciecola. Next base: position 3,465 of record CAYQMI010000035.1, read on the forward strand.
AGGCTGTGCGCTTGAGTCAATGTCTGCAAAGCCAACTTTTAAAGACTTAGCGAAGCTTCTTAGAACCGCATTTAAAGAATTAGATAAAGCATTTACTAAAGATTTGTTTTAATCCACTTTTGCAAGAATAAGAGGGTTTCTGCAGCGTTTGCAAATATAACTTTGTTTGCCTGCGACCACTCGGTTATGTCGAATACTCGTCAACTGAATCTTCCCACACCGACATTCGTAATCGTGCATTTTGATGCCCGCCTTTTTAACATCCAAGGTGTGAGTAACTTTTGGGCTAACCCTCAATAAATCGCGCATTACATATTGCCATTCTTTACCATGAGGTTTTACTCTCCCGCAGTGCTGAAATACTGCTATGTGCGCAAGCTCATGAGGAATTACGTCTGATAAAAAGTACTCAGTGTTCTGAGCAAATAGTTTTGGCTGAAGTTTGATAATGTTTTTTTGCAGAACCGCCGCACCAGCAATCCTTCCTCGTTGATTCAAAACAAGTGTAGGGGCGCTCGAGACCATAAAGTTGCTGCCTTCAAGCTTTTCTATCCAGTCTTGCAGCGACTTTTCTGCGAGTAATTGTAGGCTACTTAGCATCTACCCAACTTTTAAAATTGGCTTTTATGTTTGGATGCATTGATTTGGGCTGCATTTAATGTCCGGAATGTTAAGGGTGATTACTGTTGAAAGTTTACGTGTGTCGGGCATACACAATCAAGGGCGCAATAAAAAAGAGAGTCAAATTTGACTCTCTTTTAGTATTAAACCATATCAGTACTATTTAACTTGGCATTCTAAGCACAGAACATAGCTCGACATTGGGTCATTAAGCTTAGTTAGGGTTTTAATTTCCGCTTCAATGTCGTTTGCTGCACGCAAAATCGGATGCGTTGGCAAATCAAAATTAGCTCCACCGAATATCACCTGAGCGTTTTTAAAGAAATTCTGCCAGAAGATCTCTTGCGCAGATAACTTTGGAGTCACGTAGCGAGTATCGAAGTCCTCTAACTCAGCCAGTTCAGCCGCTTTGGCAATTGCAAGTTCAACATCACCAAGCTCATCTACTAAACCTAACTCCAATGCTTGCGTTCCAATCCATACGCGACCTTGTGCAATTTCATTCGTGGCTTCTTTACTCATGTTTCTCTCAGTTGCTACTAAGGTTATGAAACGGTCGTAGCCATTTTCGATGCCCATTTGAATGAGGTTTTTATAGCCTTCACTAAGCTCTCTGTCTACACCAATCCCATTTAGCTCATTGGTAGCAACACCGTCTGAATGAATGCCTAAATAGTCAAAGGTGTTTTCAAAAGTTACAAACATGCCAAAAATACCGATTGAACCTGTGATAGTGCTGGGTTCAGCGATGATATGGTCGGCGCTTGCGGAAATCCAATAACCGCCAGAAGCCGCATAGGTACTCATTGAAGCAACGACAGGTTTTCCAGCTTGTTTTAACAGCTCTACTTCGTTGCGAATGACTTCAGACGCAAACGCGCTGCCGCCAGGAGAGTCCACTTGCAATACTACTGCTTTAACTGTGTCGTCCTCACGCGCTTGTCTGAGCAGCGCAGCAGTGCTGTCACCGCCTATCGTACCGGCTTTTTGTTTGCCATCTAAAATGGTGCCTTTTGCTACCACAACCGCAACCTTGTCTTTTTGCGAGGGAACGCTAGGTAGGGGCGGGTTGATAATGTTCATGTAGTTGTCAAACGTGATGGCGTTGTAGGGTTTGTCATCGCTGCCTTCACCTAACAGGGCAGTCATTTCACTGCGGAATTCATGGCGTGTGCGCAGACCATCTACCCAATTGTTACTTAAGGCATACTTAGCTGAATCACCTTCAACAGCAGCGAATTTACTCAGTACTTGGTCAAAGGTTTCATCAAAATTACCAGTGTCAAAAGGGCGTGTTCCCGCAACATTGTTTTTGTACTGAGACCATAGTTCGTTTAACCACGCGCGATTAGCTTCTTTTGCTTCAGGAGACATGTCGTTGCGCGTAAATGGTTCTACCGCCGATTTGTACTTACCCACTTTGAATATGTGTGGCGTTGCTTTGATGTTTTCTAAAGCCTCAGCAAAATAGGTACCATAGCTCGCATAGCCCTCTAGAAGCATACCGCCCATTGGGTGCAAGTATACAGAATCAGCATAAGAAGCTAGGTAATATTGATTTCTATTATATGAGTTACCAAAGGCATAAATTGGCTTGCCACTGTCTTTGAATACTTCTAGCGCCTCGCCAACGCGTTTAAGCTTGTCTAAGCCACCACCGGAGAAACCGTTTAACGACAAGATAATGGTTTCAATGCGTTTATCTTTGGCAGCATTTTCAATTGCTTTGACTAAATCACGCACCAATACTTCAGGATTTTCCGGCTCTTGACCAAGGGCTTGTTGAAAAAACTCTTCTGCAGGGTCGACAAAGGTTTTTTCAATGACTAAGTTACCCTTCAAGTTAAGGACTAATGCACTCTTATCTTCGACCATCAGTTTGTCGGAGTCACCGCTTGATATCGCTACAATAATGGCTATAACAATGCCGATAAAAATTAGGTTAAAAAACAGTCTGCGACTGAAAGTTAACCCGGTCCATATGCCAACAAAAATGGCCTT
>CAYQMI010000035.1:6186-16447 GCA_964418575.1 uncultured Glaciecola sp.
AAGTTGGGCGAAATTTTTGAAGAGGCTGCTATTTGCAAGGGCGCAGAGCAGGTTAGTATCGACCGCGCACGTCAGCTACCGCTGCGTGCACCCATGGTAATCGTGGCAATTTGTAACCACAAAGAAAACGACAGCGTGCCTTGGGTAGAGCAGGTGGCATCAACCGCATGTGCCGTACAGGCTATGCAAATGGCAGCGGTCGCGCAAGGATTCCAAGGAATATGGCGCACCGGTTCGTACGCGCAAGACGAAACAGTCAAAAAAGCCTTAGAGTGTAAAGAAGATGACGAAATTTTGGGTTTTCTATATTTAGGGACAAGCCCATTAAAAACAATGAGCAAACCGAGCAGAGAAGTAGCGGATTTTGTGAGTTTTTGGGAATAAAAAAACGCGCCTCAAAGATAGCCTTGGGCGCGTTTAAATATGGTGCTCAGCTTAGGCAACGGTGACTACTTTACAAGCATTGGTTGCGCCAACGGTTTCCATTTTATCGCCGTAGGTCAAAATGAATTGATCGCCCACGTTTAGTAAACCACCTTCTTTCAAGGCTTCCATCACGTCTTTGGTCATTTCACCTGGTGCACTTTTAGTAGAATCAAAATACACAGGAACCACGCCGCGATACAGCGCCATCATATTCAACGTGCGATGATGTCTAGACATCGCATAAATTGGTAGTGAAGATGTTATTCTTGACATTAGCTTAGGTGTAGTCCCGCTTTCTGTTAAGCCTACAATTGCTTTGATAGAAGATAAATGATTAGCAGCATAAACCGCAGACATTGCTAGCGTCTCAGTCACATCTAAAAAGTGCTCATCAAGGCGATGCTTAGAGATTTTCACGCTAGGGTGAGTTTCAGCACCTTCACATACTCTAGCCATCGCCTGCACAGTTTCGACAGGATATGCACCCGCAGCGGTTTCTGCTGAAAGCATCACTGCATCTGTGCCATCGAGCACAGCGTTAGCAACGTCCATGACCTCTGCACGCGTTGGCATCGGGCTTTCGATCATCGACTCCATCATTTGCGTGGCGGTGATCACCACCCGATTTAACTGCCTAGAACGCGCGATAAGCTTCTTTTGCACCCCAACTAACTCTGCGTCGCCAATTTCTACACCTAAATCACCGCGCGCTACCATTACCGCGTCAGAGGCGTTTATTATGTCGTCAATGGCTTCGTCAGATGCAACGGTTTCAGCGCGTTCTACTTTTGCACAAATTTTTGCAAAACAACCCGCTTTTTCAGCAAGTTCACGTGCATAGTCTAAGTCTGCTCCAGAGCGAGGGAAGCTTACTGCTAAATAATCAACGTCCATCGCTGCTGCGGTAATAATGTCTTCTTTATCTTTTGCTGTAAGCGCTTCGGCAGAAAGTCCACCACCCAGTCTGTTGATGCCTTTATTGTTTGATAGCTTGCCGGCAACAGTGACTTTGGTATGTACCTTTCGGCCCGACACTGACTCAACGCGAAGCTGAATACGCCCATCATCTAAAAGTAATATATCGCCGCTTCTCACGTCGTCTGGCAATGCTTTATAATCGATTCCCACTTGTGTTTCATCACCGTCAAACTTGCCCAATTCAGCATCAAGAATAAAATCTTGATCGTGCTTTAAAATAACCGAGTCGTTTTTGAAACGAGAAACACGTATTTTAGGGCCTTGTAAATCGCCTAGTATCGCAACGTGTTTGTTTAGCTTCTTCGCTGCATCGCGCACTCGTTGAGCACGTTGAATATGATCTTCAGCTTGACCATGAGAAAAGTTCATACGAACGACGTTCGCACCGGCTTTGATAATTGCCTCTATCATTTCGCTGCTATCAGTAGCAGGGCCAAGAGTCGCTAGTATTTTTGTTCTGCGTGACATAGTTTGCTTGCCTTAAATGTTTTCAGTTCGATTAAATCGTGATCCGCGTAGGGTGTCTTTGACGCGTTTTAGATTTTCGCGGAATTTGTTGCCGCGGCGCAGGGTAAATCCAGTAGCTAATACATCAATAAGTGTGAGTTGAGCGATGCGTGAGGCCATTGGCATGTATAAATCGGTGTCTTCTGGCACTGATAACGACAAAACATAGTTACAGGCTTTAGACAACGGGCTACCTACTGTAGTAATGCCCACTACAGTGGCGTTGTTTTCTCGTGCGATATTTGCAACATCTACTAAGCTTTTGGTGCGGCCAGTGTGCGATATGCAAATGACAACATCGCCTTCTGAACTATTCATAACGCTCATGCGCTGCATCAAAATGTCATCAAAGTGCACAACAGGCACATTAAAGCGAAAGAATTTATTTACCGCATCATGGGCTACAGAAGCAGATGCGCCCAAGCCAAAAAAGGAAATTTTGCGGGCTTGTGTGAGTAAATCAACGACTCGATTTACCATGGCAACATCAATCGACTGCCTGGCAACTTCAAGCGAAGCCATCGTCGATTCAAAAATCTTGTTGGTATATTCGGTAGGGCCGTCAAACTCGTCGACATGTCGATTAACGTAAGGTGTACCATTTGCTAAACTTTGCGCTAAATGCAGTTTAAAGTCTGGATAGCCTTTGGTGTCTAAACGCCTGCAAAAGCGATTGACTGTGGGTTCGCTCACATTCGACATTTTTGCAAGGGATGCGATGCTGGAATGGATAGCAACTTGAGGGTTGGCAAGAATGACTTCTGCTACCTTCTTTTCAGACTTGCTAAACTCCAACATATCCTGTGATATTTTTTCAAGAATATTCATAACGTGCTACTCACTCGCCTTCAAGATAGCCATAAATTCTGTAACAATATTACTGCTAAAACGAATTTTTGTCATATTTGTTGTAACTTTTTGACAAAAAACAAAATTAGAGTGCAAGGCTAACACACTTTTAACAAAGCGTGTAGCGTTCTGAATCGATCTTTTTGCCCAAGCAAAATAGCCTGTGCCATTGGTATTATATGAACTTATGCTTGAGTGGCTTATAATATAAGGGCTGGTAAACCAGAGTTGATTTGCTAGTAAAATGTTGCAAATTGATTTGTAATTTTACTACATTTATTGTTTACTATGCTCAATTGAACCGATTATTCATTTCCAATGCTCATTAGAGGCAAAATATGGTGTCTGAACTAAAATATGAACCCATCGATTTTGTGTTGTTTGGCACCAAAGGTGACCTAGCAAGACGAAAACTTCTCCCATCACTATACCAATTAGAAAAAGCTGGCTTGTTGCACGATGGCACAACCGTTGTTGGCGTTGCGCGACAAGAAATTAATCAGCAGGAGTATGTTGACCTTGTAAAAGAAAATATAGAAAAATTTTCAGGCGATAAGCTGTGCAAAGAAACATGGAATAAATTTAAAGCGCGTTTGGATTATGTAAAAATTGATATTACTGATACCAAATCGTACACAGAGTTGAAAGAACATGTGAACGTTGAACGTACAATGGTGTGTTACTTTGCTACGGCACCTTCTTTATTCGGCGACATATGCCGAGGCATGAAAACCGCCGATATTATTGATAAAAGTGTGAGGGTTGTGCTAGAAAAGCCCATCGGGCAAGACCTTGAATCGTCGAAAGAAATCAACAATGAAGTCGCTCAATACTTCAGCGAGAAACAAATCTATCGCATCGACCATTATTTAGGCAAAGAAACCGTTCTTAACCTAATTGCACTGCGCTTTGCCAACTCCATATTTGCTACCAACTGGGATCATAACTGCATTGATCATGTGCAAATAAGCGTTGCGGAATCCGTGGGTATCGAAGGTCGCTGGGGTTACTTTGATAGTGCCGGGCAAATGCGTGACATGGTGCAAAATCATCTTTTGCAAATTTTGTCGCTCGTTGCAATGGAGCCGCCAACAACTTTAGATGCCGACAGTATTCGAGATGAAAAGCTCAAAGTATTAAAAGCCTTGCGGCCTATAAATGCCAGCAATATTAACGACAAAACTGTTCGTGGTCAGTATTCAGCGGGTTTTGTATCGGGTAATGAAGTACCTGGCTACTTAGAGGAAGAAGACGCGAACAAGAAAAGTCGCACTGAAACATTTGTAGCTTTAAAAGTAGAAATTGATAACTGGCGCTGGGCGGGTGTGCCGTTTTACTTAAGAACCGGTAAACGTTTACCAACCAAAGCCAGTGAAGTCGTGATTTATTTTAAACGCCAGCCGCACAATTTATTTGGCGCGAGCTTCACGCAGTTGCCACCCAATAAATTGGTTATCCGTCTTCAGCCAGAAGAGGGCGTTGAAGTCACTGTTATGAATAAGGTACCAGGTTTAACCAGTTCTGGTGGCATGGACTTACAAAAATCTAAATTAGATTTAAGTTTTTCTGAAGAATTTGCGGATCAACGTATTGCTGATGCATACGAAAAGCTCTTGCTAGAAGTAATGATTGGTAACCAAGCATTGTTCGTGAGACGAGATGAGGTTGAACAAGCATGGACTTGGGTAGACTCGATTATTAAAGCTTGGAAAAGTGATAGTGAAGGTCCAGAACAATACCAAGCTGGTACTTGGGGACCTGTTTCATCCATTGGTTTACTCGCTAAAGAAGGCCGCAGTTGGTACGAAAGCAAAATTAAGAAAAAAGGATAGAACATGGCTTTAGTGTTACATGAATATGCAAATTCAGAAGCCTTAGTAGATGCCTTTAGTGAGCAAATAGCCGGCATTATTAAGCAAGCGATTTCTCAAAACGGAAGCGCGAGCATTGCGCTAAGCGGCGGTTCTACGCCAAAGCCCCTGTTTCAAGCGCTCTCGCAAATAGCGCTACCGTGGTCGCGAGTAAATATTACCCTTGCAGATGAGCGCTGGGTAGACGCTGGCGATAGCGCGAGCAATGAAAAGCTTGTGCGAGAAAACTTGCTAGTGGGTGAAGCCGCTTCTGCTAAATTTGTGTCAATGACAACTGATGACGATAATGCTGAAGACGCAGTTGCAACAATAAGCGAGCGACTTGAAAAAATGGGCCTGCCGCTGGATGTTTGTATTCTAGGCATGGGTGAAGATGGCCACACAGCTTCTTTATTCCCCTGTAGTGAACAAATTGAGGAAGGCTTAAACCTCGCACGTAAAGCCCCAGTCTTGGCGACTCAGCCTACTACTGCCCCGCACCAAAGAATGTCTCTAAGTTTGGCGCAAATCATTAAGAGCAAACACCTGTTTTTGCACATAACCGGCAATAAAAAACGCCAGGTACTAGAGCAGGCGATTGCAGATTACACTCCCATAGAAAAGCCCATCAAAGCGGTCTGCGATAACGCTAGCGTAGACCTTATTTGGGCTCCATAGGTTATATTATGAATCCGATTATACAAGAAGTTACCGACCGTATTATTGAACGCAGCACAAAGCATCGCGCTCATTACTTAGCAAAAATTGATAAGGCTCGTCGTCAAGGACCTCATCGCGGTGCGCTGTCTTGCGGAAACTTAGCGCATGGTTTTGCGGCTTGTGGCAAAGAAGATAAATCTGATCTTCGCAGTATGACCAAAGCCAACATCGCCATTGTGTCTAGCTACAACGATATGCTCAGTGCGCATCAGCCCTACGAAACCTATCCACAAAAGCTTAAAGATGCGATTGCCAAGGTAGGCAGCGTAGCGCAGTTTGCGGGCGGCGTGCCGGCGATGTGTGATGGTGTTACTCAGGGTAACCCCGGCATGGAACTGAGTTTGATGAGCCGAGACAACATTGCGATGGGTGCAGCGATTGGCCTTTCTCACAATATGTTTGATGGTGCCCTGATGTTAGGCATTTGCGACAAAATTGTCCCTGGTTTGCTTTTAGGCGGCTTGAGTTTTGGTCATTTACCTACCGTTTTTGTGCCGGCCGGTCCAATGCCTTCAGGGCTTCCAAATAAAGAGAAAGCGCGGGTCAGACAGGCTTTTGCAGAGGGTAAGGCGGACAGAGAAGCATTGTTAGAAGCTGAATCGCAGTCTTACCATAGCGCTGGTACGTGTACCTTCTACGGTACCGCCAACTCAAACCAGTTGGTGGTAGAAATAATGGGTCTGCACTTGCCGGGTTCATCCTTTGTTAACCCCGGCACTGAACTTCGTGATGCGCTTACAGACGCTGCTGCAAGACAAGTTACACGCTTAACCGATTTAGGCGATAATTACACGCCTATGGGGCATATTGTTGATGCCAAAGCGATGGTGAATGGTATTGTTGGGCTCTTAGCTACTGGCGGCTCTACTAACCACACTATGCACTTAGTAGCAGTGGCTCGTGCAGCTGGCATTATCATTAACTGGGATGATTTCTCAGATATTTCTGATGCGACACCGCTGATCACCCGCATTTATCCAAACGGTTCTGCTGATATTAATCACTTCACCGCAGCCGGCGGTATGGCTTTGCTGTTTAAACAGTTGAGAGACAGTGGCCTCATTCATAACGATGTCACAACCATTTGTGGTAAGGGGCTTGATCAGTACACCAAAGAGCCAAAGCTAAAAGATGGCGAGCTGGTGTGGGAAGATGGCCCAACAGAGTCTTACGACACAAGTGTGTTTGCCGATATCAAAACGCCTTTCAAACCCGACGGCGGGTTATCGGTGTTGCACGGAAACTTAGGGCGAGCAGTGATTAAAACTTCTGCGCTACGTGAACCAAAGTGTCACATCAAAGCGCCTGCAGTAGTATTTGAAGATCAATACGCCCTTGATGCTGCATTTACATCAGGTGACTTAAACAAGGATTGTGTGGTAGTTGTTCGCTTCCAAGGACCTACTGCTATGGGTATGCCAGAACTGCACAGGCTAACTCCACCGTTGGGCGTGCTGCAAGATCGTGGATATAAAGTTGCTTTGGTTACAGACGGACGTATGTCGGGAGCATCAGGTAAGGTGCCGGCAGCCATTCATTTGACGCCTGAGGCTTATAAAGGTGGTTTGATTGGTAAGGTAAAAACCGGCGACATGATTGAAATTGATACCGAGACTAATGCGATAACCCTACATGTTCCTGAGGCCGAGTTGAGTAGCCGTGAACAAGCGGTGCTTGATTTAACCGAAAGTCATCATGGTATGGGCCGAGAGCTGTTTGCCGGCATGCGCTCAACCCTAACAGGTGCTGAAGAGGGCGCATGTTCACTGTTTGTTGAACAAGAACAGGAACTCGACGCATGAGCGGGCAAGGGCAGAAATTTGTAGCGGATGTAGGCGGTACAAATATTCGCCTAGGCCTAGTCGAAAATGGTCGGATTTCGGTCATTAAAAAGTATCTATGCGAAAATTTTGATTCAATAGACGACGCTATTTTGCATTTTCAAGCAGATACTGCACCCTCTGGTTTCAGCGCCGGTTGCATTGCGATCGCCTGTCCGGTAAATGAAGACTTAGTAAAAATGACTAATCATACTTGGTCATTTTCCAAACAAGCTTTACAAGCGCATTTGAATTTACAGCATTTAGACGTTATCAATGACTACACTGCTATTGCGCATTCACTTCCTACCCTAAATCACAATCAGGTGATACAGGTAGGTGGTGGGCATGCTAAAGAGCACGGTAATATAGCTGTGTTTGGACCGGGCACAGGTTTAGGTGTAGAGCACCTAACATGGACTGGCGGTGGTTGGCATACCTTAGACGGTGAAGGCGGGCATGTGGATTTTGCTCCCACTGAAGAAGACGACCTCATTATTTGGCGCTATCTATATCACAAGTTTGGAAGAGCCTCCGCCGAAGAAGTGTTATCAGGCCGCGGCATTGTAAACATATATAATGCTTTTTGTGAGCATGCAGGCACTGCGCCCCAGCTTACACAGCCTTCTGATGTTACCTCGGCAGGACTTAACAACAGCGACCCTATGGCGCGTAAGGCCATCCAACATTTTTGCCAGGTGATGGGCAGCTTTGCGGGTAACTTAGCGGTCAATTTATGCTTAACCGGCGGCGTGTTTATTGGTGGCGGCATCACTAGCAAGTTAAAAGACTTTTTTATGGAAAGCCGCTTTCGCGAGAAATTTGAGGCTAAGGGCGACATGGCCCATTACGTTAAAAATATTCCTACTTATTTAATTAATGAGCCTGACCACGGTTTGCTTGGAGCGCTGGCTTATCTAACTCAACACACACAGAGATTACAAGATGAACAATAACTGGAAAAATACATCTGCAGACATTTTCAAACAAGGTCCGGTAGTACCAGTACTGGTTATTGAAGAACTTGAAGATGCTTTACCTATCGCTGAAGCACTCTTGAAAGGGGGCATCACGGTACTTGAAGTTACTCTGAGAACGCCGGCTGCAATGCAAATCATCGAGAGAATTGCAAAAGAAATGCCTGAAGCTTACGTTGGTGCTGGCACGGTTACAAACCGTCAGCAATTACAAGCAGTGACAGATGCTGGCGCTAAATTTGCGATAAGCCCAGGTTTAACGGCTGATTTGTTAAGTGCTGGAAAAGAAGGCAGTATTCCACTTATTCCTGGTGTCTCTAATATTTCTGATTTAATGAAAGCAAACGATGCTGGTTACGATCACTTGAAGTTCTTTCCAGCAGAAGCCGCGGGCGGCGTAAAAGCGCTTAAATCAATTGGTGGTCCATTCCCTAATACGGTATTTTGTCCTACTGGCGGCATTGGCCCTGATAACTATTTAGAGTATTTAAAACTAGCTAATGTGAAATGCGTTGGCGGCTCTTGGGTAGCGCCAACAGATGCCATAGAAGATAAGCAGTGGCATGTGTTGACAGAGTTAGCCGCCAAAGCCATCGCCGTAGCAAAGGCTTAGCAAGCTAATCAAACTTTTGGGTCAGAACAAGTTTCTGGCCCGGTAACAACGCCTCTCGGGGCTCTGTTGCGGCTTCGATGCATAACATAGTTTTGTATCCGCCCTCACTCATATCCTTCATTTTTGCGCTTTTCTCTATCCATGGGTTCCATACCACGGTTGAATTATGACCACTATGCAAGATGTTGATGATGTTTTTGTCGCCATCGCTCAGGCTGATACGTTCGTCTGTAACACTCTTAACGGCTCGCTGATGGACACGGTCTGTCTCTTGTTTGATTGTGTAGAGTGATGGACTTACATTGTTATGAGTGTTGTCTAGTTTGTTGTAATAGGTCCCGTGCAACCCATTGATGACGACCTGATTAATATCCTCAATCGCAAAGTAGCTGTGAATCGCCTGCGACACTTCAACGCGCTGCGAACTCTGATTTTCGGTAATTAAAGTGATTTCGCAATACGTCGAAACCTTTAGCATTAGAGTGAGATTTAAAGTCGCTGGAGTGGAAAACATCCCTAAGCTTGTTGGCTTTAAATAACAATGTGTTTCTACTACTTCACCGTTTTCATCTTTTACTTCCTTTGCCTGGTTTAAACGCCACATTTGATTACGCACAAAACCGTGACTTGGTGCGTCATTAATCTTGTTGTTCGCACCAAACCAAGGCCAACAAATAGGTACACCGCCACGAATAGGGGTGCTTGCGTCAAACATAGCGCTGTCGCTTATCCATAAACGCTCTCTGCCGTCTTTATTGGCAATAAAAGAGCATAGATGAGCACCAAACATCGATAAAGAGGCGCTCGCCTTGCTGTTGCTTATATCGAGGTATAAACCATCAGAAGATAGTCTGCATGTTAAGCTTGTGAAGGTTTGTATTGCACTTTGCAATGCCTGTTCATCGATTGATATATTGGCGTTTGTCATAGTTTAGGATAGGGCTCTTGATGTTGTTTAGGGCTATCGTCGGTAAAATAAGAATATCGCTTGTTTAAGATACAAGAATCAAAAAGACTAGCACAAATTAGGCATAAAAAAAGAGCGCTAAGTAGCGCTCTTTTCACTTTTCATTTCTAACTAAAAGCTTTCTGCATTTTATTTGCTTATTTACTTATGTGCGCAACTAAGTCTAATACTCGGTTTGAATAACCCATTTCGTTATCGTACCAAGACACGAACTTCACAAAGGTATCGGTTAATGCAATACCTGCTTTTGCGTCTACAATAGAAGAGCGAGTATCACCAATAAAGTCTTGTGAAACAACGTCATCTTCAGTGTAGCCTAAAATGCCCGCCAATTCGCCTTCTGATGAGGCTTTGAGCGCTGCGCAAATCTCGTCGTAGCTAGCTGGTTTTTCAAGGTTAACCGTCAAATCTACTACAGATACATCGGCGGTGGGCACTCTAAATGCCATGCCCGTGAGTTTGCCCTGTAGACTGGGGATAACTTTACCTACCGCTTTTGCTGCGCCTGTAGATGAAGGTATGATGTTTTGCAATGCACCGCGTCCGCCGCGCCA
>CAYQMI010000035.1:16547-30690 GCA_964418575.1 uncultured Glaciecola sp.
ACAACCTTTTTCGCGCCAGCTTGAATGTGTTTTTCAGCAGTTTCTTTGGTTAAGAATAAGCCGGTAGATTCGACAACTACATCTACATTTGCTTTGTCCCATGCCAAGTTTGCAGGGTCGCGCTCGGCGCTAACACGGATGCTGCTGCCATTAACAACTAAGTTACCATTTTCTACCTCTACAGTGCCTTTAAAAGGACCGTGTGTAGAGTCGTATTTCAGCATATACGCAATGTAATCAACATCTAACAAATCGTTAATAGCGACTACGTTGATGTCAGAACGCTCGGCGGCTGCGCGAAGTACTAAACGGCCGATACGACCAAATCCATTAATCCCAAGATTAATTGCCATAGAAAATCACCTTTTGGTTGTGTTTTGCAAAATGCGCCAAACAATACAATGTTACGCGGCAAAAACTGTGCATGTAATTTAATTACGAAAATATGCACTAATATAAACATAAATTCGCAGTATAGTCTAATATATGTTGTTAAATTACATCCTTGTTAATGGAAATGTTAAAAATTATAAATGTTTGCAAACGTATTCACCTTTAAATCGCAATTCCGTTATGAATAATACACACTAGCGAAAATTACGTCCGCTCGTTACGCGCGTTCGAATAAAAAGTTACGCGCTTTCAATATTTAAGCAGCTAAGCGGAAAATATCAGGAACATATACAACATGACCGATCTTATTCAGCATCTAGTAGAGCAACGCGGCATAGGCACAGATTTTATTGATGCTTGGGGCAAGCCTGCACAGATTTCAAAGCACAACCAAGAAAAACTACTAGAGACTATGGGTTATCCCATAGGCGACGAGGAAGCCTTATTAGCTCAACTCGAAAACGAGGCCATTATTGAATGGCAGAGCCCTTTAAATTCGGTATATGTGTTTAGGAAGAAACAAGCGATTGTAGTGCTAATGCGCTGCACGATTACTGATGCTGCTCAGGCGCACAGTTTACGCATACAAACGGAAGCAGGGGACAAGCATGTTGTTAAGTTTGAGCCTGTTGATGGTGAGCTGCTCGCCAGTCAAGAAATAGAATCAGTAGAATGGCAACAATACTCACTTGAACTTAAGCTTGATTTACCTCTGGGATATCATGATATACATCTTTATTGTGGACGTAAAAAGCTTGCTCAAAGTAAATTAATTATCGCGCCAGCAAAATGCTATACGCCAAAGGCCATAGAACAGGGTAAGAAACTTTGGGGCTACTCAGTGCAGCTCTACTGTTTGCGAAGCGAACGTAACTGGGGCATTGGTGATTTTAGTGATTTGGCCTACGTGGCCCAAAAAGCGGCCGCATGGGGCGCTGATTTCATTGGTTTAAATCCAATCCATCAACTTTATCCGGCTAACCCTCAGGCTTGCTCTCCTTACGGGCCGAGTTCGCGCAGGTGGTTAAACTATCTTTACATTGACGTTGAGAGCGTTGAGTGCTTTGACGCCGATGAAGTGCAGCAGTGGATGCAGGCAGAAAATGTCGCTCAGCGTTTGGTCAGCCTTCGAGAAAAAGACTGGGTAGATTACGAAAGCGTAGCCGAACTAAAACTTGCAGCGCTAGAGCGAATTTTTGCTATTTATCATAGCAAGTATTTAAGTAAACAAACGAAACAAAAGAAAGCATTTGATGCTTTTATTGAAGACGGTGGAGAGAGCCTACGCGGCTTAGCCATTTTCGAAGCCATTCAAATGAAGCTTAAACAGGAAGGTAAGCCATATTGGGGCTGCACGGTATTTCCTGAACAGTATCAAGACGCAGATTCTGCTGCGGTAAAACGTTTTGCCAAAAAGCATCACCAAGAGGTGTTGTTTTATATGTTTTTGCAGTGGCAAGCGCAAAGCCAGTTTGAGTTAGCCAGCAAAGCTTCTATTGACGCGGGTATGACAATTGGCCTTTACCGTGACCTTGCGGTGGGTGTTAGTGATGGCAGTGCTGAGATTTGGAGTAATCAAGATCTATACTGCACCGATGTAAGCGTTGGAGCGCCACCTGATATACTTGGCCCGCTTGGTCAAAAGTGGGGCTTACCGCCGATGGACCCGGAAGTATTAAGTCAGCAACAATACCAGCCTATCGTTGATCTGTTCGCGTCGAATATGAAGGCCTCCGGCGCGCTTCGTATCGATCATGCTATGGCCTTACTGCGCTTATGGTGGGTGCATAACGACGACAATGCGAGCGAAGGGGTCTATGTAAATTACCCAGTAGATGATTTACTCGCAATTTTGGCATTAGAAAGTCAAAGAAATAAAGCCTTGGTGATTGGCGAGGATTTAGGGACAGTTCCCGAGGCTATTCGTGAAAAGCTGCAAGATAACGGTGTTTATTCGTATAGAGTGTTTTTCTTTGAGCAGAGTAAAGACGGTGGCTTTTTCTCTCCCTCTCATTATCCCGAGCAGTCAATGGCAACGCTGACTACTCACGATATGCCCACATTAATCGGGTATTGGCATTGCGACGATTTAACGCTGGGTAAAACCGTTGGTTTGTATCCTGATGATGAGGTGCTTCAAAGCTTATTTGAAAGCCGTCATGAAAATAAACAGCAGATTTTAAACACCATGCACGGGCATCACTCAATTTCAGATGAGATAAGCCGAGATGTAAATTATGTGGGTATGAGCAAGGCTCTTAACTTTGGTATGCAAAAACACATGTCTACGGGTTCAAGCGCTTTGCTAAGTTTGCAACTTGAGGACTGGTTAGAAATGGATAAACCCGTTAATATCCCAGGTACATTCAACGAATATCCGAACTGGAAGCGCAAACTCACACAAAATATTGAGCAAATTTTTAGTCGGCCGGATTTACAAGCCTTGGCTAGGGATTTGACTCAAGCGCGCAAACAGGCATCTGGGCAATAAAAGGATAGTTATGCATTTAAAACAGCAGGTTCTTATCGGCAAGTGCGCACAGCCGTTTTCCTATTTGGGTCCACACGAAAACGACAATGGCACGATGACGGTGAATCTGTTGTGTCCAAATGCGACTGAGGTCGAGCTTCTAAGCGCAAATGCTAAGAAAAGTATTGCCAAAGCCGAGCATGTAGAAGGCGGCTTATTTAGCGCTAGCGTTAATAGCAAAAAGTTAAGCTTTCCATATTTAGTCAAAGTAAGTTCGCCACATGGCGACTATGAGTATTTTGACCCTTATCAGTTCACGCAAGAAGCGTTTCATGCGGTGCACTTTATTGATCACGCGCCGCAAAATGTTTACCAGCAGGCCGGCGCACAGCTCACTACGACAGAGTCTGGCATAAGCGGCGTTCGTTTTGCTGTGTTTGCACCAAATGCCAGCTCTATGAGCGTGATAGGGGACTTCAACGCGTGGAACATACTGCAACATCCGATGCAAAAAACAGACATGGGCTACTGGGTGCTATTCGTGCCCGGAGTAAGTGCTGGGATGAAGTACAAGTTTGCACTCCATGATGCACACGGCCAGCGTTTGCCAGATAAATCTGATCCGCTTGGTTTTCAACAAGAGCAATATCCATCGCATTCCTCTGTTGTGTTCGACCATAGTCAATATCAATGGCACGACAATAAGTGGATGAATCGCAATAATCATCATCCTTACCACCAAGCCATGAGCATTTACGAAGTACATTTAGGGTCTTGGAAACGTCCAAACGATCCTGATAAAACTTACTTAAGTTATCATCAATTGGCCGACGACCTAGTCGATTATGTAAAGCAAATGGCCTATACCCACATCGAGGTAATGCCGGTTTCTGAATATCCATTTGATGGTAGTTGGGGTTATCAACCTGTTGGTTTATTTGCTCCGACTAGTCGCTTTGGTGATGCTGATGGTTTTAAATACTTTGTAGATCAGTGCCATCAACAAGGAATATCGGTAATTATTGATTGGGTGCCTGCGCACTTTCCAGAAGACCCTCACGGTCTCGCTAAGTTTGACGGCACATGTGTTTACGAATACGAAGACCCGCGCAAAGGATGGCATCCTGACTGGAATTCGTGCATTTATGACTTTGGTAAAGATACGGTACGACAGTTTCTAGTAGGAAATGCTTTATATTGGTTTGATAAGTTTCACATCGATGCCATACGTGTGGACGCCGTTGCCTCAATGCTCTACTTAGACTATTCGCGAGAAGAGGGCGAATGGATACCCAATGTAGATGGCAGTAATCATAATTATGAAGCCATTAGCTTATTGCAATGGATGAACACTGAAGTATACAAACAGTTTCCTCATGCTATAACCATCGCTGAGGAATCAACATCCTTTGCGGGGGTTTCTCGTCCTGTTTCAGAAGGCGGCTTGGGTTTTGGCTTTAAATGGAATATGGGCTGGATGCATGACTCGCTTGGCTATATTCAAAAAGATTCAGCCTACAGAAAGTATCATCACGGCGAACTTACTTTCAGTATGGTCTACGCCTTTGATGAGAACTTTGTATTGCCTATTTCCCATGACGAGGTCGTGCACGGCAAAGGCAGTATGTTGCAGAAAATGCCGGGTGATGAATGGCAAAAGTTTGCTAACTTACGCGCCTACTATGGTTTTATGTTCGGACACCCGGGCAAAAAGCTTCAATTTATGGGTAACGAGTTTGCGCAGCCGATTGAATGGAACCATGATTCGCAGTTGCGCTGGGACGTGTTAAATCATCCTCTGCACAGCGGTATTCACCAGTTATACCGGGATTTGAATAAGGTGTATCAACACTTTAGTGCCTTGTACATGCTTGATCACGAGCATGCAGGTTTTAGGTGGGGCGACTTACACAATAGTGAGCAGTCAATTGTATCTTTTGTACGTATGGACAAAGAGCAAGAACAAGTTGTACTGGTGGTAAGTAACTTCACCCCAGCACCCAGAGACAATGTGCGCTTTGGCGTTATAAAAGATGGGCAATATCGACTCATTATCAATACTGATGAAAACGATTATGGCGGCAGCGGGTATCAAACTTCCAGAATTGTGCAAAGCGATGCAGTCGCCTATCATGATATGCCCTACAGTATTTGTGTTAACGTACCGCCTTTGGCGACTATTATGTTTGTGTGTGAATAGGCTTCAGAGAAATTGGGTTTTCTTTACTTATACAGCGACAGCTTAAGGTAGCGCAGTGAGCGAACAAATTTCTTTCAGTAGTTTAAACCCTTATGAATTGCTCCCCGGTACCTTACATCCATTTGGTGCCACGCTAACCGAGCAGGGCTGTAATTTTTCTGTTTACTGTCCGGATGCTGAAGAAGTGTTCGTTTGTTTATTTGATGACAACGAACAAGCAATCGCGCAAATCCCATTAAAGCAACGTATTCAATCTAAATGGTATGGTTGTATCTCTAATGTGACTGCTGGGCAACTTTATGGACTGAGAGTACGTCCGAAATCACACAAGAGGTTAATTGATTTTACGGTCGAGAAACTACTCATTGACCCCTATGCGAAAGCTTTGAACCGCGCTTTGAATTGGGATGCAAAAGCTTATCAGGGCGACTCCCATAAAATGATGCCTAAGTGCGTCGTGCTTGATAAAACAAGCAAGTATTATTCACCGCAAAAAGTTTTACCTGAAGAACGTATTGTGTATGAAGCTCACGTAAAGGGTCTCACTCAACTTCATCCTGATGTACCAGAAGCGCACAGAGGTACCTACCTTGGTGCGTGCCATCCTAGCGTAATCGCACACCTAAAAAAATTAGGTGTTAGCAGTATTCAATTTTTGCCTTTAATGGCTTTTATGCCTGAGCCATTTGCGACTGATAAAGGCTTAACAAACTACTGGGGCTACAACCCCGTTAACTTTTTTGCGGCAGAGCCACGCTACGCGATTAAGGATGCGCACGGTGAATGCCAGCAGATGATTAAGTGTTATCGCGATGCTGGTTTTGAGGTGATTTTAGATGTGGTATTTAACCATACCGCTGAGTCTGGTCATGGCGGTCCGGTGCTAAGTTTTAAAGGTTTATGTGCCAATCATGCGTATTTGTTTGAGCAGCATGATGAAACTGACCATGCTGAATTTGTCAACTATTCTGGTTGCGGTAATACCATTAAAGTCAGCGATACCTATATGCGCACCTTAGTCTTAGATGCCATGCGTTATTGGGTTTCTACTATGGGTGTGAGTGGTTTTCGTTTTGATTTGGCGGCAACGCTAGGGCGAGAGCTTTATGAGTATAGAAGCAACGCCAGCCTGTTTAAAATGATAGAGCAAGACCCTTTATTAAAAAACACCGTGCTCATAGCAGAACCCTGGGATATAGGGCCTGGTGGATATCAGTTAGGACATTTTCCTGCGAGCTACCTTGAGGTCAACGATAAATATAGAGATTGCGTGCGCGGTTTTTGGCGAGGCAATAAGGGCCTAAAAGGGGAGTTTGCAACCCGTTTGATGGGCTCAAGAGATATCTTTAGAAAAAGCGTCAGACCGATGCATGCCAGTCTAAATCATATCACTTATCACGACGGCTACACTCTTCACGATTTAGTCAGCTATGAGCAAAAGCATAATCAAGCGAACCTTGAAGATAACCGCGATGGTCACAATCATAATTTAAGTCGCAATTATGGTGTGGAGGGAGAAACGCAAAACCCTGAAGTGATTGCTATTCGTGAGCAGCAAAAGCGCAATTTGTTTGCTACCTTAATATTGAGCCAAGGTACGCCTCACGTGCTTGGAGGAGATGAGTTAAGTCGCACGCAAAAAGGCAACAACAACGCATACTGCCAAGATAATTTACTCAATTACTACGATTGGGAATTATCAGAGCGCAAGCAAAACTTCTTGGAATTTTGTGCGTACGTGATTGCGTTACGACAAAAGCATCCACTGCTTCAGCAGATGCATTTTTCCGATGACCATTTTTGTAATCAAGAAAATGTAGAAACGGCAATCTGGTATCGTCGTGATGGGACTCATAAGCGTGATATTGACTGGGTCAATCACGAGCATCATTGCTTTGCATTGCACATTATCGGGTCGCAGACCTCCCTTAAAACGCCGCAAGAAGAATGGGTTTTTTGTATTAACAGCGCAGATGCGCCAAAGCAGTTTACATTAGATGCACTGAGCGATTCTACGGCCTGGCGATGTGAGCTAGACACCGCTTGTAAGACACAAAGCAATTGCAATGATTCACCCATTCACGGGGTATTTGAAATGCCTGCTTACAGCATGAGATTATTTAAAAAACATTAAGCTGTTTAATCAATGTGTTTCCATATGGTAATTCGAACCATTTCTCATTAAGCACGCTTTACTATTCCTACCAAATAAGTAGACAATCTTAGCAAAGAAATAAACTTTTGATTCATGCAAAGCATACAAAGAAGATGTTTTATCATCGTGCATAGGAAAACTACGAATGACGGACCCCTACAAAGATAAATTAAGCGAAGAAGAATACAGAGTAACGCGTTTAGCCGGCACAGAGCGCCCGTATACTGGTGAATATTTAAATAACAAAGCCACAGGTAATTACTTATGTAAGTGCTGCGGCGCAAAGCTTTTTGAATCAGATGCAAAATTTGACTCTGGCTGCGGCTGGCCGTCGTTTTACGAGCAGAGTGAAGATGCGAACGTAATCTATCGAGAAGATAACTCTATGGGGATGTCGAGAATTGAGATACTGTGTAAAAACTGCGACGCGCACTTAGGTCATGTGTTTGATGATGGCCCAAATCCAACCGGTAAACGTTATTGTGTGAACTCGGTATCGCTTTCGTTTACAGAAAAATCCTAAATTTCCCACAATAGTCTGATACTTTTGTATTAATTATGCTTAATTTAGCAGCTTAATTGTGAAAGTTATTTTCATTTGTTAAAGCGTGAATCTCTCTAAAGCGACAATTAAGCGGAGCAATTGTTATTAATCTTGTTCGGATTTGTAACAATTGATGGATAATTACTGAATTTTTCTCTCAATAGCTTCAAATGACCCAAAAAATGAAAGTTTTCAACAGTTTGGAATTTTCAGTTAATTTGCATAGAATGCGCGCGAGATTTGCTTAGTACAAGCCCCTTCCCAATCATTTTATGCAAGGTTTAATCAATGAATCAGCAGTTTGAACAACAACTTCAAAGCAGTTGGCAAGAGCGTCAGGAATTTGCAGAACGCATGTTGCCTATTATTGGTAATTTGTATCGTAATCATGCGGTAGAGATAACGGTTTACGGGCGCACTTTGCTCAATGCCAGTGCCATCGATGTAATAAAGGCACATCGCTCGGTACGCTTATTTGAAGGGGAAAAATTACGCTTACGTGAGAGCTGGCCTGTACTTGAAGCAATTAGCCAGATGGAACTCTCGCCATGTGAGATTGACATAGGCAAGCTTGCTTTTGCTTTTTACTATGGCAATGCTAGCGAGTCAGGTAAGACAAGCCCTGAAGATTTACTAGCCTTTCTCAAGGCTCAATTGTCCGATGTGGCTGAGCAGACTGACTCGCAAGAACCAAGGGATGTCGTGCTATATGGTTTTGGCCGTATCGGAAGATTGCTTGCTCGCCTACTCATCGAACGCCAAGGTAAAGCAAATAAACTGCGTTTACGCGCGATTGTTGTTAGAGGAGGGCGCGAGGGTGACTTAGAAAAGCGCGCTAGTTTGCTTCGCCGTGACTCAGTACATGGACCTTTTAACGGCAGTATTACGATTGATACCGAGCGCAATGCTATCAAAGCAAATGGCAGCTACATTCAAGTAATTTATGCAAATCACCCCAGCGAAGTAGATTACACACAATACGGTATTTCAAACGCGATAGTGGTGGATAACACTGGTATGTGGCGTGATCAAGAAGGTCTGAGTGAGCATTTAAAAGCGAAAGGTGCATCAAAAGTGCTGTTAACTGCTCCGGGCAAAGGCAATATTAAAAATATCGTACATGGGGTAAACCACAGCGACATAAGCCCAGAAGATACGATTTTATCTGCCGCAAGTTGCACAACCAATGCTATCACTCCAGTGCTTAGAGCCCTTGACCAAGAGTATGGTATTGAAAATGGACATGTTGAAACTGTTCATTCATTTACAAACGACCAACACCTAATAGATAACTATCACAAAGCAGACCGACGTGGTCGTGCTGCGCCGCTGAACATGGTTATCACTGAAACTGGCGCAGCGAAAGCCGTTGCTAAAGCCTATCCTCAGCTTGAGGGTAAGTTAACCGGCAATGCGATTCGTGTACCTACTCCCAACGTTTCAATGGCTATTTTAAACTTAAATTTACGCACTGAGCTGGAACGAGACTCGCTTAATCAATTTTTACAGCAAACATCCTTGTTTTCTGACTTGCAGCACCAAATTGATTACACCGCATCTAAAGAAATCGTTTCAACAGATTTAGTAGGTGCTCGAGCAGCCGCTGTTGTAGATTCCCAAGCCACTATCGTTGCAGGCAATAGAGCCACCTTGTACGTTTGGTACGACAACGAGTTTGGCTATAGCTGTCAGGTGCTAAGAGTGGTGAGAGATATGGCCGGTGTGTTTATACCCACACTTCCGAGAAAAACCGCAAGCTAGCGCTACATTGCTGTATGTTTTAAAGCAAAACGCCACTTAAGCATATTAAGTGGCGTTTTTATTGGTAAAGGGCATAGGTAAATACAGCTGCGTTAATTAAGCAAAGCGTCGTCCTTTAGCCTTTTTAAAACCCTCTTCAATGGACTCTTGCTGTTTACATACATGCGCGCCAACCGATACTTTAAAGCCTCTACCTTGTAAGACTTTGATTATGTTTACTACCTGTAAGGTTAGCGCTTTCGTGTCCACATCAATTAGCAATATGCCAAAGCTGTTGCCGGTTAATTTGCACATAATATCGGAATCACGCTTTAGCCTTTGTAAGCTAGATTTCGCTGACAGCAAGCCCTCAAATTCATCGCTTTGTGCTTCAAAACTTGAGGGGAAGCGCTCTATGTCTATTAGAATGATAGAAAGCGGTGAGCCAACGTTTTGTAACTGCTCTTTTTGCGCGTTGGCCATTTCAAAAAATGCCGTTTGGTTGGGCATTCCCAAGGTTTCTTCATGAGTGTGAGTATTTGAATGGCCGTGAAGTAGTGAATTTAGGCGGTTCACCTGTATGCTTTGACGTAATATGGTTTGCACCACCAAAACGAAGTGTTCAATAAGCTCGCGTTGATTTTCTAAAGAGGCATCTTGAATTTCTGGGTCAATAGCGCACATGGTTCCGAGAAGATGTCCGTCCTCAGTTACTAACGGGAAACCGATGTATGAATTAAAATCTAGCTGCCCTGCAATAGGCGTTTTTGCATAAGCATCTACTTTATTGAGGCACGGAACGATATTTGGCCCTTTTTTATCCACCATTTTACAGCAAACAGTATCGGACCATATT
Organism: uncultured Glaciecola sp.; assembly: GCA_964418575.1. Taxonomy (GTDB): domain Bacteria; phylum Pseudomonadota; class Gammaproteobacteria; order Enterobacterales; family Alteromonadaceae; genus Glaciecola. The sequence continues at coordinate 26,906 of CAYQMI010000035.1, forward strand.
TTCACATCGTCAGCATTCACGCCATAGCTATTCTCACTAGCCGCGAGCATGATCCAGTCATCATCAACTACTCGAGTTATCATCCATAAGTCAAAATTAACTTGGTGTTTTAGTATTTTGATAACGCTATTAAGTGCGTTACGTAGTTCAGTCACTTGAAAAGCTTTCCTCTGTTATATCCCTGCAAACTTATCGACTTAAGGATGAAATTCTTGAGCCTAAACTCGAATGAACTGATTGTTTCACATAGATAAAGCGTATATTTCTTTGAAAGAGGCTCTGACTAAAGCCTTTGTAGGCATCGCCCTAACGGCGCTTAAATCGGTGTTCACAGTGGCTACATTAATAAATGTGCTCGCTCCGCACTGTTCTAAGTGCCATTTAGCAACCAGTGGAAACAGCAAGTCACCATAGTTATACCTATCGCTCGCACTTACGCAGTATTTTGTGGGTTTTGTCAAAGCTTACTCGTTAATCAGATGTTCTAAAGATCTCCATGACCTCGGTTGTATCCTAATCGCACTAGACACTAAAATAATTACTTTAACTGTACATTTTTAATACAAAAGTTTATGAAATAGATAAAAGCACCGATAAATAAAACACATACCCCTATCGAGACCTTATTACATGAGATTTTTCAAGAAACAAATATCAGACGCTAATGCTGCTTTGATGCAGGCGGTTGATGCCGTTGTTACAATTGATGAAAGCAATAATGTCATATTTTATAACGCTGCTGCAGAGTCGCTATGGGGCTATAAAAGAAGCGAGGTAATAGGGCAAAACGTTAAAATGTTGGTGCCGAGCATGCATAAAAGCCAACACGATCAATATGTGAATAAAAATCGTCAAAGCGGTGTTGATGTAATTGTGGGTGTGTCGCGTGATGTTCAGGTTGAGACGAAGTCCGGCGAACTGGTTTGGTGCAATTTATCTATATCAAAAGTTACGACAAAAGCTGGCTTACATTACACAGCTTTTCTAAAAGATATCACTGCGCAAAAAGAGTCGAGCGCGATTATTGACCAAACCCTTGAACAATGCCTTGATGCCGTAGTTACCATTGACGATAAAAACAAGGTAGTGTTTTTTAATAAGGCCGCTGAAAAACTTTGGGAATGTGATAGAAATCAGATATTGGGAGAAAATGTAAAAATGCTTGTGCCTGAAGCCATTCAGTCTCAGCATGATCAGATGGTAAATAGTAATCGCAACGGCGGTAGCGACAAAATTGTTGGCAAATCAAGAGACGTTTGCTTTAAAACCTTTGGCGGAAGAGAAGTTTGGGCAAATCTTTCGCTGTCCAAAGTAAAGCTAGATAAGGGGACGTTTTATACGGCTTTTGTCAAAGATATTACTGAAGAAAGGGCTAACCGTGAGCGTATAAAACTGTTGTCGTTGGTAGCAGATGAAACGAAAAACTCGGTTATTATTTGTGATACAAATGGCAGAATTGAATATACAAACCCCGGATTTACTCTATTTACCGGCTATGATTTTGAAGACGTGGTGGGTAAAAAACCAGGTGAGGTTTTACAAGGCCAATATACCGATAAAGCCACCGTTGCCAGAATATCAGAGCATATCAAAAACAAACGTCATTTTTACGAAGAAATACTCAACTACGACAAGTCTGGGAATTCATACTGGATAAGCCTTAGCGTATCACCTGTATTTGATACTTTGGGTAAACTGTCTAAGTTTGTCTCTATCCAGGCGAATATTGACCAAACAAAGAAACGCGCCTTAGAAAACGACGTCAAAATCGAAGCCCTCAATAAAGCAAATATCGTTGTGGAATGGTCGTGTAGCGGCGAGTTAATGCTTGCGAATGACTTGTGCTTAAACATCTTTTCTGTAAATGACACCGCTGCGCTAAAGGGAGCACTTCCAAACTTGTTTAAAGTGCTCTCACAAGATCAGCAAAGCAGCCTCTTGTCTGGAGCATCTTTGCAGCAAGAGCTAAAATTTAATGCTAAGGGTAGCCGACAAGTTTTACTTTCAGTGGTGCTAAGCCCCGTGGCTGATGAATCAGGAAAAGTAGCGAAAATATTAATGTATGGCAGTGACGTTTCACAAAGACATGCAGTACTGAATGAAACTCATGAAGCGATGACGCAGGTCTTAGGTAAAATAGGCTCGATCATCGAGACCATCAACTCCATTTCATCTCAAACTAATTTATTAGCACTCAATGCCGCGATAGAATCAGCGCGTGCGGGAGAGGCGGGCAGAGGTTTTGCGGTCGTGGCAGATGAAGTAAGAAACCTTGCGGGTAGCACCACCGAGTCTGCGAACGAGATTGGTAACCTTATTGAGGAAACTAAGCAGCACGTCGATAAGCTCGCGAGTTATATTCAGGGTAATAGCTAGCGCACCTCGCGCTAGCTATTGTAGTTTATAAGCCATTATTTATGCTCAAGGCGAGCACTTATCTCATCTGCCGGCACGGCTTTGCTGTACAAGTAACCCTGAAACAGGTAACAACCCATTTCGAGTAGTTTGTCGGCGTGGGACTGTGTTTCAACGCCTTCCGCCACTAGTTTCAGTTCGAGATTGCTGGCTAGGTCAATGATAGTTTTGCAGATATACATATCTTTTTTGTCATTGAGCATATTTCTAACAAAGCTCTGGTCAATCTTAAGCACATCCAGTGGAAATTCTCGGATGTAAGATAAACTCGAAAAGCCTTTTCCAAAATCATCCAGACAAAGTTTTACACCGAGGCTTTTAAGTTGCGTAAATGTGTCTATTGCGTGGGCGTCATTAATTAGTACCGACTCCGTTACCTCAAGCTCTAAGGATGCAGGCACAATGGCTACCTCTGCCAGAATTTGTTTTACCGTTTCCACCAAGCTAGGTTTAAACTGAATGGCAGAAATGTTGACAGAGACGCTCATATCAGGCTGTGTAGCTTGCCACTGTAAAAGTTGTTCGCAGCTTTTGCGTAAGACTTGCTTTCCTAATGGAATGATCAGTTTGCTGGTTTCGGCAAGGGGGATAAAAGAGTCAGGATATCGAATGCTACCATCTTGTTGAGGCCATCGAATCAGAGCCTCTGCGCCAACGGTTCTATTCGTTTTTCCGTCAATTTTTGGTTGGTAATACACCACAATTTCTTCGTTGTGAATTGCGTCGCGCAGGCATTTTTCATCCCTGAATGAGCTGGCTAAGCGTGCTTCAATTTCGTTTGAAAAGAAACGGAAGTGATTCTTACCCTTGCGTTTACATTCCCTCATTGCTGTATCAGCTCTGCGATACAACACATAAGCATCGTCAGCATCGTCGGGGTAGATCGCGACGCCAATACTTACAGTTAAGTTAATATCAGTCTCGCCAACATGCCATTCTTGCTCCATCAGCGCCAAAATTTTTGTACAGTAATCATTCAAAAAATGCAGGTCGGGTATGCTGCTCAGTAAAATAACAAATTCATCACCACTTGAGCGACAGAGCGTTTCGCCGTTTTGTGTAAACTCTAATAAGCAGTGGGAAATTTGTTTAAGCAGCTCATCTCCGGCTAGGTAGCCTAGCGTATTATTGATGGCCTCAAAGCCATCAACGTCGATCATAATAAGCGCACACTGAGTGTTGTCTCGTTGTGCCTTGCTTATAGCTTGTTGACTGCGGTCTAGCAGTAACACACGATTAGGCAGTGAAGTTAAGCTATCTTGTGTTGCAAGTTTTACCATGCGCTGGGAAGCAGCCTTTGCCTCTGTCACATCATGAAAAACCAAAATTGCGCCAATCAGACTGCCAGATTTATCGGTGATCGGTGCGGC
>CAYQMI010000036.1:0-25152 GCA_964418575.1 uncultured Glaciecola sp.
TCGTGCTCTACCAACTGAGCTATTCCCGCAAATTGGACGCGCATTATAAAAAAATCAGGCGAGGTTGCAAGCTTCTTTTTCATTTTTTTCATAAAAAACTATGTTTAGCTCAATTTACATACTGTTAAGCCGATATAAGAATGAGGAAGAGTGTTTTTTAGTAAACACCGCACTGTGCTAAATGTAGTGAGAGACAGTTAGCGCTAGTAAATTGAGGTCGCAGGAGAGGAAGTGAAATACAAAATTTTGCTGATTGAGCACGATGGTTCGAGCCTTCGTGTTTTAAAACGCGTAATCGGAAAAGCCAATCTAGATGTAGTCACCGCCACTTCTTTAACCGAAGCAAAAGTGATTTTTGAGCACTCCACGCCAGAGTCGTTCCTATGCGCAGTAGTAGACTATCAACTTCCCGATGCTCCGCACGGCGAGGCCATCGACTTTGCAATCTCATCTTTTGTTCCGGTTATTGTAATCACCAGCCTTACCGACTCTGACGTGCGCGACCGCATACTCAGTAAAGCCGTTGTAGATTACATTCCTAAAAGTAATGCCCAAATTTATGACTATTTGTCGAGACTGCTTTCGCGCCTTGAGAAAAATAAGCGCGTTGGTGTATTAACGGTGGGCGGCAACAATAAGAGCCGTAATGCTATTTACTCACTGCTTATTCGTCATAATTTCATTACGTATCAAGCGGCTAATGCCCAACAAGCATTAGAAATTTTACATGAAAATCCACACATAAAACTGATGATCACCGACCAAGTTTTACCCGACTATAGCGGCGTAGATTTGGTCGCAAAAGCGCGTAAGCACTACAACAAAGAGCAGCTAAGCATCATTGGCACTAGTGATACAACAAACCCTGCTCTACTGGCCAATTTTATAAAAAGCGGCGCCAACGATTACTTGCGAAAACCATACTGCCATGAAGAGTTTTTTTGCCGAGTGCTGCAAAACGTGGAGCATGTTGAGCAGATTGAAGTCATCAAGCAAACCGCTAATACTGATTACTTAACGGGCATCCCTAACCGCAGACACTTTTTCAATCAAGTCAGTGAGGTCATGCGCCGCGACGACACCGATATGGCGTTAGCACTATTAGACTTGGATCATTTCAAAAACATCAACGATACCTACGGCCATGACTACGGTGATTTAGTGTTGAAAGAAACCGCAAAAATGATGAAAAAACACTTTAACGGTGACTTCATTTCTCGCTTTGGCGGTGAGGAGTTTTGCGTATTCATGAAGGGTCTATCACCTCAGCAAGCTTATGCAAAAGTGGATGCCTTCAGAGAATCAGTAAGCCAACGCCAATATAAAAAACGCAAAAAAGTCATACACTGTTCAATTAGTGTTGGACTGACTTATCAGTCGTCAAAAACCATTGAAGATTTGCTGAGCACCGCAGACGAATATTTGTATAAAGCAAAGGCTAAAGGGCGCAACTGCGTTATGGCTGATATAGACTTTGATAAAAGATTAAAGCGACATGCAAGTGGCTAAGCTCCTTGCAACGTCACCTCGCTTGACGCTAAAAGATATTGCTAAGCTTATATGCTAAATACATGCTTCCGATAGTACTGAAGCTCTTCAATAGACTCTTTTATATCATCGAGAGCGAGATGCACCCCCTTCTTCTTAAAGCCTTTTGCGATATCTGGTTGCCAACGCACACATAACTCTTTAATGGTACTCACGTCGATATTGCGATAATGAAAATATGCCTCAAGCTCAGGCATGTATTTGACTAAAAAACGGCGGTCTTGCCCGATGGAATTACCGCATAAAGGCGATTTACCTTCTGGCACATAATCCTTTAAAAATTCGATAGTCTCTTTTGTTGCCATATCAACAGTATACTCACTCTGCTGGCAGCGTTTAGTTAGTCCTGACTCACCGTGTGTTTTTGTGCACCATTCGTCCATTGCAGCTAATATTTCATCGCTTTGGTGCACCGCAATAACCGGCCCTTGAGCTAATATATTTAAGTCTTTATCAGTAACAATACTCGCAATTTCTAATACAACGCAGGATTCTGGATCAAGTCCGGTCATTTCCATATCAATCCATACTAGATTTTGTTCATCCACTGCCATACTTCCCTCGTTTCATTTTGAATATTGATAATGTTGATACTGCACAGCCTACCGGCCTAAGCAAAAGGCAATGCAAGCCAAGCAACAAAAAGGTATCATGATGTCTAACTTGTGTTAATACTCAACACGCAGAGACCTTTGTTTCTTTATATACAGTGTACTTTATAAGTGGCCAAAAAACCTAAACTCTCAAAAAATCAAACTCGCCAGGTAATGAAAAACCGCCATAAAGCAATTGACGGTGAACCCCAAGGCGACATGGAAAATTTGAGTGACCAGATGCCCGGTCGCGTTATTAGTCGTTTCGGCAAACACGCTATTGTTGAAGATGAGCAACATATCAATCATAAATGCCATATTCGCCGCACCGTAAGCTCTGTAGTGTGTGGTGACCATGTACTGTTTAGGGCAAGTGAATCCCCTGATCCTAGAGACCGCGGCATCATTGAAGTTGTGCTTGACCGCAAATCCACACTCACACGCCCTGACTATTACGATGGCGTTAAACCCATTGCCGCCAATATTGACCAAATCATTGTAGTAAGCGCGATAGCACCCGCGCTTTCCTGCCACATAATTGACCGCTATTTAGTGGCCTGTGAACATGCACAAATTACGCCCGTGTTGGTAGTCAATAAAATAGAGCTCTTAAACGAAAGCGAACTAGCAGAAGTTAAAGCACAACTGGCAATTTATGAAGAAATTGGCTACGAAGTAATACTGTTAAGCTGCGAAACCAAACATGGCTTAGATAACTTCAGTGAGTATTTAGTAGATAAGGTAAGTGTTTTTGTAGGTCAAAGCGGCGTGGGCAAGTCCAGTATCATCAATCAATTGCTGCCTGATGCTGAAGAAGCTGTGGGTGAGATATCTGACAATTCAGGCTTAGGTAAACATACCACTACCGCATCTAAACTGCTGCACTTTGCTCAAGGAGGGGAATTGATAGACTCTCCCGGCGTGCGTGAGTTTGGCTTGTGGCATTTAAGTGCGGATGCGGTCACCAATGGCTTTATAGAATTTAGAGAATATTTAGGTGGTTGTAAATTTTCTGACTGCAAACATCGTAACGACCCCGGCTGCTTGATCACCAAAGCGCTTAAAGATGGCGAAATAAATGAAGCTCGCTATCAAAGTTATTTAAAAATCATCGATTCCTTAGACCAACAAAAACCTGCTTATGCCAAAGGATAATGGCTCATAAGCGTTTATTCCGTTCTTATTTGCTCATCCTATTGTACAATCTACGGCGTTATTCATTTGGAGTCTTCTCGTGTTAGATTGGATTAAAGTTAAAAGCCAATACATTTTACCCAAACACCTTTTATCTCGTTCACTAGGTGCATTAGCCTCTCGCGATCTAGGTTGGTTTACTCAGTTTTTGATTAAGCGTTTTATCAAAGCCTTCAATATCGATATGACAGAAGCGCTTTATGAAAATCCCAGCGCTTATAAAACCTTTAACGACTTCTTTACGCGCCCCTTAAAAGAAGGTATTCGCCCTATTGAAGCTAACGAAGACCAGCTGTGTCATCCTGTGGATGGAAGCGTAAGTCAGTTTGGTGATATCAACCGCGATCGCATTTTTCAAGCTAAGGGACATGACTTCAGCTTAACCACACTCCTTGGCGGAAAGCCCGAGCTGGCAGAAGTGTTTAAGGGCGGCAAGTTTGCAACGATTTATTTAGCGCCGAAAGATTATCATCGTATTCACATGCCGGTAGAGGGTACTTTGACCGATACCTTACATGTACCCGGGGAACTATTTTCTGTAAATCCATTAACGGCTGAAAACGTGCCTGGTTTATTTGCCCGCAATGAACGTGTTGTTACCTTATTCGATACCCCATACGGAAAAATGGCCTTGGTACTAGTTGGCGCAACGGTTGTGGCAAGCATCGAAACAGTATGGGCAGGCAACATAACGCCACCCGCTGGTAAGTATGTGCAACATTGGCAACATAATGGCGAGAATATTCAGTTATCAAAAGGCGATGAAATGGGCCGCTTTAAACTCGGCTCAACGGTGGTGTTGTGCTTTGAACCGGGTAAGATTGAGTTTGAAGATATGTATGCGGGCATGACCACAAGACTGGGTAAAGTGCTCGCAAATAAAGCACAGGGATGAGTCTAATTTCATTTTTAAGCTTTTTAAAACTCGCTGTAAATTCAGGCGTGCATAATTAAAATGGACGCCGTCAAACGTAGTCTTATTAATTTACATGTCACGGTTATGCTGCTTGGTGGCACAGCGTTGTTTGCTATGCTAGTGCCTCTTTCAGCCTTGGACATTACCTTCGGGCGTTCTTTACCCGCCTGCTTGTTTCTCTTTGCTTATGTAAAACTCAGTGGCGAGAGCCTAAGGTTAAACTGTAGTAAGGACTATTTGATAGCCGCCGGCTTGGGCATCATAATGGCAGTGCACTGGGTTAGCTACTTTGCGGCTATGCAATATTCTTCAGTGTCTGTGGGGATAATTGCGCTATTTACCTTTCCCGTTATTACCGTACTGCTAGAACCTTTTTTTGAGAAAATACGCCTTGTTTGGCAAGACCTCGCCAGCGCAATCGTGGTGCTAGTTGGCATCTACATGATTGTTCCCGATGTTTCACTCAATAACGACATTACATTGGGCGTTTTAATCGGTGTGTTCTCCGCTTTTTTATATGCTATTCGCAACCTCTTGCATCGTCAGTATTTTTGCCACTATAGCGGCGCCAAAGCGATGGCTTATCAAATTGCGATTATCTGCCCCTGTTTGATTTGGTTCGTATCCGATGATTTCTTTTCTCTGCAGGGTGCGTTTGATATGCACACAGCAGTTTTATTACTCTTACTAGGCTCTGTATTTACCGCTCTGCCTCACGCTTTGGTTGCAGCATCTCTTAAACACTTAAGAGCTAAAACCTTTTCGCTTGTTGCCTGTATGCAGCCTTTTTATGGCGTAGTGTTTGCAATTATTGTGCTAAGCGAATCACCCACTTGGCAAACATTAGTGGGGGGAGTGTTGGTCATTTCCGCTGCTGTCTATGAAACCATTAACACCCATCGTTTGAGTAAAAAGGAAAAAGCATGCTCGTCATAGCTCACCGTGGCTTGTCGGCACATTACCCAGAAAATACCCTCGAAGCATTTAAACAAGCTATCGAGCAAGGGGCAAAAGCCATCGAGTTTGATGTGCATCAGGTGCACGACGAATTTATAGTGTTTCACGATTATGATATTAAGCGTCTTACTGGGAAAGAAGGAAAGCTTGCAGCCTTAAGTAAGGCATCACTAAAAGCGCTTCGTGTAGCAAACAAACATCCCATACCAACATTGCAAGAAGTGCTAGCACTTGCTGCTGGCAAAGTGCTTATCAATATTGAGTTAAAATCAATTGCAGACCCTGAGGCGTTTTCACAGCGTCTATGCAAGAGCCTGCAAACGCTCAACCCGAGTGAGGATATGAATATCGTTTTGTCCTCCTTCAATCATCCCATGCTAGCGTCGGTAAAACATCATTTCAGAAACACGCGACTCGAGTCATGCTTGGCCTTTGGTGCATTGATTGCTCACCTTCCTATCGACAATGCCCAATATGCGATAGACATGCAAGCAGACGTGGCGGCGATTGATGCGCATTTAGTAAATATTGAATTTGTGACTCATGCACATCAGCATAATTTAAAGGTATGGTGTTATACGGTTAACGATGCGCAACTGCTTCAGAAGCTCCATGATTTGAACGTTGATGGAGTATTTTGTGATGATGCGCCGTGGGCTGAAGCACGGCTTGGTGAACTGACTTTAACTAATTAACAAGATTTGCACTGGCGGCAGAGCTTAAGGTTGATTAAATGAGCGGCGATAATGAAAGCAGCACCCACGGTAATCGTAATTGGCTCGTAAGCTTCGCCAAACATGTGTTTGTTCCAATAAATTACCGCACCCAAACTGAGTGAATAGAGCGGATACAACTGGCGATGGTACTGCTTAAACCCAATTAGCAACGCTGCAAAACCTATTGCAATCGAAATAGTTAAAATGCTGCGTTCGAACCATTCTTGCGCCACAAAAGAGCTGGCAAGTAAGGGAAGTGCGGGCAGTAAAACAGGCAACAAAATACAGTGTAATGCGCACATAGCAGACACCCAAACTCCCAGTTTATCTAGGACTCTGTTGTTCAAGCTTGGCTTTTCCATTACTTTGTCATTTTCGCTGATATTAGCCTCGTTAGCGTCTACCGCGATATCTGAACTCTTTACCTGCACGTTTTGCACCTAATCATCTAATTATGAAAACCAACTAAATTTTCATCGTTTGCACTTAACTTTGTTCATCCACCACATTCACTGAGGTACAGCGAATCTCTTGATGTAATGTGATAGTATAACATCGAACGCCTTAGTAATGAAATACTATTACATTTTATTTTTGGATTAGTCACTGTTAAGTATTTTTCGATTGTCAAAAGCTTAATTAGGTGCGACGTCTTGCTGGATCTCAGACTCATTTTGTTTTACTAAATGCGGATTTATACGAAATTTATCGGTTTCTTTTAAGTACTGACTAACGGTAACCACTTCAATATCTGCAGGTAAGTTAGCTAAGGCTTCATGTAAAAAGTTTAGAGTGACTGGATAAGGATGCCCAATTCCAATCGCCTTTCCGTTTTTTCGCGCAAGCTTGATAAGCCGAGCAAACTGTTGCTCTACAAACTGCGGGCTGCGCTGATGGTCTAAAAATACATGGCGAGTAGCGCTACTAATGCCATTTTGCTGCGCAATAAGGCCAGCTTTGGTGTAACGAGTGGTTCGGCTATCGATAAAAAACATATTGCTCTGAGATAATGTTTTCATTACAGACTGCATCGGCAACGTCATTTGCGTAAGCTTACTGCCCATATGGTTGTTAACACCTACTGCATGAGGCACGGTACTGAGCGCTCTGAGCAGCGCATTGTGCAGCTGTTGAGGAAACATGCTTGACACCAGAGGGTCAACGCCTAAAGCTTCTCCATTTAAAGATTCCATCGGCATGTGTAACATCACTTCACGATTTTGCTGCGCGGCCAAAAATGAAAAGTCGGTTGAAAATCGTGTGTGCGGTAATATCGAAAAGGTCACATTGCGAGGCAAACTAAATGCTTTTTTATCCGCAGACTTTGCGCCAACATCGTCTAGTATAATGGTTATTTGCGCCTTATCAGCGGCCATTACCTGTGCATAGCATGGCAACATTAACAGCACGAAAAAAAAGAAAGATCTGAGGTTTTGTATTAGCACAATATTGTTATTAGTCAGTTTTATTAAGAATATCAACTCATTGCAAATATTGCACCTATTTGCAGAAAAGTCTGATGAACATTTTCCCAAATGTCAGCACTATAGCAAAATAACTTATAAGCACTTGTTTTATATTACTTTTATTATTTATTTTGGTAAAGCTTGCCTACTCAGTTTTACAAATTTGCAGCAACACCAGTCAATTTCTTCTAAATAGTGTTTGGCAAGATGTCAGCGTTTTGACTCACAGCGCCCTAATTAGCGCTGAGGCGTTTAACAATTTCTTCTAAATAACTGCGCGCGCAACCAAAATTAATCCTAAAAAAGCCCGGCTCTCCAAAATCAGCACCCGGAGATGGACCTACACCTCGGCTCTCGCACCAAGCTTGTGTATTATCCAAGCCTAAATCTCTGGCATCCACCCAAAGCAAAAAAGTGGCATCGGGAGATGTGCATCGTAAGCCTGGGATCTGATTAATTTGCTCAACAAGGTAATCTCGGTTGTCTCGCAAATAATTTAGCTGCGCTTGATACCAAGTATCACACTCGGTGAAGGCAGCGGCGGTTGCTTCTAAGCCCATGACATTGACCCAAGGTACAATACCGGCTCCAGCTTTGCTAAAACGTGCACGCAATTTAGTATCTGGGATAATGGCAAATGAGGTGCCTAAGCCCGCGACGTTAAAAGTTTTACTCGCAGCCATGAGCGTAATCGAATTATGCGCTAGCCTTTCATGTTTTGATGCAGGAATATGCTTTGCGTCACTCAAAATTAAGTCACAATGAATTTCATCGCTACACACCACCACACCGTGGCGCTCACATATTTGCGCAACTTTATCTAACTCAACCGCTGTCATGACGCTACCGGCAGGGTTCATCGGGTTACACATAAGAAATAAATGAGTGTCAGGCTTAGCAGCGTGTTCCTCAAGGGCATCAAAGTCTAAGGTCCAACGCCCGTTTTTCATGATGCTAGGCACGCACTGCTGTTCACATTGATTAATTTCTGGTGCTGCCAGTAGAGGAGGATAGTTAGGCGTTTGTACAATAATGCCATCGCCCGGCTGAGAAAAAGCTTTACTCGCCATATTAAACGCTGGCACTACGCCCGGCGTCCAAACAATCCAATTGGGATTAATTTCCCAATCATATTGTTGCTTGCACCAGTGCACAATTGCATCATGCGCCCGCTGATGATGTTTCGGCAGAGTGTAGCCAAGCAAACCATGTTTTGTGCGCACATCGAGTGCTGACAGTATATTCTCAGCACACCTGAATTCTGTATCGGCTATCCAGCACGGCAGCACATCAGTATTTTTATATTTTTCCCATTTATAGGCGTAAGTTGAACTGCGATCGGGCTTATTGTCAAAATCCATATAACTCTTGTCTTAGTTAGCTTATAAACAATCAATATTGCTTATGGTAACACTTAGAACCTTCAGGTAAATCTGATTATCGAAGTTTGCCAACATCAGCTTTTAATACCAAGTAAATACCCAACTAAATTAGTCTACAGTGATGCAAAATTCAGTTAACATATACATGTCGAAATTGTTTACAAACAGGTGTGTTATTTCTTCTTCTATTTTAATTACCGGTTACACCAGCGGATTGGGTAAAGAGTTAGCTAAGCAATACCTTGCCAAGGGCGCTAGTTTACTGCTTGTAGACATCAATCCTGATGCAGAATTTCAAGAGCAACTGCTCAACCTTGCTAGCATGCAACAAAAGGTTGCATTTGTGCATGCCGACATTCGTGAACCGGTAACCTTGAAACAACAGTTAGACTTTGCCGTTCGCAAATTTGGGCAAATTGATATGTGCGTGCACTGCGCCGGGATTTTAGTCTCTAAACCTTTTGTAAATATTTCTCACGATGAATTTCAACGTGTCATGGACGTTAACGTAGTTGGCACCCGCAACGTTGTGGCAGCGGTCATTCCACATTTAGATAACGGCGCTCAAATTGGCCTTGTTGCCTCAATGGCTGGCTTTACAGGCGTATATGGATATTCTGCCTACAGTGCATCTAAGTACGCCACAATTGGATTAGGTAGAGCTTTACAACTGGAATTAAAACCATTGGGAATTGATGTAAGTTTGATTTGTCCTCCCACTGTGGATACACCGATGGTGCAATCTGAAGCATTAAGCATTCATCCTGCGACAAAAGCCCTTAAAAATATGGCGGGCTCATTAGCAACTAACGAAGCATGTGAACAAATCATGGCAGGTTTAGAAAAGCGTAAAGCACTCATCATTCCCGGTAAGCGCGCAAAAATGATTTTTTATAGCGAGCGTTTTTTACCTAGTATCTTAATCCGCAAAATCAGCGAGCTTCTTGTAAACAAAAACAGCTAGCAAGCATTTTGTTTTGGAAATGCGTTCGCAATCTCCTTGTTTTATGGTGTCCCAACAAAAAACGCCCAATGTTTCCATTGGGCGTTTTTAAAAAGAGAGCTTTGTAAATTAAAGCAACTTAAGACTCTTTAGACTTAGTGCGAGAGTCGCGCTTACGCTCATTCTCAGTCAATAATTTTTTACGCAATCTGATGCTAACCGGCGTTACTTCCACCAATTCATCATTATCGATGAACTCAAGCGCTTGCTCCAACGACATTTTAACTGGCGGAACAAGTGTTTGCGCTTCGTCAGTACCAGAGGCACGAACGTTAGTAAGCTGCTTACCCTTAAGTGCGTTAACAGTAAGGTCATTCTCGCGACTGTGAATGCCGATTATCATGCCTTCGTATACTTCAACACCGTGACCAATAAACAAACGTCCACGCTCTTGCAAATTAAACAATGCGTTGGTCAATGCCTTACCAGGAGCATTTGCGATTAATACGCCGTTTTTACGCTGACCAATGCTACCGCCTTTGTGCGGACCGTAGTGATCAAAAGTATGATAAAGCAAACCAGAGCCAGAAGTCATCGTCATAAAGTCAGTCTGGAAGCCAATTAAGCCACGGCTTGGAATAATAAAGTCCATGCGTATACGGCCATGCCCGTCTGGTGACATATTAGTTAGTTCAGCTTTACGCAGTCCTAACTGTTCCATTAACGAACCTTGATGCTGCTCTTCGCAATCTACTGTTAGGGTTTCGAAAGGTTCCATAAGCTGGCCTTCTTCTTCCTTCAGTATTACTTCTGGGCGCGAAACAGCTAGCTCGTAACCTTCACGGCGCATATTTTCAATCAAAATACCTAAGTGAAGCTCACCTCGTCCCGATACGCGGAATTTATCTGGGTTATCCATTTCTTCAACACGTAAAGCAACGTTATGAATTAATTCATTTTGAAGTCTTTCTAGAATGTTACGTGAGGTAACAAACTTACCCTCTTTTCCTGAAAACGGAGAAGTGTTTACTTGGAAAGTCATAGTTACCGTTGGCTCATCTACCGACAAAGCAGGTAATGCCTCTACTTGGTTTGGATCGCAAACCGTATCAGATATTTTAAGTTCGCCTAAGCCGGTGATCGCTACGATGTCGCCAGCAGAACCTTCATCAACGTCGTTACGGTCAAGGCCTAAATAGCCAAGCACTTTACTGATCTTACCATTACGGGTCTTGCCATCAGCCATAGCAACTGTGACTTGCTGGTTCACTCTTACTTTACCGCGCTTAATACGACCAACACCGATAACACCAACATAGCTGTTATAATCTAGTTGAGAGATTTGCATTTGGAAGCCGCCTTCTGAATCTGCATCAGGTGGAGCAACTTGCTTTACAATGGTTTCAAACAGCGGAGTCATATCTTCACTTGGCGTATCTGCGTCTAAGCTTGCCCAACCATTCAGTGCAGAGGCATACACCACTTGAAAATCTAACTGATCGTCAGTTGCACCTAAATTGTCGAACAAATCAAATACTTGGTCCATAACCCAATCAGGACGAGCGCCGGGCTTGTCGATTTTGTTGATAACAACAATTGGCTTTAAACCTTGTGCGAAGGCTTTTTGCGTTACAAAACGTGTTTGCGGCATTGGCCCTTCTTGAGCATCAACGAGCAACAGTACTGAGTCTGCCATCGACATTACACGTTCAACTTCACCACCGAAATCAGCGTGTCCAGGAGTATCAACAATGTTGATTCGATAGTCATTCCAGTTAATAGCCGTATTCTTGGCTAAAATGGTGATACCGCGTTCCTTTTCAATATCGTTTGAATCCATTACGCGTTCTTGTGCGTCTCCACGGCTAGTAAGCGTTCCAGATTGTTGAAGCAGTTTATCAACCAGAGTCGTTTTTCCGTGGTCAACGTGCGCTATGATGGCGATATTTCTTAATTGTGCGATAGGGGCAGACATGAATTTACTCTCAAAACAAAAAACGCACCTTTGGGAACTGCTGACACTCAACAGACTAAGATGCGAAACAATTGGCGGCGGATTGTACAGCTTAATGCTAGTAAGCGCTAATCTATTTGCTAAAAATCACCGTTTTTTTGATAAAAACGACGTAAATACACACCGCATTAACAAGCGTTTAACTATGGATCTCTATGCGCCTTCAAACCTTGTTAACAATCTTTAAGTTTGTTCAGATTTACACTTTGCACTATTTTGGTTAACCGCGGCCAGGTTGGCGCACCACTGTAGTGCAAACTATTCTCACCCATCATACTATGTATTTTTATTTACACATAAAATCATATACTTAGCACACTGATGTGAGTGGCACGAATATCGCTATCCAGCAAGCAAGGTACGCCTATGGATCCAGCGCGCGCAACGTGGTATTAATAATGTTACGTAGCCGTCAGGATCAGCGTAAACCCGAATGGAGAACCTAGTTTTAGGCATCCGCACAACAGAATTTTTTGGAGGACAGTATGTCAATTGAGTCGGCAAGAGCACTCATCAAAGAAAGCGAAGCGAAGTTTGTTGACTTGCGCTTTACAGATACCAAAGGAAAAGAGCAACATGTCTCCATTCCTGCGCACCAAGTAAACGATGACTTCTTCGAAGAAGGCAAAATGTTTGACGGCTCATCTATCGCCGGCTGGAAAGGCATAAACGAATCAGACATGATCCTAATGCCTGACGCTTCTACCGCAGTGGTTGACCCATTCGCAGAAGAAACCCAAGTAAATATTCGTTGTGACATCCTTGAACCAACTACCATGCAGGGCTACTCAAGAGACCCTCGTTCAGTTGCCTCGCGCGCTGAAGAGTATCTAAAATCAACAGGAATTGGTGACACAGTATTGTTCGGTCCAGAGCCTGAGTTCTTCTTGTTCGACGACGTTAAATTCCATACTGACATGGCAGGTTCTTTCTATGCTATCGATGCAGAAGAAGCAAAATGGAATTCTGGTGCAGACTACGACGGCGGCAACATGGGTCATCGCCCTGGCGTAAAAGGCGGATACTTCCCAGTTCCTCCAGTAGACTCAGCGCACGATATCCGTGCTGCTATGTGCATGGTAATGGAAGAAATGGGCTTAACCGTTGAAGCGCATCACCACGAAGTTGCAACTGCTGGCCAAAACGAAATCGCATGTCTGTTTAATACCATGGTTAAGAAAGCCGACGAAATTCAAATTTATAAGTATGTTATTCACAACGTTGCACATGCTTATGGCAAAACTGCGACCTTTATGCCTAAACCTTTAGTAGGCGATAACGGTTCTGGTATGCACTGTCACCAATCAATCAGTAAAGATGGTAAGAATATTTTTGCTGGCGATAAATACGCAGGGATGTCAGAAGAGGCGCTTTATTACATTGGCGGTATTATTAAACACGCTCGTGCTATTAATGCTTTTGCAAACGCTTCTACCAACAGCTACAAGCGCTTAGTTCCAGGCTTTGAAGCGCCGGTTATGCTTGCATATTCAGCTAGAAACAGAAGTGCATCTATTCGTATTCCTTATGTTACTAGCGATAGAGCTCGTCGAATCGAAGTTAGATTCCCTGACCCAACAGCTAACCCATACTTGGCGTTTACTGCAATGCTTATGGCTGGCATTGATGGGATCAAAAACAAGATCCACCCTGGCGATTCAATGGATAAAGACTTGTACGATTTACCTGCGGAAGAAGCTGCGTTAATTCCACAAGTTGCTAGTTCACTAGAACAAGCACTAGCTGCACTAGATGAGGACCGCGCGTTCTTGACCGCTGGTGGCGTTATGAGCGACGAAATGATTGACGCTTACATTGAGCTTAAGTCTGAAGAAGTTCAAGCAGTTAATATGACTACGCATCCATTAGAGTTTGATATGTATTACAGCTGCTAATATTTAGCCACTCTGATGTATTGATACAAAAGCCTGCTTATGCAGGCTTTTTTCATTTCAATAAGACAAACACCTGTTACAATTAATGCGAAAGGACTAACGGAGTGACTCTATGCGCAATATATTCTTAACAACGATTGTTTTGGCACTAAGTTTAACAGGCTGGGCGTTTTCAGGTGCGGCACAAACGCAAGTTTACAAAACCGTAAATAAAGACGGCACGGTCACATACAGCGATACGCCTACGGCAGGTGCAGAAGAATTAGAGCTTTCAGGCTCGTCGACTATTGAATCGGTACCAGTAAAGCCACTTCCTCCCCTTTCCTCTGGACAAGATAATGATGGCGTTAACTATCGCTTAAATATAATGACGCCAGCGCCAGATGCCACCTTACGTAACAACAATGGTGACATTCGTATAGCGACTCGCATTGAACCACAGGCACAAGGCAACTATTTGTTAGACTTCGGCGGTCAGCAGTATTCCTCAACTTCTGGCGTTTTTAACTTAGAGAACATCGACCGAGGCACTCATACCTATACCGTTCTATTTACTGACAACAAGGGCAAGGTAATTGCATCGTCAGAACAAAGAACGCTGCACTTGCATCAAGCGTCTGTGATGATTCGACAGTCAATTAATTAAACGCAATAAAAACAAGTAGTTAAAACTACTCTCAACAACAATTGCGTGAAATATTGAATTAGGTCACAATGCGACATATTGATGCTTTGCACCATTAAAGTGCGTTAGGCTAACAGGTATGTCGCGAATCAACACTAATATAGATTTACATCAACTCATACACTCGATGAAAACTGCGGTGATCGTGGTGGATGAGCCTTTGCACGTCAATTATATCAACGACGGCGGTTTGAATATTTTAGAGACTGGCTTAAGCCAGGCTATTGATCGCCCTCTCGATGAATTTTTTATTCCAGATAGCTTCAACAAAGAACGCTTTATCAATGCATTGAAGTTAGGCGAGGAGTTTACTGAATCAGAACTTCAGCTTTGCTTTAAGGACGGCAGAAGCATCATGGTTGATTTGCAAGCGACTTTGCTCTCAAGCGACGAGCATAGGTCATTACTCATTGAAATATTGCCCATCGATAAGCAGCGCAAAATGTCGCAAGAAACTCAGCAATATGCTCAACAAATGGCTGCGAGGGAGCTAATTCGAGGGTTAGCTCATGAAATAAAAAATCCTCTGGGCGGAATACGCGGTGCGGCTCAACTATTGGGAAAAGAACTTACCGACCCAGCTCATAACGAATTCACACAAATGATTATTGACCAAGCCGACCGCTTACGTACATTAGTAGATAGGCTGCTTGGGCCTAATTCCTTGCCACAAAAGCGCGTGTGCAATGTGCACGAAATTATAGAAAAAGTACGAACGGTGATCAGCGCTGATGCGTCTTATTCAATTCATATTGAAAGAGACTACGACCCCTCTATTCCTGAGCTCTACGCCGACCCAGATATGCTGCAGCAGGCATTGTTAAACATTGCAAGGAACGCTAGCCAAGCACTCAAAAGTGCCAAAGTAGAGCGACCTGTAATTGGTTTTAGAAGCCGAATTGAACGTCAATGCGTGATCAAAGGGAAGCGCCATAATTTATGCGCCTTGATCAGTGTAATCGACAATGGCCCTGGTGTGCCGGTTGAGTTAAAAGACACGCTCTTTTACCCAATGGTAACGAGTAAACAAAAAGGCTCAGGATTAGGCCTATCGATTGCACAAACACTGGCCGATCACCATCAAGGGAAAATTGACGTTGAAAGCTTTCCGGGCTACACCGAATTCACCCTCCACTTTCCAATCTTAATGAAGGACGAACACCAATGATTGAACCTGTTTGGATAGTCGACGACGATAGCTCGATAAGATGGGTATTAGAAAAGGCGCTAAAAGCTGCACAAATAGGCTGTATGAGTTTTGGTAATCCAGAGGATGTGCTGTTACAGATTGAATCTGGTCAAGCGCCACAAGTCATTATATCGGATGTTCGCATGCCGCAAATGGACGGCATGACTTTGCTTGAGCGGGTACACGATCATTTTCCTGAACTGCCTGTGATCATCATGACTGCACATTCAGATTTAGATAGCGCAGTAAACGCATATCAAGGAGGAGCATTTGAATATTTACCAAAACCCTTTGATATTGATGACGCGATTGAACTGATAAAAAGAGCCCTTGAACATGCCGGCGAAGCAAACAGTAAGCAACAATCAGATACTGCTAACCCTAGCAAAGAAATCATTGGCGAAGCGCCCGCCATGCAAGAAGTCTTTAGAGCAATTGGTAGGCTTTCGCGCTCATCAATTAGCGTATTAATTAACGGTCAATCAGGCACTGGTAAGGAGTTAGTCGCGCAAGCATTGCACAAGCACAGCCCGCGCTCAAAGCAAACATTTGTGGCAATAAACATGGCTGCAATACCGGCTGACTTGGTAGAGTCTGAGCTTTTTGGTCATGAAAAAGGCGCGTTCACAGGCGCACAAAATGCGCGCCAAGGGCGCTTTGAACAAGCCAATGGCGGCACCTTATTCCTCGATGAAATTGGGGATATGCCTATTGATGTGCAAACGCGACTTTTAAGAGTATTAGCAGACGGTCAATTTTATCGCGTTGGTGGTCATAATCCAGTGTCGGTCGACGTAAGAATTATTGCTGCTACCCATCAAAACCTTGAAAAACGCGTTGCTGAGGGTAAATTTCGAGAAGATTTGTATCATCGACTAAACGTCATTCGCATTCATATTCCATCACTTAATGAACGCCGCGAAGACATTCCGTTGTTAGCTCAACACTTTTTAGCGAAAGCGTCTCAAGAGCTCGGCGTAGAAATGAAAAGTTTATCGAAAAGCGCATCTAAGAAACTAACCGAGTTAGCATGGCCTGGAAACGTAAGGCAGCTTGAAAATACCTGTCGCTGGCTCACAGTAATGGCAAGCGGCCAAGAGATTTTGCCAAATGATTTTCCTCCTGAATTAACCACAACTACCGCTGAAGTTGAACAGGCGAGTGAACTAGATGACTGGACAGTGTTGTTATCAAACTGGGCAGACAAACAGCTTTTAGCGGGCAAAAACGACATTCTAGATGAAGCACAAATAGATTTTGAACGCATACTGCTCGATTGTGCGCTTAAACATACTCATGGCCACAAGCAAGAGGCTGCAAAACGTTTGGGCTGGGGTCGCAATACGCTCACGCGCAAACTCAAAGAGTTAAATATTGATTAAGCCTGAGCGGGTTTAAATTTTAAGCTAGCGGCTAAGCTTTAGCTAGGGTAAAGCTGAAGCTAGTGCCGCAGCCTAGTTCACTCTCAACTTCTAGTTTTGAGTTGAACAGAGCAATCAGCTTTTGACTGATTGCCAAGCCTAAACCAACGTGCGTGCACGCATCTCGCTCTGAATTGCTCGCTTGATATCGCGCATCGAAAATACGCTCCAGCTCTTCTTTAGCAATGCCAATACCAGAATCAATCACGCTAACTCCCACTCTATCTCCAGTATTATAGACACTTAACTCTATGCTACCGTTCTCTGGCGTATGCCTTATGGCATTATCTATAAGGTTTGTGAGTACTCGCTCAAGCTTCTCAATATCAGTGCATACATAGGCATTGTCTGCATTTACCGATACCCTCAAATTAATATTCTTTTCTTTCACCTTAATAGCAAATTTAGCGGCAATATCATGCACCAGTTCGCTTAACAAAAAAGCTTCTTGTTTAATGTTAACGTGACCACTTTCTAAATAAGCCAGCTCAAAAATTTGATCAATCAAGCGTTTTAAGTTGTGAAGGTTTTTAAGGGAAATATCAACAAAACGTTTTTGTTCGCCAGGGCCTAAGCTAGGTCCTCTAATTGCGAGAGTTTCAATATAACCCTGCAAGTTTGCCAAAGGTGTTCTCAAATCGTGGCTTAAATCTGCAAGAAGAGAGCGGCGCTGAGCATCGGTATCGCGAATTTGTTGCCATTGCTTATCAATGTGCTTGAGCATTTCATTAAATGAAAAGCCGAGTCGCTGAACCTCATTTCGCGAATCATTGCGCCATGGCTGGAGCGCAACCTCCGATGCAGCAAGGTCAAAACCGTTAGCACGAAACACATCCATGTCATCGCTTAAGCGCTTCAATGGTGCGGTTAACAACCTAAATAAGAGCAATAGTGCAAACAATAGAAATACCATACCAGCAGCAACAATCATTGCAAATTGCTGCACGCCCTTACTTTTTTGAATGCTGTCGATAATAGAATCGTACTGGCTACCACCGATTATCACATATAAATAGCCTTGCAGTTGCTCGTCGTTTAGCACTGGGGCAGCTGAAAATATTTTGCTGTTGTCTTCAGACTTTGGATCATCACCATAAAGTGGCAAGCTTTCACTACTGTCGATTAATTGTATTACTGGAGTTAAATCAACTTGCTCTCTAAGCACCTCTTCGCTTTTTGCCGAGTAAGCTAATATCTCGCCCTGAGGGCCTAAAAAGTAAAACTCGAAACTAGGTCCTAGCAACATTAAAGTGTGAAATAAGTTTTTAAGGGCGGCGTAATCGTACACACCAGTTTTCAAAAGAGGATTGTCCTGCACTAAGTGCCCGGCAAGCTCCAGATGCAAACGCTGCTCGCCCTCACGCTGAATTGCAGTTTGCAGGTGGCTCGAGGCAACGGCTAACAAAGCACTAACCAAAAAGAAACCCGCAACTAAGGAAATAGCAAGACGTTGATAAAAGCACAGAGTAGGCATTCGCATTCTATACCCCTTGCTGTTTATTAAATTTGTAGCCAACACCCCAAACCGTTTGCACATAGTCTGGTTGGGTTGCGTCTTTTTCAATTTTTGAGCGTAATCGATTGATGTGAGAATTTACCGTATGCTCATAGCCGCTATGCTGATAACCCCAGACAGACTCCAAGAGTTGAGCGCGTGAAAACACTTGATTTGGGTGTTGCATAAGGTGAAATAAAAGGTCGAACTCAGTTGCAGTAAGCTCTATTGCGCGATTATCGCAGAATACTTCACGGGTTTGCTTCACAATTTTGATACTGCCTAACTCAATGCAATCCGATGGCGAACTCTGATTTTCGCGGGCGTCTTTAAGAATATTTACCTTGCGAATTTGCGCGCGCACTCTTGCTTGAAGTTCACGAATGCTGAAGGGTTTTGTCATATAGTCATCAGCACCGAGCTCTAGTCCTAGTACTCGGTCTGTTTCTGAATTCTTAGCAGTCAACATCAAAATGGCTTGTTCAGGTTTTCGCTCCCTAAGCTTTCGACAAATATCAAGTCCGCCCAAGGAAGGCAGCATCACATCTAGCAAAACCAAAGAATAGGAATTGTTTAATGCTGCGTTTAAGCCACTTTGACCATCTTCATGATGCTCCATCACCAGCCCCAGTTCCGATAAGTTAACCTGTATAAGCGTTGCAATATCGGTGTCATCCTCTACTACCAGCACTGAGTCGGTCATGTCCATTTCCTCTATTTACCTTAAATTGCAGACGCAAGTTAGCTAAATGAATAGACCGGACTGACGCCGCTTTCTATTCACTTTGGTAAATAATGAAGGAGATTTATCGCAAAAGTATCACGAAAACTAAAAAATTAACTAAGCGCTTTTTACCTGCTTAAGCTCACCCAGCAAATGCTGCCAAACAGCATGTTGCTCGGCTATGCGAAGCTGTTCTTGCAAAATAGCCTCGAGGTCTTGCTCAGTAGTAAGCGGGTTTGCTAGCACAACCCTAAACACGGTCACTGCTGCATTATGATATTTTTCAATTTCAATCCGCGTGCGCGATACAAAGGATTTTCCTGCTTCGCGCTGCTGCTTTTGAACTAACACGGTTAACTCATCGAGCTGCTCGTTTATTAAAGCCTGTTCGTTGGCAGTTAACTGCTCTAAGCCCTCGAGCGCTGCAGGGCGCAGTCGATAGGTCATAATCGATAGCACCGGGGATGTCATTAGCTCAAAGCTAGGGTGGGCATCTATCATTTTTGCAAAGCTTTGCGCCATGCCTATGGCACGGTCAATTAACAGCTCGTACCCACGTCGCCCCAAAATGTGGAACGATGAATACACCATCATCGCCATGCCGTTGCGAGAGCCTTCTAAAGTGGTTGCACCTAAGTCTTTAGAGCCTTGGCGCAAAATATACTGAGCATGATGGCGCACCGCATTACTAGATTTTGGATTTTTAAATATAGCCATGCCAGCGCCCATCGGCACATACATTTGTTTATGTGCATCTATTGTAACTGAGTCCGCTTTTTCAATGCCTTTAAGCTTATGACGGTGGTTTTGCGAGAACAGAGTTGCTCCGCCCCACGCCGCATCCACATGAAACCAACAGCCTAGCTCCTTTGCGACATCAGCGAGTTCATCGAGTGGGTCAACATGACCGGTTTCTGTTGTGCCAGCAATCCCCACAATGGCGAGCAGTTTATTACCCTGCTCTTGATAGGCTTTACCAAATTCAAGCGCTTTTTCAGCCTGCAAGATTTGTTTGGGACTATCGATGGTGAGCATATTGTCGCGCCCAATGCCTAAAACATCTACGGTTTTGCCCAGAGAGTAATGCCCCCTGCGCGAAGACATCAAACCAAGATTATTAATATTGTAATGACGATAAGCCGCTGCAAGACCAGCTTTGGCGATGCCAGAAAAACCTTGCTGAGGGCCCAAAGCTAAATTACGAGCAACCCAAAGCGCGGTGATATTCGCAATAGTACCGCCAGAACAAAACGCACCAAGAGAATCCTCTGCGCTATGCAGGTAGGTGTCGTAAAAGGCTTCATCTTGCTGATAAATGAGGTTATGCATCATGCCCAAAGTCTGACGCTCAAGCGGCGTAAAGGCTTTTGATGTCTCAATTTTCACCAAGTTTTGATTCAAGCCCACCATCAGCTTTGAAAGCGGGAGATGAAAGTATGGAAGCGCAGAAGTCATATGACCAATAAAAGTTGGCGCATAGGTATTAACGGAATGAGCAACTAGCTTGTCGAGTAGTGCCTCTGCGTGACTGGATACAAATTCTGGCGAATCGGGCACATGCGCGCTTGAGAAGTCTTTTTCAATTTCTTCGAGAGATGTTTTTTTGGCGACCACATGCTGAGACAAAAAATCAGACACGTTATCTGAAAGATGACGTTCTATTTTTGCCAATGTTGAGTCGTCGTGTTCGGGTTTAGTAAACACTCTGAAGAGGTGTTCTAAACTGACTTCTGCTTTTGCCAAGAGGAAATTCCGCCTAATGCCGAGTTCGGCACTTTAACCCAATTTGCTGGATTTTACCAAAAACGGCTGAGTTTTTATCATTAAATGTGTGTATTTTACTAAAGACTTGAGATTTTGGACTGATAACCTAGATATAGATTATTTTTTAAGCAGGAACAGTTTTGCAGCCGCAACTAGCAAGTCGTAGCGTTACTCTTGAGCACATAGTGCCGTTTTACCAGCCTATATTCACGCTCGCCAATCATCGTGTTTATCGCTATGAGTGTTTAGCGCGTCTGCTCGACGACAAGCAACATGTCATCTTACCTGACGAGTTTTTATATATTGTTCAAAGCAATGATGAAGCGGCCGATATGACGTCGCGCATCTTAGAGCTATCCAAAGCCTATTGCGGGCCGCGTCAAATGAGCTGGTCCATTAACTTATTTAGCTCAGATTTAGAAGACGCTTGTTTACTAAAGACCATTCAAGACCTTTGTAAATCTAGCTCAAAAGGTTTGTGCGGAGTGGAGCTCCATTTCTCCAGCGTAAAAGATAATCTGATCCCCTTAGGTAAGCTCATCAAAGACATGCCTAATCTTCATGTAACGATCGATGAAATAGACGAATGCAGTGAAGGCTTAGTTGCGGTAATTGCATCCGGCATAGATGCCATCAAAGTAAAAGCCGATGTGATTAAAGAACAAGCTCGCACTGAACAGGGTCGCGCCACACTAGAAAAATACAAAGCGCTATGCGATAAATATCAGTGCAAACTTATTGCTGAACATATTGAAGATGAAGATACCCTGCAAGCGGTTGAAGCAATGAACATCCTATATGGTCAGGGCTTTTATTTATCGCATCCTGCTGAAAAAGTACTCGCCATCCATAATGCCTGACCCGCATCGGAATATTTGCGCTCAAATGGCGTAATTGGGCTATATGCCTCATCTTGCGCTATTGAACTAAGCTTCATATCAACGCCGTATTGTTCGGCGGCATTAACAAACTCTTGCACGTAAATCTGCCAGTTCGAACGCAGCTCAATATTCTTGCAACACGCTATAATTGACGGGAACACCGCGCTTGCATGCCAGCGTTTACCCACTTGAGACTTTTTAGGGTAAGGGTTTGGGTAGAGAATGTATTGTTTGAGCAGGCGCCATTTTATGCTTTTATCACTATCATTGAGCATTTGAGCAAGTAAGCGCCAGAAGTCATTCAAATCGGCCTGCAAAATTAAATAGTTATTGGCAGTGGCTGCGCCTTTCTCATTTTTTTTTGCATAATACTGGTGCTTGTCTAGGCGCTGCGCTGACTTATCTACGCCTATAACCCGAGCATTTGGGTTATTTTTGGCAATGTTGAGGGTACTCTCACCAACACCGCAACAGGCATCTAATATCACGTCGCCCTGCCAGTCACCCAGCCAACTCATGGCTTGGTCGAAGGCTTGTTGAGTATGCTCAGCTATTGGTCGCTTAAAATCATTAACTTTGTGTTTATTTACCAAGCTAAGCAAGTCGTCGTGCACCGATACTTGCTTGCTTATTACCTCACGTACTTGTGATGACATTTAGCTGCGAATTCCCACGCCTTTTTTCAACAGGCGGTAAGCAACACTGAACAAAATCACATTAAAACCAAGCAGTAATCCTATCGACACCAAGTAGTTGACATCAGACACACCTAAAAACCCAAAGCGAAAGCCGTTGACCATATACACGATAGGGTTAGCTTGACTAACGGTTTGCCAAAAGTCAGGTAATAAAGTGAGCGAGTAAAACACCCCGCCTAAATAAGTTAATGGCGTTAATATAAAAGTTGGAATAATGCTAATTTCATCAAATGTTTTAGCGTAAATACCGTTAATAAGACCCGCCGTTGCGAATAAGGTCGCGGTGAGAATAAGAGTAATAACAATGACTAAAAAGTTATGGATTTGCACATCCACAAAGAACATCGATACGCAGGTAACAATCACGCCAATAATAATTGACCTTGCCACACCACCGCCAACAAAGCCCATAATAATCACCCAAGTGGGTACCGGTGCGACCAGTAGCTCTTCCACGTTACGTTGAAATTTTGCACTAAAAAATGACGACGACACGTTGGAATACGCATTGGTAATAATCGACATCATAATAAGACCTGGAACGATGAATTCCATATACGTGAAGCCGCCCATTTCACCAATTCGCTTGCCAATTAAGTTACCAAAAATAACAAAATATAAAGACATTGTGATGGCAGGAGGCACAAGGGTTTGCACCCAAATTCTTAAAAAGCGCGTGCACTCTTTAATCCAAATAGTTTTTAATGCGACATAGTTGCGAGAACTCATGCATCAGCCTCCTGCGCATTCGCTTTTCCTGATTCCATTAAGCGCACAAACAGTTCTTCTAAACGATTCGCTTTATTTCGCATACTCATGACTTTTACATTTTGTTGTGAGAACTGTTCAAAAACCGAGTTTAGACCGGTTTCTTTTGGCACGTCTACCTCTAAGGTTTGCTCATCGCTGGCCCGGGTTTCAAACTCTGGGATACGGATTTGGCTGGCGCCATCAGCTACATCAAAAATAAAGGTTTCAACATTTAGCGTAGAGAGCAGCGCTTTCATGCTTGTATTTTCAACAATAACACCCTTGTCGATAATGGCTATGTTACGACAAAGCATTTCCGCTTCTTCTAAATAGTGGGTAGTTAAAATAATAGTAATACCCTGTTGGTTTATCTCTTTTAAAAAGCTCCACATGCTGCGGCGCACTTCAATATCCACGCCTGCGGTTGGTTCATCTAAAATCAACATTTTAGGTTCATGCATGAGCGCTCGGGCAATCATTAAGCGGCGCTTCATGCCGCCAGACAACTCGCGTGCGCGAGCGTTTCGCTTATCCCAAAGTTCGAGCTGCTTAAGGTATTTCTCGGCGCGAGTTTTCGCGACATCTCTTGGCACACCATAATAGCCCGCCTGATTCACCACAATTTGCATCAAGGTTTCGAACTGATTGAAGTTGAATTCTTGCGGCACTAAACCAATGCATGACTTTGCGTCAACTTCGTCTTTTACCGAGTCAAAGCCAAATACACTTACATCGCCCGAGGATTTGTTTACTAGGGAACATATGATCCCGATAGTAGTAGACTTGCCCGCTCCATTTGGCCCCAGTAGTGCAAAAAAATCACCTTGCTCAACAACTAGGTCAATCCCTTTAAGCGCCATTACGCCGCGAGCATAGGTCTTTTTAAGCCCTTTAATATCGAGTGCTTTCATGCATATCTCTTTGTTGAATGTACGACAGATTATTTAAACAAGAATAGTGAGCGCGCATGCACTCAACTTGACGCAAGTATACCATTGACTAAAAAGATGCGCATATAACTATTGGCTATGATGCATTCGCATCTGCGTGCGTAGATAGGTTTGCTGAATAATATAGGCGTCGCTGCTTGCTCTGTGCCTTGCCATACCGGAAGCCAACGCAACTCGCTTTTTTTCATCATCCCATATTGCCATTTGCGACTCACTGAGCACCATCTCTAGTGCCGAAATACGAAAAGTCATGGGAATAGCAGATTGCGCGAATAGTTTTACTAGCCATGGATGATCAACCACCCAGCCGTCAGAATATAAAGTGCGTTCTTGCACAAATTGATTAATAGCTAAACAGACCGCGACAGGCTCCTCACCATATTCCACAAGCTCTTGATATTTTATACCGTGAAGCTTTTCAGCGCTTTTGTCCCAATATTGCCAATGTTTAAAAGGCTTGATGAGTTTACAAAATCGCTTACCATCAGGCAGCGCAATACCCACTTCAATGGGATAGCTTTGCGAACCAAAGCCACTTGCTTCAACATCGACAATTGCGGGGAGTGGTTTTTCTGTATTATTGTCAGGCACGTGCTCTTCCAAAAATAGCGCTTGGACCATTGTAAAAGGCGCTATACGTTAAGCCAACCATCAGTGTAGTTATCTTTGTATAAGTTGCCACTATTTATGAGACTTTGTCATGTAAAATTGGCTCAATATTGCACAAGCATCTGCACAATTATGACTGTAGCGATAACTTAGCACTTACACGAGTGATTTATGCGCCTTGGTACTGCAGCTTATTAAAAATATTGATAATATTAACCCTCGTAAAATGACTTAAACAGAGTAAGGTCAATGCAAGACGACAGATTTGTAGATCCGCGCTTACAAGCTCGTGAAGCTGTGTTTCAGCAGCTTCATCTTAGTACTTTTGAAACCATGGGGTATGCTAGCGCCATAGTGCAACA
>CAYQMI010000036.1:25252-30122 GCA_964418575.1 uncultured Glaciecola sp.
GATGAGGTTACAAAAGCTTTAAAAGAGAAATTTCATCAGCATGTAACTACTTGGGAGTACATTTTAGCTGACTTGGCTTAAACGAGATGGACTAAGCCTTATCAATCTGTATTGATAAGGCTTAGGAAGTAGAGAGCCTATTATGCTGTCGCTGTTGCGCTACCTGAGTTTGATGATTTTTTTTCATCACGTAAATTTGCAATGAAATTGTCGGCTGAAACCGCACCCGCACCAGAAACCGCAAGTGATGCCGACATTGCCATTAATGCTAAGGCAAATGCATAACCATTATTTGCCATAAACAAACCATTGGGTAAGTGCACTGTAATAATCGCCACTAGCATGGTTAAGGCTAACGCTATTGCTGTAGGGCGAATAAGAACCCCAGCGATGAGGGCTAAGCCGCCAAAAAACTCTGCGCTGCCTGCCATCAAGGCCATCAAGTAGCCAGGCTCTAAACCGATAGAAGCCATCCATTGTCCGGTTCCTTCTAAGCCATAACCACCAAACCAGCCAAAGAGCTTTTGTGAACCATAAGCGACAAAAATGACGCCAGCAACTAAGCGAAGTGCGAGTGGAGCAAAAGATGTGTTTTTAACAAATAGTTGTGAAAGTAATGTATTCATTTTCTAATCCTCGATGTAAGTGTAAGTATTTGCTTGTTGGCTTATTGCTAAGCTTTGAAACAAATATACACCTATAAATTAAAAAGAAAATGGCAATAAATAGGCTTAATCTTTCTATTTTTTAGAATGATTTTCGGCGTTAGGGTCTTTGCGCTGAGACATTATTTTCTTTTCTCTACGGCGCCACATCACTTTTGCCAGCTTTTTCATACTCACAGTGGTGTCGTGTTCATCGACTATTTCAACCCCTAATAGACTTTCTAGCAAATCTTCTAGGGTAAGAATGCCCTCTAAACCACCGTATTCGTCGACCACTAAAAGTACATGGACTCTAGAATTGACGAAGTGATCAAAGGTTGCTGCTAGTGGCATGTCACCTAACAAGGTGACCATGGTTTTAACAAACTCAGCAAGCTTAGCCTCACCTCTTCCATTCGCCGCAGCAATCAACAAATCAGTACGCAAAACGTAGCCAGTGATGTGTTCACTTTCAGCGTTCTCATAAATTGGGATACGAGAAAATGGGTTGTTTTGATATTCGCTAACAAACTCAGACACGGTTGTTTGGTCTGAGAGAGAGAACACTACCGTACGGTGAGTCATCGCGTCTTTGATTTTAAGCTCATGTAGGCTTAGCAGGTTTTGCAAAAACGCAGATTCTTGCTGCGCTAATTGGCCTTCTTTACCCGAAAGCTCTGCCATCGCTAACAATTCACTGCGACTGAGGCCCTTTAACGGACTCTCTTCAGTAAAGCCGCTTGTGAGCTTTTGCGACATCTTCACAAAAGGATAAAGGCCGATGATCAAGTATTTTAGAAAATACGCAGTCGCAGGTGAAAGTGGACGCCAAAAAGTTGCGCCTAAAGTCTTTGGAATGATTTCTGAAAAGACCAAAATAAGCATAGTAAGAACGGCTGAAATAATACCTAGGTAGGTATCGCCAAACACTTTTGCTGCTTGCGCACCAGCACCCGCGGCACCCATAGTATGCGCAAAAGTATTAAGCGTAAGAATAGCCGATAAAGGCTGATTAATATCGCTTGTTAACTTGGATAACAGCGCTCCAGATGGGCGGCCTTCTTTTTCTAGTAATGAGATGTAGGCTTGTGAAACGCTTAAAATGACGGCTTCTGCAATTGAGCATAAAAACGAAAAGCCTAAAGCAATAAAAACATATATAAACAGCAAAACCATGCGCTGCATGAACCTTTATCAAAATAATTGCAGATAGTGTAGCACAGCGATGAGCAAGCGCACCTTGATGTTAAACAATAAGGCGCACTGATGCATAAATTAGCAGAAATAACTTAAGAATATCTGCAAACTACAGAGTTGTTATTCTCGTCATAATTTTGATTTGCGCACGTATAAATACACAAATAGGCTGGCCAAGATAGACATAATTAATACTTCTGGGCTGATATTAAACTCGATTTCTATATAAGATAAATCGATAAACTCAAACATAACCAGGGCGTAAGCACCCACTAAAACTGTAAAAAACACTCGAAATAAAAGACGAGAAATTTGCACGTTACTACCTTTATTTTTATACCAAGCTGACGCCGCTTGGCTATTATTAATGTGCGAGATTTGTTGCGTCAATTTTTTGACGAGAAGAGTTTGCGATAAGTTCATAAATAATTCAATAAAATTTCATAATTATGTGTAAGCTTTTGTAATTATGTGATTTTTATAGAATCCTAAAAACTTGGTAACGCTCAAATAATGCACAAAAAGTGCTCAGTGTGTATTTTATCGAACTTTTGTTTTTAGCTTGATTACAATATAAACGCCGCCGAGCACTAAAGTTGAAGCAATGACCAAACGCAGGGTAATTTGTTCATCAACAAAGAGTAAGCCACCTAATGCCGCTATAACAGGTACGCTTAATTGCGCCACGGCTGCATTCATTGAACTAATGCGGGGCAACACAGTGTACCAAACCGCGTAACCCAGCCCAGAGGCTATGGCACCTGAAAGGATCGCTAAAACTAGGGTGTAGAAACTAAATTCTAATTTGGCGTATGTCAGAACCAACAAAGGCGCAAGTAATACGCAGCTTCGCAGGAAGTTAAAAGCAGTGTCGGCTAAAGCATTTTTGCTGCCCTTACCTATAATAGAATAAACGCCCCAAGCGAGGCCCGCTCCTATCATAATAACAGCGCCTGCAAATGAAGGTGTTGAAATACTTGGCCACAGCAAATATAAAAGACCAACTAACGCGGTACTCAATCCACACCACTGCCATGCATTAAAGCGCTCACCTTTAAACAACCCAAAAGCAATCATCGAGACCTGCACACTGCCAAACAATATTAAAGCGCCTGTGCCGGTGTCTAGTTCAATATACGCGTAAGAAAAGCCCAGCGCATAAGCAAAAAGAGCCAGCGCACCAATCCATGAGCCCTTCGACTTTGATTGTGACAAGGCTTTAAAGCCCTGTGTTTTAAAGAGCAAAATTAGCATCAGCGTGACCGCGCCTGATACCAAACGAATTGTGGTAAAGCTAGCGGGATCAATTTCGCCAGATGCAAGTGCCAAGCGGCACAGTACAGAGTTGGCAGCAAATGCGATTAGAGCGAGTATAAGATAGAAAATAGTGGTTTCGCCTTACGTGGTATTAATCTTTACTTGAGCGCTGCTTGATTAAATCCCTTGGCGCCTGCGGACATATATTAACTTTCGTCATTTCAATGCGTATTGAAAGCCAGCGTCCTAGCAGCGGGTGTGGCAGCTAAATTTATATTCTATTCTGAGACTTCTCTTTCCAAACAACTTAGGCGTTGTTTTACCCACAATTTAACCCTGATAAACTGATTGTCCGGTCTTGCCAGTGTTCGCTCGAATTTTTTTGTTAGCTACTGATTTGTGAATCGCGCTCTATTACCCAACATCTTGCGTTATTTGTGAATCCAATGTGCTCATAATATGAATTGGCGTTAGGTGCAGATATCAGAATTAACTTACATCGAGGGCCCAATTGAGACTGCACGTGTTTTTGCAAAGATTTGCCAACACCTAAATTTTGATATTTTTGAGACACCGCTAAATCGGATAGGTAACATGCATAATTAAAATCTGTCATACATCTAGCAACGCCAATCAACTCATTCTCTAACCAAGCTGAAACGCATAAATTGCTATTATCAAGCATACCTTTGATGCACTCTAAATCATCAATTGGCCTTCTATCTCCTAAGGTAGATGAAGAAAGAAGTGCTATAAATTGGTCCGGAGTTATCCGTTTATTTATCTTATACTCGACGTTCATTATTCCCTCAAAATAGCTAACTTCTAAGCTAAGGGGCAATTACAATGCGCGCGCAATATGATTGACCCAGTGAGACCGCTTTCGGCGATCGATTTAAGTGTTTTTTTAGGCACCATAGGTATTAAAACCTTGCTGCTTGGCATATTAGCTCTTTGAGATAAGCGTAGTCGATTTGATCTGCACTTTTAAAATTAATATGCCTTCTGTATTTGCCAGAACCTTTGAGCATTTTGCATTCGTCTTTTAACTGTGGTCCATTGCTAAATGACAATTGAACATGCGCCGAATAAATAAACACGCCACAAAACTGACCTTCTTTTTCTTCTGGCTTTAGAGTGAAAAGTGTTCCGCCATACTTACTGACTCTTGAACTGTCGGGTACGCACGATTGGATAAATTCTTCTAGCTCATTCGCGATCGAGACTAAATCCATTGCGTTGTCATTTTCCATAGAAGCTGCCTTTTTTTGAAGAGAGTATGGCGCCTAACCCCTTACATAGCCAGCGTTGGCCGCTCTTGGCAATCTCGGGTTAGTGTTTTTGTTAGCTTCACTCTCGAAGAAATTTAACCTTATACTCATAATACGAAGGGATGTGGCTATGTTCTATATTTACTACTTTGTAACTTTTAAATTCGGGGTTAGCCGCAATAAACTCCATAGCTTTTTCATATAGTGCAGATTCAGTTCCTTCTTGGAAATCAATTGAATTTGCAAATTGAGGAGGCGGGCCACCATAATAAATCTTCAAACTGTATGTATCTGATGTAGATTCTATTGGACTAAAAGTTGCGCCATAAGTAGATGTAGTAACGCACCCCGTATTAAGAAATAGCATTAGCACAACTACACCAATTTGAACGATTATTTTCACA
Organism: uncultured Glaciecola sp.; assembly: GCA_964418575.1. Classification (GTDB taxonomy): domain Bacteria; phylum Pseudomonadota; class Gammaproteobacteria; order Enterobacterales; family Alteromonadaceae; genus Glaciecola. The sequence goes on from CAYQMI010000036.1 coordinate 30,026, forward strand.
AATACCTCATTTATTTGAACGATATTGATAACATTCTGATAACTCGAATACTACATAAAAGAATGGACTACACCGCAAATCTTGATGGATAACACTC
>CAYQMI010000037.1:0-30098 GCA_964418575.1 uncultured Glaciecola sp.
TATCAATGCGTGACATGCTCCAAGCGGGCGTGCATTTCGGACACCAAACTCGTTACTGGAACCCAAAAATGGCTCAATTCATTTTTGGCGCTCGTAACAAAGTTCATATCATCAACCTTGAAAAAACGGTTCCGCTTTTTAACGAAGCACTTTCGTTTTTAACAAGTGTATCTAACCGTAAAGGTAAAATTTTGTTCGTTGGCACCAAGCGTGCAGCGGGTGAAGCAATCAAAGAATCTGCACTAAAGTGTGGTCAGTACTATGTAAACAAGCGCTGGTTAGGCGGTATGTTGACTAACTGGAAAACAGTTCGTCAGTCAATCAACCGTTTAAAAGAGCTAGAAACACAAAGCACAGACGGCACCTTTGACAAATTAACTAAAAAAGAAGTGTTATTGCTTCAGCGCGAAATGACTAAGCTAGAAAGCAGCTTAGGCGGAATTAAAGACATGGGCGGTTTGCCAGATGTTCTCTTCGTAATCGACGCTGACCATGAGCACATCGCAATCACTGAAGCGCGTAACCTTGGTATTCCAGTGGTATCTGTTGTTGATACTAACTCGAACCCAGATGGTGTTGATTACATCATTCCAGGTAACGATGACGCAATTCGTGCAATCGGTTTATATACCGACGCTGCTGCTAACGCAATCATGCGTGGCCGTGACGGCGATGCAGCTGCAGCCGCATCTGACGAATTTGTGGTTGAAGGCGAATAAGACTTTAACGCAACAAACTTTGATAAGGAGACTCCGCGTCTCCTTTTTATGAATTAAAATTTGAGGAAAGAACAATGGCAGTGACAGCAGCACTGGTTAAAGAATTACGCGAGCGCACAGGCGCCGGCATGCTAGATTGTAAAAAAGCACTTGTTGAAACTGACGGTGACGTAGAGTTAGCAATTGAAAATATGCGTAAATCAGGTCAAGCGAAAGCAGCTAAAAAAGCTGGTCGTATCGCGGCTGAAGGCGTAATTTTAACTCACGTTAATGGCAACAAGGCAACAATGCTAGAGCTTAACTGTGAAACTGATTTCGTAGCACGTGACGAAGGTTTCTTGGCCTTTGGTCAAAAAGTCATTAGCGTTGCTTCAAGCAATAACCTTAACGACATTGATGCAGTAAATGCAGCTGAGTTTGAAGGTGCAAGCATTTCTGATATTCGCGATACGCTTGTTGCAAAAATTGGTGAGAACATCTCTCCTCGTCGCGTTATCACTGTTGAAGGTGACAACCTTGGTGCTTATGTACATGGCGGCAGAATTGGCGTAATCGCAATTCTACAAGGCGGTGACGAAGACTTAGCTAAAGATATCGCAATGCACATTGCGGCCTCTAGTCCACAGTTTGTTAAGCCATCTGATGTGCCTGATGAAGTGGTGGCAAAAGAGAAAGAAATTCAGCTTGAGATTGCAATGCAGTCTGGTAAGCCTGCCGAAATCGCTGAGAAAATGGTGATGGGCCGCATGAAGAAATTCACTGGCGAAGTAAGCTTAACTGGCCAGCCTTTTGTTAAAGACCCTTCAATGAATGTTGCTGAGTTGCTTAAGAATCACGGCGCTGACGTTGTAAACTTCGTACGTTTTGAAGTTGGCGAAGGTATTGAGAAGAAAAGCGAAGATTTTGCTGCAGAAGTAGCGGCTCAAATGGCTGCGGCTAATAAATAATTTAGCAAGTCGCTTTTGCAAATCGCGATGTTCCTATACACTATAAAGCACCTCAATAGGGGTGCTTTTTTATGGCTGTTTTTTATGGCCGGTTTTGTTCAAGACACATGGCATTAAGCACGCCCATACATAATTAACAAAAGAGGATACACATGAGTATTTCGCCAAAACCAGCATACAGACGGATTTTATTGAAGCTTTCGGGTGAAGCCCTCATGGGCGATGAGAATTTTGGTATTGATGCCAAAGTGCTTGATCGTATGGCGCAAGAAATCAAAGAAATTGTCGAGCTTGGCATTGAGGTCGGTTTAGTCATTGGAGGAGGCAATTTATTTCGCGGTGAAGGTTTGGCAAAAGCTGGTATGAACCGTGTAGTCGGTGATCATATGGGCATGCTCGCTACTGTGATGAACGGACTCGCAATGCGCGACGCTCTGCACCGAGCTTATGTAAATGCACGTCTTATGTCTGCCATTCCTCTTAATGGTGTTTGTGATTCTTACAATTGGACCGATGCCATTAGTTTGCTTAAATCGGGCAAAGTGGTTATTTTTGCGGCTGGTACTGGTAACCCGTTTTTTACTACCGATTCAGCCGCTTGTTTGCGCGGCATTGAAATTGAAGCAGATGCCGTATTTAAGGCGACAAAAGTAGACGGCGTATACAGTTCAGATCCAGTCAAAAACCCAGATGCCGTGCTAATGAGTCAGCTTTCGTATCAAGAGGTACTTGAGAAAGAATTAAAAGTAATGGATTTATCCGCCTTCACTCTTGCACGCGACCACAACATGCCTATTCGAGTGTTTAATATGAATAAACCGGGCTGTTTGAAGTCGGTAGTGCTCGGCGACAACGAAGGCACCTTAATTTGTCACCCAGAAAAACTAGAACAATAAGAGAATTTTATGATTGATGAAATTGAATTAGATGCGCGCGATCGCATGGAAAAAAGTATTTCGGCTCTAAAGAGCCAGTTGAGCAAAATCCGCACTGGGCGTGCCCATCCAAGTTTACTCGACAGCATTATGGTGCCTTACTATGGCGCCGACACTCCGCTTAAGCAGGTTGCAAACGTTATCGCAGAAGATAGCCGTACCTTGGCAGTATCTGTTTTTGATAAAAGTGCGATGCAGGCAGTAGAAAAGGCAATTATGCAGTCAGACCTTGGCCTCAATCCAATGAGTGCTGGCTCAACAATGCGCATTCCTATGCCTGCGCTCACCGAAGAACGTCGCAAAGACCTTATAAAAGTAGTACGTAACGAAGCAGAACAGGGCCGTGTTGCAGTACGAAACATACGTCGTGACGCAAATAGCGACATCAAAGAGTTATTGAAAGAAAAAGAAATCAGTGAAGATGAGTCTCGTGCAGGCGAAGAAAATATCCAAACGGCGACTAACGAATTTATTAAAATCATTGACGGCATGCTTGCCGACAAAGAAAAAGAATTGATGGAAGTTTAGTTTGTCGAACAAGGACAATGCTGACGCTGCTCAAGAAACTGCAGGCCTAACCAGCTTAAAGACCCCACGGCACGTCGCTATTATCATGGATGGGAATGGTCGTTGGGCACAGCAGCGCAATAAACATCGTACTTTTGGTCATAAAGCCGGGGTAGAAGCGGTGAGGGCGTCTGTGAGATTTGCCCGTCGAACCGGTATTGACTCGCTCACGCTGTTTGCCTTTTCAAGCGAAAACTGGAAGCGGCCGAAAGACGAGGTGAGCGTTTTAATGGACCTTTTCAGCTTGGTGCTGAAAAGCGAAGTGAAAAAGCTTAATAAAAACGATATAAAACTCAAAGTAATTGGCGATATAAGTGCCTTCGACACTAAGCTGCAGGCTAAAATATCAGAAGCTGAACGCTTGACCTCAGGCAACAGCGCACTTACTTTAAATATCGCTGCTAATTACGGTGGACGTTGGGATATCATCAATGCTGCAAAAACGATGATGCGCCAAGTTACGGCTAATGAGATCAGCATAGACGACATTGACGAACAGAGATTTGAAGAAGCATTAAGCACTGATGGATTGCCGGAGTTAGACTTACTTATTCGCACAGGTGGAGACCATCGTGTAAGTAACTTTTTGTTGTGGCAGTGTGCGTATGCGGAATTTTATTTTACAGAGACCCTTTGGCCAGATTTCAGTGAAGAACTCTTTGCCAAAGCGGTTGATGATTTTGCTCAGCGTCAGCGCCGATTTGGACTGACCGGAGAACAAATTATGACTCAAGATATTGAGCCTAAAGCATGTTAAGACAGCGCATAATAACTGCGGTTATTTTAGCTCCATTAGCCCTATGTGCAATTCTGTTTTTGCCTATTGAGGGCTTTAAACTCGCCGTTGCTGGCGTGATTTGTTTAGGTGCCTACGAGTGGGCAAACATGTCGGGCATAAGCTCTCGGTTTTTTAAAGCTTGGTTTACCATCTTTATTGCTGTTCTTTGCGGTATTTTAATTTACACCGTTGAAGCCGAATTTATTTGGGTTCAAGGGGAGCTGCACCCGCTTTTTGCTTTTTGCCTTTGGCTTGCTGCCTTCTGGTGGGCCTTATCTTTAATTATGATAATAGCCTACCCAAAATACAGTGAATTTTGGAAAGACAGCATTGTAATTCGTGCCACCTTCGGAGTGCTCACCTTAATACCCACTTGGGTCGCCATTGTAAGTTTGCGTACTAGCTTATATGAGGTAGACCCAAACTACGGGGCATCTTTATTGTTTTATGTGCTCGGAATTGTGTGGGCTGCAGATATCGGAGCTTTCTTTGTCGGTGTGAAGTTTGGTAAACATAAGCTTCGTCCTAATGTTTCGCCCGGCAAATCTATTGAAGGTTTAGCAGGTGGGATAACAGCCTCTTTTGCGATTATCGCCTTTGCAGCAATGCATTATCAGTTTGAATCGTCCCGAATTGGCATTCATGTGCTTATTGGCGTGATTACTGTCGCTGTCTCTGCCTTGGGCGATTTGAATGAGTCGATGGTAAAACGCTGCGCAGGCATCAAAGATAGTGGAAAGCTGCTACCCGGACATGGAGGCGTTATGGATAGAATTGATAGTCTTACCGCAGCCTTTCCTGTGTTTGCGTTCTGCTATATGTTGTGGATGGCTTAGTGGCAGCAACAAGTGATACACCCCTGGATTCAACCACGGTTCAAAACATTTGCATATTAGGCGGCACGGGTTCGATTGGTTCGAGTACCTTAAGCGTAATGGCGCTTCATCCAACTCTATACAAATTATTCGCAATTTCTGGTTTTTCTCAGCTAAGCAAGCTTGCTCAAATCGCAGAACAATTTGCTCCCAAGTTTATTGTGGTAAATTCTGCAAATGACGCCCAACAACTAAAATCTTTATTGTCAAAAGGCAGTGAAGTAGAAGTTTTATTCGGTGCGAAAGCGCTTGAAGATATTGCCAGTCACCAACAAGTAGACGCGGTTATGTCGGCAATTGTTGGAGCCGCGGGCCTGTTGCCAACCTTAGCTGCGGTAAAGGCCGGTAAAAAGGTGCTGTTAGCAAATAAAGAGTCTTTGGTGATGTCGGGCGAGCTTTTTATGGATGCGGTAAAAAAACATAATGCCACTTTAATTCCAATTGATAGTGAACATAATGCCATTTTTCAATGTCTACCCTCTACGTACGAACATGCGAATCCGCAAAATAGCGGCATATCGCATTTGTTGCTAACCGCGTCCGGCGGTCCGTTTCGAGAAATGATGCCAGAAAGTTTGCAAAACGTAACGCCTGATCAAGCCTGCGCTCATCCTAATTGGGACATGGGTCGCAAAATAAGCGTTGATTCGGCATCAATGATGAATAAAGGATTGGAGTTTATTGAGGCAAAATGGTTGTTTGGAATTTCAGAAGACAATATCAAGGTTGTGATTCACCCGCAAAGTACAATCCATTCAATGGTGCAATACAAAGACGGCTCGGTAATTGCGCAAATGGGGAATCCTGATATGCGCACGCCCATTGCTCATGCTTTGTCGTACCCGCACAGAATCGAGTCTGGCGTGGCGCCTTTGGACTTTTTTGAACAATCGAGCTTTACATTTGAGTCTCCCGAGCAGGCGCGCTTCCCTAATTTATATTTAGCTATGCGCGCTAGTCGGCTCGGGCAAGCTGCAACGACTGCACTAAATGCTGCCAACGAGGTAGCGGTTGAGGCATTTTTAAACGAACAAATTCGTTTTACCGACATTTACGAAATAAATGCAAGTTTGGTAGAGAACATGCACGAAGCAAGTCTAAGCTCCATTGAGCAGATATTAGAACACGATGCTAGTTGCAGAGAGTTGGCGCGTATAAAGGTTGCCGAGCTAAGTAAAGAGCAAGATAAAGGATGTTTGCAATGATAGAAATCGCACGCAACATTCTATTTTTTGTGATTGCACTGGGTATTTTAGTTGCGGTGCATGAATGGGGTCATTATTACGTAGCAAAACTATGCAAGGTTAAAATACTGAAGTTTTCCATTGGCTTTGGAAAGCCGCTGTATCGTCGTGTTACCTCAAGTGGTATGGAGTTTGTAATTGCCATGATACCGCTCGGTGGCTACGTGCGCATGCTCGATGGGCGCGTAGATGATGTGACGCCTGAGCAAGAATTTGTTGCCTTTAATTTTCAGCCTGTGTGGCAGCGTTTTGCGATTGTGGCGGCCGGTCCAATCGTTAACTTTATTTTTGCCATATTTGCTTTTGCCGCGATTGGTATGATTGGTCAGCAAAGCGCAAAACCGATAGTGGGCGAAATCACCGAGAATACTTATGCCGCCGCGTCGGGTTTAAGTACCGGAGATCAAATTCTAGCCGTTGGCCGTCATGACACAAGAGACTGGCGGGATGTCACGATTGAGCTTTCTACTTTTAGTGGAGAGACCAATATTCCTCTCACGGTTAAGCAAAACAACGGTGTAACCAATACCATAAACCTTCCGATCAATGGTTGGAAAATTGACCCAGACCAGTCAGATTTATTCACAGCGCTTGGTTTCGCGCCCTTTCGTCCTGCTTTAACAACGAGCTTGGGATTTGTTGAAGAGGATAGTCCTGCAGACCGTGCTGGTTTGATGCAAAACGATAATATCGAAAAAATAGATGGAACCTCCATGGAAAACTGGAGCCAAATAGTCGGCTTCATTGAGCAGCGCCCTAATCAAACCGCCTTAGTTGAGGTAGTTCGAGACGAGAGACCATTGGTATTGGAAGTCACTTTTGGGCAAAAGCCACAGAACCCAGAGCAAGGCTATTTAGGTGTTATTCCTTTTCAGGAGGCTTGGCCTAAAGAGTACGTTCAAAACATACAGCTTGGTTTTTTCGCCGCTGTGGTAGATGGCACAGAGCAAACATGGCGTTTGATGGGTGTGACCCTTGAAATGTTAGGTAAATTATTAACAGGCGATGTGTCGGTTAAGAACTTGAGCGGTCCAATTTCAATCGCGCAAGGGGCAGGTGTAAGTGCGAGCATAGGAATTGTCGCATTTTTAAGTTTTTTGGCGCTTATTAGCGTAAATCTTGGTATTATCAACCTTTTGCCATTACCCATTTTAGATGGTGGGCATTTGGTTTATTTTACCATCGAATGGATTACTGGAAAGCCGGTGTCAGAGGCTGTTCAGGAGGTAGGATTTAAAATTGGCGGTTTGCTATTGTTTGCTGTGATGGCAACAGCAATCGTCAATGATGTCCTACGCAATACATAATCATAATAATCTCTGGCAATTGTTTCTTGGAATGTAGATAGTTAATGAAGTGTAATAAACTCGTTCTAGCAGCCATTTTGGCGTTTTCTTCATGTTCATTCGCGCAAACTGCGTATGATTTTGTCGTTGAAGACATCCGTGTAGAAGGATTACAAAGGGTTGCACTTGGTGCTGCTCTAACGTACCTACCCGTGCAACGAGGCGATACCTTAAATCGTTTCAGAGTCACGCAGTTAATCCGTTCATTGTATTCATCCACTCACTTTGAAAAAGTTGAAATCTATCGAGATGGCAACATATTAGTCGTGCAGGTCGCTGAACGTCCTACTATCAGTAGTATCGTGTTTGAAGGCAACGACGATATCAAAGACGAGCAATTGCAAGAGAGTCTTGAGAACTCAAATATACGCATTGGTGAGCCACTTGATCGTACCGTGATCACCTCAATTGAAAATGGATTAAAAGACTTTTTCTATTCAATTGGTAAATACAATGCTGACGTTACCGCGATTGTTACGCCACTGCCGCGCAACCGCGTCGACTTGAAGTTATTGTTTGAAGAGGGTGATGCGGCAAAAATTCAGCAAATTAATATCGTTGGTAACGAATTGTTTGAAGATGAGCTTTTATTCAAGCAAATGGAGCTTAAATTTAACGCCCCATGGTGGGACTTCTTATCTGAGACGCGCTATCAGCAACAAACGCTTTCAGGCGATATGGAAACCATTACCAGCTACTATAAAGACCGCGGTTATCTGCAGTTTTCTATCGATTCCACACAAGTCTCCATGACCCCAGAAAAAGACGGCATTTATGTCACGATGAACGTGTCTGAGGGTGAGCAGTACAATATATCTGAAGTTGAACTAGTGGGTGATTTACTTGGTTTTGAAGATTTCTTAGCGCAAGTTATACCGTTAGAGCCAGGTGAGTTGTATAACCAAGCGGAAGTTACTTATACAGAAGAGTTTATTGCAAACTACCTCGGCCGATTTGGTTACGCTTACCCAACTGTTACCACTATTCCTGAAATCGACGAAGAAAACAAAGGCGTAAAGCTAACCCTGTCGGTAGACCCAGGTAAACGAATTTATGTGCGTCGTGTAAACTTTAAAGGTAATAACGTTACCTCTGACGCAGTACTCAGACAAAACGTGAATCAAATGGAGGGCACGTGGTTGTCTGAGCCTCTACTAGATAGTTCAAAAGCTCAGTTATCTCGTTTAACTTACATGGAAGAAGTAGAATACGAAACTATTCGTGTGCCCGGCGTAGATGATAAAGTAGATGTTGATTTTAACGTAAAAGAACAGGCGTCAGGTTCGTTTAACGCCGGTATTGGTTATGGTGATGCAACAAAACTAAGTCTGCAAGCCGGTATCCAGCAAGATAACTTCTTGGGTACTGGTAAGCGAGTAGGCTTAAACGTATCTACCGTTTCTTATCAGAAACAAGCTCAGATAACCTATCTCGACCCTTTCTTTACTATAGACGGCATCAGCTTAGGCGGCAGTGTTGCTTACAGCGAGTTTGATGGTGGTGATTTCGGGGTTATTCAATACAACAGTAAACGCTGGTCGGTAGGCGCAAACGTTGGTTACCCAATTAACGAAGTTAACCGCATCAGCTTTGGTTTAACTTATTCAAAGGTTGAGCTAAGCGACGACAACACAAACTACGTTCAGACTCGTCGTTTCTACGATCAGTTTGCAGACCAAACAGACCCAGATGCACCCATTAACTACGACAGTTTCCTAGCCTCAGTTACGTGGAGTCGAAACACACTTAACCGCGGTTTGTTTCCTACAGCAGGTTCATCACAACGAGCATCGTTTAGCGCAACCACACCTAACTCAGAGGTTAACTACTTTAAGATAGTAGGTGATGGTAAATGGTATTTCCCACTTACTAGAAATCAACGCTGGTCGGTATTGGCTCGCTTCAGATTTGGTTACGGAAATGGCTATGGCGAAACAAATAATATTGAACAAATACTGCCATTTACCGAAAACTTTACCGCTGGTGGTGCAGACACCCTCAGGGGCTTTGAAAATAATACCGTTGGTCCTCGCGGCTTGGTAAGGTTCCCGAGTACCTTAACGACCTCTCCAACGGGCGTGCCAATCTTAAGAGATCCTAGTCAAGATACTATTGCTTTGTCGCAGCGCAGTTTGGGCGGTAACGCGATGGCGCTCGGTGGTCTTGAATTAATCGTACCTACTCCATTCTTGGAAGCTGAGTTTGATAATTCTGTGCGTACCAGTGTGTTCTTTGATATTGGTAATGTTTGGGACACAGAGTTTAATTACGACGCATACAAAGACTTGGCTGTACAGCAGGGCAGTGACCCATTAGCAGACTACAGTGACTGGAAATATTACCGCAGTTCGGCGGGTATTTCAGTACAGTGGATATCGCCAATGGGACCTATGGTATTCAGCTTCTCAAGGGCACTAAAAGAACGTGAGGGCGATGATGCGAGATTCTTCACCTTCAACATTGGATCAACCTTCTAGACAGGGTATAATCTCGGTTTAAGAAGTTCACACGTAACAAATACAAAAACGCAAAGGAGTTTACATTGAAAAGTTTAAATAAAGCGCTGTCAGTTGCAGCTATATTGGGATTGGCTTTAGTTTCAACGGTTGCTAGCGCTGCTCAAAAAGTAGGCGTGATTGACGTACAGTTAGTACTGCAATCTCTTCCACAGGTCGCGACTATTGAGCAAACAATTAACGCAGAGTTTCAAGACCAAATTCAAGAAGTGACTGCTATGCGCGAAGAAGGTAACTTCTTAGTAGAAAAGCTTCAAAGAGAAGCGGCTACGATGAGCGAAGAACAGAAGCAGCAGTTACAAGAGCAAATCGCAGTGTTAGGCCAGCAAATGCAGCAAAAAGGGCAACCTTTGCAGCAAAACATGCAAGCGCGCACCGCTGAAGAGCGTAACAAGCTATTAGCACTTATCAAACAAGCAATTGATACTATAGCTGCGAAAGAAGGCTATGACATGGTGCTTAATGCGCAGTCTGTTCCATTCGCAAAAGACGAATTTGATATTTCACAACAAGTATTGAGCCAAGTTAGCAAAGCTAACTAAGCTACTTAAACATTTATCAGGCCAACACTTGTTGGTCTGATTTCTTTTTACCCCTCTTCAACGTATCTTATAGCGCGACTTTGTCCACTAGGGACATTTAGCCAAATTATTTAGGAGACTGGCTTGGCAAATCCGCTCAATACCATCGAAATAAACGAAATCATGTCGTTGTTACCGCATCGCTACCCATTTTTGTTAGTTGACCGTGTAAACGACTACACCATCGCAAAATCTATTTCTGCGTATAAAAACATTAGTATCAACGAGCCTTGTTTTACCGGCCATTTTCCAAAGCGCCCAATATTCCCTGGCGTGCTTATTTTAGAGGCAATGGCGCAGGCTGCCGGAATACTCGGCTTTAAAACCATGGGCAACAATGACCAGTTATATTTATACGCAGGCATAGATAAAGCTCGATTCAAGCACCCAGTTGTGCCTGGAGATAGACTAGATATGGAAATTGAGTTAATTAAAGAGCGACGCGGAATATGGAAGTTTGCAGGTGTTGCAAAGGTTGGCGACAAAGAAGTGTGTGTTGCCGAATTCATGTGCGCAATAAGAGAACTTTAGTATGATTCATCCGTCGTCGATTGTATCTGAGAACGCCATTATTGGTGAAAACGTAGAGATTGGTCCTTTTTGTATAGTGGGTGACAACGTTGAAATTGGCGATGGATGTGTGCTCAGAAGCCATGTGGTAGTGAAAGGTCACACTAAAATTGGCAAGCGTAATACTTTTTTCCAATTTTGCAGCGTAGGCGAAGATTGCCAAGATAAAAAATACGCAGGCGAAGAAACCTATTTGGAAATTGGCGACGATAATGAATTTAGAGAGTCCTGTACTCTTCATCGCGGAACGACTCAAGACGAGTCTATCACTCGGATTGGAAGTCGCAATTTAATGATGGTAAATGCCCACGTTGCGCACGACTGCATAGTGGGAGACGACAACATATTTGCCAATAATGCGACCCTCGCTGGACACGTACATATAGGCGATTTTGTAATATTAGGCGGTATGACGGCAATTCATCAGTTCTGCCATTTAGGCTCTCATTCATTTACCGGTGGCGGTGCCATTTTACTTAAAGACCTCCCTCCTTACGTAATGTTTAGCGGCACTAAGCACATTCCTCAAGGCATTAATGCAGAAGGTTTGAAGCGCAGAGGCTTTAGCCCAGAGATGATTACCAACGTCAAGCGCGCATACAAAGTCATTTACCGCAGCGGCAATAGCTTTGAAGAAGCAACAGCTAAAATAAATGAAATGGCCCAAGATGCGAAAGAGATTGAGGTAGTTGCAAAGTTCTTGGCCAAGACTACCCGCGGCCTTACTCGCTAGGCAACATTTCTCAAGCATGGAGCAAAATTAATGGCGAGTGACAAGCCTCTTAGAATCGGCATTGTTGCCGGTGAAGCATCCGGTGATGTGCTTGGTGCGGGTCTTGTAAAGTCGCTCAAAGCCTTGCATCCAAACTGCGAAATTACCGGCATTGGTGGCCACCACCTTATTGAACAAGGCCTTGATTCACTCGTCGACATTAACGAACTATCGGTGATGGGCTTAGTGGAAGTGCTCAAGCACTTGCCAAGACTGTTAACCATCCGCAAAAACCTTATCCAACATTTTACTGATAATCCGCCCGATGTTTTTATAGGCGTGGACGCCCCTGATTTTAATTTACCCGTCGCGAAAAAACTTAAAGAGCAGGGCATTAAAACCGTGCATTATGTAAGCCCTACTATTTGGGCATGGCGAGAGGGGCGTATTCACAAAATTGCGGCAGCGACCAACTTGGTGCTGGGTATTTTCCCTTTTGAACAAGCAATATATGACAAGTACGGCGTAGCTTATAAATATGTGGGACATACTTTAGCCGAAGCGATACCGCTAGAGGTTGATAGACCAGCAGCAAGAGAAGAACTAGAACTTGCCAGTGAAAGCCATATATTGGCTATACTGCCCGGTTCTCGGGCTAAAGAAATTTCAACGATGCTGCCAGTGTTTTTGCAAACCGCCAGTTTGTATCAACATCATGTAGACAAGTTAAAAGTGGTGATACCTGCAGCAAATAAAGCTCGTCTGCAGCAAATCAACGAAGTGCTTGAGGAACTAAAGCCTGATGTAGCGATACAGGTCACCGAGCAATCCGCAAGGACGGCAATGATTGCATCTGATGCGGTTTTACTTACCTCGGGTACAGCTTCGCTTGAAGCGATGCTTTGTAAACGCCCGATGGTGGTGGCCTACAAGATGCCGTGGCTGACGTATAAAATTATGCAGCGCATGTACAAGCCTGATTATTTCTCACTGCCGAATATTTTAGCCGAGCAGGCCTTAGTGCCCGAGTTGCTGCAAGAGGAAGTAAACCCTGCGAATTTATGCCAGCACCTTCTAGAGCAATGTGAGCGTAATCAAGACATATTACTTCACGCTTACAAAGAGCAGCACGTGCGTTTGCGCCAAGATGCTGATTTACAATCTGCCAAAGCTGTTTTGGATTTAGTTGGAGAAGTTAAATAATGACTCAAGCAGCTATTTTAATTGCGGGTGTTGATGAAGTAGGCAGAGGCCCGCTGATTGGCGATGTAGTAACAGCCGCCGTGATCCTAGACCCAGCAAACCCTATTGAAGGCTTACGAGACTCAAAGAAACTCAGCGAAAAAAAACGCGAATTCCTCGATATACAGATTCGAGAAAAAGCGCTGGCTTGGGCTATTGGCAGGTGTACGCCAACTGAAATAGATGAGCTTAATATTTTACAAGCCACCATGCTCGCAATGACGCGCGCGGTTGATGGTTTGTCTATCAGACCTGATAAGGTGTTGGTAGACGGCAATCGTTGCCCAAAGTGGCGCTATGAAAGTGAGGCAATTGTAAAAGGAGATGATTTATTCGCGCAAATTGCAGCGGCTTCAATTATTGCCAAAGTAGCACGTGACAATGACATGATCGCGTTGCACAATCAGTTTCCTTTATACGGCTTTAATAAGCACAAGGGCTATCCAACTGCTGCGCACATGCAGGCACTTGCTGAGCATGGCCCGCTTGATAGTCATCGAAAAAGCTTTAAACCTGTACAACAAGCTATTATTGCCAAGCAAAACGCTTAATAACAAATACATTACTCTCAGTAATTTTGTAAAATATTGAGTAATACAAAAATACAGTACCCAGAATAAGCAAGGAGTAACAATCTGTGAGCACGACCTTCGTTCATTTGAATGTGCACAGTGATTATTCGATGATAGATGGCTTAAATAAAGTCAATCCTATTCTCGATGCTAGCGCAAAGCTCGACATGCCGGCCATAGCCTTGAGCGACCAAATGAATCTTTGCGGATTGGTAAAGTTTTATTCTTCAGCTTATGCAAAAGGCATTAAGCCCATCATTGCCTGTGAAATTAACGTGCTGAGCCAATTCATTGAAGATGAAATTGTGCAGGTGACTCTACTTGCCATGAATATGGACGGTTACAAAAATATAACCAACCTCATTTCGAAAGCTTACCTGCAGGGACACATTCAGCATAAGGTAGTGGTAAACCAAGCTTGGTTAGCTGAGTTTAGTGAAGGCGTAATATTGCTAAGCGGCGGTCTGCACGGCGATTTAGGGCAAGCCTTGGCACAGCAAAAAATGCCTTTGGCGCATGAGATTGCAGATTTTTACCATAAGCATTTTCAAGACCGTTTTTATTTAGAGTTAAGCCGCGTTGGTCATCCGAATGAAAATACACATATTCATGGCGCGGTAGCATTAGCAGCTGAAAAGTCCATTGCCGTAGTGGCGACCAACAAAGTTAGGTTTTTAAACGAGCAAGACTTTGAGGCACATGAGGTTAGAGTGTGTATCAGCGACGGATACACCTTAGATGATAATCGCCGGCCCAAAAAATATTCAGCTCAGCAGTTTTTGCGCTCTCAAGAACAAATGTGCGAGCTATTTGAAGATATTCCCGAAGCGCTAGAAAATTCCGTTGAAATTGCTAAACGCTGTAATGTTGAACTCACGCTTGGCGAGTACTTCTTACCTAAATTCCCCACTGGCGATATGACCACTGAAGACTTCTTAGTAAAAGTCTCAGAAGAGGGCCTTGAACGACGTCTATTAAAACTATTTCCTGATGAAGCAGAGCGCCAAGAAAAACGCCCCGAATACGATGAACGTTTAAAAATAGAACTAGACGTTATCAACGAGATGGGCTTCCCGGGCTACTTCCTGATTGTTATGGAGTTTATTCAGTGGAGTAAAGATAACAATATACCCGTGGGTCCAGGGCGTGGTTCAGGTGCCGGTTCTCTTGTCGCCTACGCACTTGATATCACCGACCTTGACCCACTCGAATTCGACTTACTATTCGAACGTTTTTTGAATCCAGAGCGGGTGTCGATGCCTGATTTTGATATCGACTTTTGCATGGACAGACGTGACGAAGTAATCGATCACGTTGCTCAGATGTATGGTCGCGACGCGGTATCACAAATTATTACCTTTGGTACCATGGCCGCTAAAGCGGTTATTCGCGATGTAGGGCGAGTGTTAGGTCACCCCTATGGTTTTGTTGACCGAATCTCTAAACTCATCCCCGGCGACCCAGGCATGACCTTAAGCAAAGCTTTTGATGTAGAGCCGCGCTTACAACAAGCCTACGACAGTGACGAAGAAGTAAAAGAGCTTATCGATATGGCGCGCATCCTTGAGGGCGTGACACGAAATGCCGGTAAGCATGCTGGGGGCGTGGTTATCTCGCCTACCACTATCACCGACTTTGCGCCTTTGTATTGCGATGATGTGGGCGCAAACCCCGTTACCCAGTTTGATAAAAACGATGTAGAGACCGCAGGCCTCGTGAAGTTCGACTTTTTGGGCTTACGCACCTTAACGATCATTCAGTGGGCCATTGATATGATCAAAGAAGTGCGCGGCGAAGAGATAGACATCACGCAAATTCCGCTCATTGACCCACCTTCATTTAAGTCACTCCAGCGCGCCGAAACAACCGCGGTTTTTCAGCTTGAATCCCGCGGCATGAAAGATTTGATTAAGCGCCTGCAGCCAGATTCGTTTGAAGATATTATCGCACTGGTGGCACTATTTAGACCCGGGCCGCTGCAATCAGGCATGGTAGATAACTTTATTGACCGTAAGCACGGGCGCGAGAAAATTTCCTTCCCTGACGCGCAATATGAGCACGAGTGCTTAGAAGAAATTCTACTGCCCACTTACGGCATTATTTTGTATCAAGAGCAGGTCATGCAGATTGCGCAAGTGATGTCGGGTTATTCGCTTGGCGGCGCTGACTTACTGCGCCGTGCCATGGGTAAGAAAAAACAAGAAGAAATGGACAAGCAGCGCTCGAGTTTTGAAAAGGGCGCGGCCGATAACGGCATCGACCCAGAGCTCGCAGTCAAAATATTCGATCTTGTTGAAAAGTTCGCCGGTTATGGTTTTAACAAATCTCACTCTGCAGCTTATGCGCTGGTGTCTTACCAAACACTTTGGCTGAAAGTGCATTATCCGGCCGAGTTTATGGCAGCGGTGCTTTCAGCAGATATGGACAACACCGATAAAATCGTTACCTTGGTAGACGAATGCAATCGAATGGGGCTGACTATTTTACCGCCTGACTTAAATGCCGGTCAGTATAAGTTTACCGTAAACAAAGAGGGTCAAATTGTTTACGGAATAGGTGCAATAAAAGGCGTAGGCGAAGGCCCTGTCGAAGCGATAATTCAGGCGCGTCAAAGCCACGGTAAGTTTACTAACCTCTTTGATTTTTGTGAGAAGGTAGACGTTAAAAAGATAAATAAGCGTGTGCTTGAAAAGCTGGTTTTAGCTGGTGCTATGGACAACCTTGGTCCGCACAGAGCATCGCTTATGGCAACTATCAAAGATGCTATCGACACAGCCATGCAAACGGCTAGAGCGGCAGCAGCTGGGCAGGGTGATTTGTTTGGTATGGATACCCATGAGCCAAGCGCCGCAGAGAATGCCTTTAGGCAAGTTCCGCAATGGTCAGAAAAAATATGGTTAGATGGCGAAAAAGAAACCCTCGGGCTGTATTTAACCGGGCATCCAATCAATCAGTATGTAAATGAAATTAAGCAGTATACCGACGCTCGTTTAGTTGATTTAAAGCCCGCAGGAAAAGACAGTTTTGTGTCTACCTTTGGCCTAGTGCTGGGCGTGAGAGTCATGACCAACAAAAAAGGGCGTCGCTGGGCGCTGGTGACCTTAGACGATAAATCTGCACGCATGGATATTCGTTTATACCCAGAAGTTTATGAGCGCTACGAGGATATCCTCACATCCGACAATTTATTGTGGATTAAAGGACAGGTCAGCTTTGATGAATACAGCGGTGGCAATACAATGAACGCCGTTGAAGTGCTGACCTTAATGCAGGTGCGCAACAAATACGCGCGTCAATTGCAAATACATGTAAAGGCGTCTGAATGCACAATGTCGTCAGTAGCTAAAATTCAGGATATACTACAGCCATATAGAGGCGGAAGTTGTCCACTGCATCTTAAAGTTGAACATGAAGATGCGAGTGCGGTCCTAGCTAGCTCTCCCGCGTGGTTTGTAGACCCGCAAGATGAGTTGCTAGCAAGTTTAGGCCATGAATTAGGTGCTGAAAATGTCAGCCTTCTTTTTCAATAACATGCTTTTTTCAATAACAACGATAAAAAGAACAAATTAGGATAAATAATGGGGTCACACTTTTTGGATTTTGAACAGCCTATCGCAGAATTGGAAGCGAAAATTGAGGAGCTTAGGCTTGTCAATCAAGGCGGGGAGTTTGACGTTGGGATTGAAGAAGAAATCTCGCGCTTACAAGAAAAAAGCCGCGATCTTACCCGTAAGATTTTCTCAGGCTTGGGTGCATGGCAAATTTCTCAGCTAGCTCGCCACCCAATGAGGCCCTACACCCAAGACTACATCGACAATATATTCAATGAGTTTGACGAACTAGCAGGCGACCGCGCATTTGCTGACGACAAAGCAATTATTGGTGGTCTTGCCAAGCTAGACGATACGCCGGTGATGGTAATTGGCCATCAAAAAGGGCGCGACACCCACGAAAAAATTAAACGTAACTTCGGCATGCCAAAGCCAGAAGGCTACCGCAAAGCTTTGCGTTTAATGCGCATGGCCGAAAGATTTAACTTACCTATTCTTACTTTTATCGACACCCCAGGTGCATATCCTGGCGTGGGCGCAGAAGAGCGCGGTCAAAG
The DNA here is from genome assembly GCA_964418575.1 of uncultured Glaciecola sp. Lineage (GTDB taxonomy): Bacteria > Pseudomonadota > Gammaproteobacteria > Enterobacterales > Alteromonadaceae > Glaciecola. Next base: position 17,713 of record CAYQMI010000037.1, read on the forward strand.
TGAAGCGATTGCGATGAACCTTAAAGTAATGGCGGAGCTAAAAGTGCCGACTATTTGTACCGTAATTGGCGAGGGTGGCTCAGGTGGTGCATTAGCCATTGGTGTGGGCGACAGAGTCAATATGCTGCAGTATTCTACCTATTCGGTAATTTCGCCAGAGGGTTGTGCTTCAATCTTGTGGAAAAGCGCTGATAAAGCGCCTGTTGCCGCGGCAGCCATGGGCGTGACTGCGCCACAAATTAAAGAACTTGGTCTTATTAATACGATTGTGGATGAGCCTTTAGGTGGCGCTCATAGAGATCACAAAGCAATGGGTGGAAACTTAAAAGCCACGCTAAAGCAGCAGTTATCTCAGCTTTCAAGTCTATCCACTGAGACCCTACTACAAGAGCGTTACGAGCGATTAATGTCGTTCGGTTACTGCTAAACGCGTATTTCAACAAGCCGATGTCTCATCCCTCGATTGATGACGCCTTACTGCAAGCATTAAGCGATAGCATCGGCAGTTTCTCTGATATAACTGTTGCGTACAGCGGGGGCTTGGACTCCTGCGTGCTCTTGCATTTGTGCTGTTCACTAAGAACGAATCGCCCAGATTTAGAGCTTTCAGCTATTCATATCAACCACGGATTAAGTCAAAACGCCTCCAAGTGGCAAACGCATTGCCAAGAAGTCTGCGCATCTTGGCAGGTGCAATTTACTTCAGCGAGTGTAGAAATTATTCGCCAAAGCCGTTCAAGTCTCGAGCAACAAGCACGAGATGCTCGCTATAAGGCTATTGAAGAAAACGTGCCTAGTAATAATCTAGTCCTGCTAGGGCAACACTTAGATGATCAAGCCGAAACATTTTTACTACAATTAGCTCGAGGCGCTGGCGTAGATGGCCTTAGCGCTATGCCAAAGCAATTCACTCGCAATCAGGTATCAGATAAGCAACAGCTTACTTTCGCTCGCCCTTTGCTCGGCATCTCTCAAGCGCAATTGCTAAATTATGCAAAAGCACACCAATTAACTTGGGTTGAAGATGAGTCAAATGCTGATGAGTCATTTAACCGCAACTTTATTCGCCACAGCGTGATGCCGGTGCTTCAGCAAAAATGGCCGTCTATCGCCACAACTATTAGTCGTAGTGCAGCCTTATGCGCACAAAGTGCTGAGCTAGCAGATGAGTATATGCAGAGTTTAGCGCCGAGTATGATTGATGAGAATGCTTATTTAGATATCTCCTCGTGGCAGAATCTATCAAGAGTCAGTAAATTCGCGATGCTTAGATTTTGGTTAAAGCCACAAGTGAGCATCATGCCTAGCTCGGCGGTGTTGTCTGAGATCATCAAGATGACATCAGCGCCTGAAGATGCGCAGCCTAGATGCAGTTGGCAAGGCAATATTGTATCGCGTTATCAAGGTAAGTTGATTGTTCGCACTCAAGAACAAGAACTGAATAAGCTTGAGAATAAAGGTAGTGAGACAGCGACCAAAGGCAAATTAAGCACGACTCCAATCGTATTTGATCAAGACGGTGAATTTACCGCGCCAGATTTGCCTTATATGCTGAAATTAGTCCCGCATTCTGAAAGCTTTTCAGGGCAAGTGCTAATTGAAGACTACTTTGTTAATTCAAAGGCTACAGATGAAACACACTTAGCTTATACATTTGGCGCCATGTCAAAAAAGTGTAAGCTCGATGCAACGCGTCCCTCCAAGCCCATCAAAAAATGGCTCCAGGAAATGCAGATACCGCCGTGGGAAAGAGGCAGTATTCCTATTTTGATGCATGCTGATGAGGTCTTAGCCTTAGGTCGTCATGTATGTTGTTCGACCAAAAATAACAAAGCCGATAGCCCTGAACAAAATAGCAGCTCAGCATCTAAGGCAAATAGCCATTATCTCGTTTTAGTTCTACACGCATAAAAAAGCCCGCACGTGACGGGCAATAGACTAACAGGCTCACGGGAGAGGGCTGTTAAGCTGCTTTAAAGTGGTTTTTTCCAGCTTCTTTTGCTGTATACAAGGCTGAGTCAGCACGGCTGAACATACTTTCGCTGCTATCATCCGCGGTAAAAGATGTTGCACCAATGCTGCTAGATACGCCGTGTTGCATAAATAAAGGATGTTTGCTGATTGCTCGCGTAATTCGGTTTGCAACCATTTCATTAGCCTGCGCGTTACTGTCAATTAATAAACAACAAAACTCATCGCCACCAAATCTAAACGCATGATCGGAATCTCGCAGACACTGAGTCAGAATGTCGGCCAAAGCTATCAACACTTGGTCGCCTTCCTGATGACCAAAGCGGTCGTTTACTGCTTTAAAATTATCTAAGTCGAATATTAGTAGACCAAAGGTTTCGTTATTGCGCTTGCTGATGCTGATAAGCTTACTAATGCTCTCAGAAAAACTATTGCGATTGCCCAAGCCAGTTAACATATCTTTTGTTGCCAACTGACTTATGCGGTAGTACTCCAGAGCATGACGCAGGCTCATTGCAAAAATCCCATGTATCTCCGATAAGAGTTTACGCTGAACGGGCGTGAGGACCTTTGTGAATGAGTACGACAACTGTGCATGCTGTGGCGTACCGAAAGGATGACCATAATATATAGAAATTTTCATGATGCGAGAACGCGTTTTGGGCGAGCCCGTTTTTAATACTTTGTCGGCAAAACTGAGTTTGAGCGAAGAGCAGGGGAGCTTACCTGATACAATAATAAAATAATCGTTTATCAGTTCTTCTAAATCGATAGACGATAACATCGCGCGCATAATTTGCGCCGATTCCGCCATCGTCAAAACGGTGACGTCGTTCTCGCTATTTAAAAATGCAGACGCGCTCTGTGTGTCTTGCGTCATAGGACTTAAATCCATACCTTGCTCCAATTCTCATATACCGTCATAAATCTGACAATGCGTAGCAATGTTGCGTGATATCTACTACTCTGTTGTTATACCAACGCGTTTTGCTAGTTTCACAATTTCTCACAAGGTCAGTAAAGCAAAGAGCGTGCCTATTTTGGTATTGATGCTGGAGAAGCCGTGGATCAGATATTTTTAAGTATGATTGTACTGATGCTCATTGCCGCCTTCTTGGTGTGGCAGTTCAAACGCATCAACTTACCGCCTATTCTTGCTTATTTGTGTGCGGGCGTGTTTGCTGGCCCGCAAATATTAAACTTCTTTCCAGATAGCGAACAAATGCACCTCGCCGCTGAAGTCGGGATTGTATTTTTGCTATTTACCCTTGGGCTGGAGTTTTCCCTAGCCAAGCTTATTGCCATGCGCCGTTTAGTATTTGGCGTTGGCGGTGGGCAAATGTTGTTAACTACGTCGCTGTTTGCCGCCATTGCCGTGCTGATGGGGCAAAACCTTACCACCGCTATTATTATTGGTGCGATGCTGGCGTTATCGTCCACCGCGATAGTAATTAAAACTATAGACGAACAGGGCCGCCTCAATACTAAACGTTCGCAAATTGCCGTGAGTATTTTGCTGTTTCAAGACATTGCAGTAGTGCCGCTTTTAATTGCCATTCCGCTGCTTGCAAGCGCCTCAGACCAAAGCATTGCTATAGCCATGGTATTTGCTTTTTTAAAGGGCGTGATTGTGGTGGCAGTGCTGCTGTCTGTGGGGAAGTGGCTTTTGCCTACTATTTTTAATGAGATTGCCAAAACCCGTACCGATGAGCTTTTTGTATTATGCACCTTAGTCATTGCGCTCCTCGCCGCGGGCGCAACGTATGCTTTCGGTTTGTCTATGGCATTAGGGGCTTTTTTAGCAGGGATGATGTTGAGCGAGTCACAGTATCGACACCAATTAGAGGCTGACATCAGGCCGTTTAGAGACATTCTGATGGGCTTGTTTTTTGTGACAGTGGGAATGCAGCTTAACTTAAGTGTATTGAGTTCGCAGTTTCACTGGATTGTACTGGGCTTAATTGTGGTACTAGTGATTAAGGTAGTCATGATCCGCCTCGCCGCAGTTATCAATCAGGCCGACCCTCAGGATGGTTGGGCGGCTGGTCTAAAGCTCTCGCAGTTAGGGGAGTTTACTTTTGTGATCGCGGCGCTTGCACTCGAAAATCAACTGATAGACGAATACACCTCGTCTATGATTATTTGCATTGGCGTTATTAGCATGGCTTTAACGCCATGGCTTATCAATAAAAGCGGGGCTATTGCTAGCTACATAGTGAAAGCGCCTGAGCCTTCAATTGCACCAGATGGTTTGAGCGTTTCTAACAACGCATCAGTAGCGGCCAGCACTGATATTTTGATATTAGGTTTTGGTCGCGTGGGGCAGTCTATTTCAAAAATGATGAAGTTAGAAAAGCTCAGCTATAATGTTATTGATATTGACCCCATTCGTGTGCAAGAAAGTCGTTCTGCTGGCGAGCACATTTATTATGGCGATGCAGCCTATAAATCGATATTGATCAACGCAAAAGTAGAGCAGGTTAAACTCGTTATTATTACCTTTGATAATCATGATAAAGCGCTAAAAGTAATTAATACAATTCGCTCTATTACACCGGATATTTCAATTATAGTTCGCACCCGCAAAGATTATAAAATGGACGACTTATACAGTGCTGGCGCAAGGCAAGTTGTGCCTGAAATGCAGGAGGGCAGTTTGATGCTGATTTCGCAAGTACTGCACTATGCAGGGGTGCCCATGTCGAGAATTTTAAAGCGTATACGTAATGAACGAAAAAAAGGCTATGTGCATATGCATGGCTTTTATCCGGGTGAAACCACTGAAATTAGTTACGATACCAAAGACAAACTCGAGTTCATGCATGCTGTGTTAATAAGTGAAGATGCCTATGCAGTAGATAAGTCCTTTGCAGAACTGGAAGTTGAGCGCAGGCGCGTCACCATTGTAGCGGTGCGCAGAAACAATATTGAAATACCAGAGCCAACTGACGACTTCGTTCTGCGCAGCGATGATGTGGTTGTAATTTCTGGAAAGCCGCGCAGGGTTGAACGAATTGAAAAGTTTTTACTAGACGGCGGCTAGAGAGCTTTAGTATTAGTCCTTAAGCTCATCAAAGGCTTTGTTAAGCGTATACTTCTCATCGGTTACGATCCGTTCTAGTACTTCAATACGCTCCTGCATAGCAGCTAGCTTTTCATCAACAGCGGTTTCATAAGAGGACATTTCTTTTGCAGTTTGCTTAACCGATTGATTGCTTTTTTTCACCGTTTTAACAATGCTCACCACCATGGAACAAATAATGGCGATTATAATGATTGCTGTTAAGTTCATCTTATTTTCCTTAATTTTCTTTAGCTTGAGTCTTAATGCTGGTTTTAATTAAAACAAAAAACGACATAACTCACTATAGGGCAATGGTCACAAAGTGATGCATAACAATTGTTTATGTTTAAAACTGATTTACAAACACTTGACTTGTAAACGCTAATGCAAAGTGGTTGCCAATATCTATCCTCATGATATTTATAGTGTTTTTTATTTTAGCCGAGATCAGTGTCGTCACTAAGTGGTCAATATCACTAACATTTAGCAGAACTTTAGCAGTATACTTAGCTCAAATCTTAGGTACTTTAGCATGTTGACTAACATATCGTTTCTGTATCTTGGCAATAAATCCAATACTTTGCGGCACATCTAAACACACCAGCCTGCCAAGTGCATTGGGTAAATGATCGTCTTAAAAAAGCTAACAAACATGCAAAAAGATAGACCGCAACAAGGCGCTGCGCCAAAACAAGAAAACCCCCGCACATCGGTTGAGGGTGCAGATGAGCTAGCTCATCCCTTTGATGTTGAAATGATGCGAGAAGCACTGCAATTAGCAAAGCTTGCGGCATCTGAAGGTGAAATACCCGTGGGAGCTGTGCTTGTGCACAACAACGCAATCATTGCTCGTGGATACAATCAAAGCATTACCCATCTCGACCCTTCAGCTCATGCCGAAATGCTGGCTGTGCGAAACGGCGCAAAAGCGCTTGGCAACTACCGACTGCAAGACTGCACCTTGTATGTCACCCTCGAACCATGCTCTATGTGTGCTGGCTTGCTGGTGCATGCACGCATTAAACGCTTAGTATTTGGTGCAGCTGATTTAAAAACAGGCGCATGCGGGAGCATCAGTAATATTGTGAGAGATGAACGACTCAATCATCAAATTGATGTGACGGCGGGAATTTTAGAGGAAGATTGTTCGGCGATTTTATCTGAATTTTTTAAATTGCGACGGGCAAAAAAGAAGGCGCTAAAAAAGGGAAGCTAACAAGCTTCCCTAAAATCTTCCTCTAATTCAAACATTGCAAACTGTTTTCGTCTTAATAGTACACGTTGGTGAATTTTTTTTAGCATCATACGACGCTTGGTATTATTTTTTACTGTTCTCTGTCTTTTCATATTATTTTACTCTCTTTTTATTAGTCTCCTGCGCTTATTTTCATGGGCACTGCCTCTTACTGATAAAGCCTCTATTGTCTACGGATGCTAGACATTAAAAGCAGGATGACACTTCAATGGTTATCGGCTCTTTATTTATTTATCCCAGCCAATATCAGTTCTTTTTACTTAGGTCGATAGGTTTTTTACTAATATTTTTACTAAACTACCCAAGTGCTCGACCTTATATCATACATTAAGCAATAAATGCACCAGATTTATTACAATAATGTGTACCTTATATGACATTAGTGAATAAAAAGGTTCAAAAGCTTTATGAAGATGTAAAAGTTTGTGGGTGTTTTGATTGCAAAGAAAAGATGACAACAAAGCTTAGATTAGCTTTGTTCTTGCTCAGTATCCCCTTCAGAGAGATCTAGCTCTTCATCCTGCAACAACCTCTGTTCCAGCGCTTCTTCCTCCGAAATATCATCATCAGGAACTTCAGGTAAGGTCTCTTGCTCTTCTAACCATATTAAACTGTCGTAATACCGGCGGATATTATCGACGTAGTTTACAGCTTCATCTCCTCGGGCATAGCCAAAACGTGTGTTCTGGTAGTAGCGTTTTTGACGCAACAGCGGCAGATGTTTTTTGATATCAATCCAAAGGTCGGGGTTATAGCCTTGGCCTTCGGTGATGCGTCTGGCATCTTCTAAGTGGCCTAAACCAATGTTGTAGGCAGCCATTGCCAGCCAAACGCGGTCAGGGTATTGAATGCGCGCAGGTATTCGGCTTAATAAACTGGTGAAGTATCTTGCGCCGCCACTAATGCTTTGTTCAGCGTCGGTGCGTACGGTTACCCCCATGTCTTTTGCTGTTCCGCGGGTGAGCATCATCATGCCGCGAACGCCAGTGGCAGATTTAGCGTCTGGGTTCCAGTGGCTTTCTTGGTAGGCCATTGCTGCTAATAAGCGCCAGTCTAAATCGCCTGCATGAGCTTCAAATATTTCTTTGTACTTGGGAAGCTTTGAGTCCACAGCACGCATAAAAGCTCGGGTATCAACAAAATCAAAACTGCGTACGTGGCCAAAGTATTTGTCTTCAAGTACCGCGAGCTGTCCGCTGCGCTGCATACTGCCAAAATATTCAAGCAAAGCGGCGCGCAAGGAGTCGTCGGTTTGTTTATTTAATAACCATGCAATTTGCAGTGTGTCGGTAACTGAAAAGCCTATACCTAAATTTGGAAAACGCCTGCGAGCAACTGCTAGTATATTGGAGTCTGAAATGGTGTAGTCGAGTTCATCGTTTGACACCATCTCTAAAAGCTCTTCGATGTCTTTTTCAGAAGTTTCGTTCCAGCTCACATCGTTTTGTTCAATTGCATCAATAAGGGGCTCACGATATAAGTCGTTGGCAATAATGGTTAAATCACCCTCTAACTGCTCTATACCACGAGGTCGGTTTCTGCCCTTGCGATAAACTAATTCAAAGTTCAGGTTTTGATAGGTAGGGCCAAACTTATATTTTTGTTTACGTTGTTCAGTCATGGTGATGTTTGCGGCAATCAAATCTAGCTGATTACTGTCGAGCTGGGCAACAACTTCCCTATAATCGTAATAAGGATAAACCTCTAATTTAACGCCAAGGTAATCTGCGAAGCCCTTGGCAAGCTCATATTCAAAGCCCTCAGCGGATGTGGCGCCGTAGTAATATGTTGTGCGGCCATAAATGGAGCCGACTTTGAGCACGCCGTCATCTAGGATTCGACCAAGAGTTGAATCACTTGTGTAGGGTGAGCAACTGCTGAGCGCTACGACTGCAATTGCAAGCGCAGAACAGCGCAGAATTGCTTCGGTCAGAGCGCGCAAAGCGTGCGCATGTGGGATATATTGCTTCATGTGGACAATCATATCTGCCATTGCTGCTAAAACCAATATTTTAATACGTCAAAACATGAGCTAAATCTGCAATTAGCTGACTTAATGACTTATCAAAGCGGCCATATTCCACTATAATTTGCGCACTTTTTTACTGTTGGTTTTATTATTAGTTTTTTACTCCCACTAATGGCCAACTGAATCACTGTTTATGGACTCGCCCTATGCTCACTTTGTTTGGCTCATCTGCGCTTACTACTTTTAATCAGCAAAAACTACTGCAACAGTTTGGCGAAAAGGGCCTGCAAGTAGCCAATATTAGTGCAAGATATGTGCATTTTGTTGACTGCACACAAGAATTAAGCGCTGCAGAGATAGCGATTTTAGAGAAGCTGCTGACCTACGGGCCCGCTGATGAACAAAGCAGTGATACCGAGGCAGATTTAGTGGTTGTGCCGCGCCCGGGTACAATTTCTCCGTGGTCGAGCAAAGCAACAAACATCGCAAATAACTGTGACTTAACAAAAGTACGCCGTATTGAACGCGGTATAGCCTTTCATATCGACATGGCATCACCTTTAAGCCCAGAAGCACTCGAGGTAATTGCTCCGCTTATCCATGACCGCATGACACAAAGTATATTGTCGTCCCTTGATGCCGCAGACACCTTATTTGCACATACTGAAGCAAAGCCATTTACCAAAGTAGATATTCTGCACGAAGGCAAAAAAGCGTTAGAGGCAGCGAACAAGCATTTGGGTTTGGCGCTTGCAGATGATGAGATAGATTATTTGGTCGATAGCTTTTTAAAGCTCGGTCGCAATCCTCATGATATAGAGCTTTACATGTTTGCGCAGGCCAACTCTGAGCATTGCCGTCATAAAATATTCAATGCCGACTGGACTATCGACGGCAAGGCACAGCCAAAATCATTATTTAAAATGATTAAAAACACCTTTGCCTGCACGCCTGATTTTGTGTCTTCTGCTTATTCCGATAACGCAGCGGTAATGGAAGGTTGGGAAGCGGGGCGTTTTTATCCAGAGCCGCACAATCAAACTTACGAGTATCATCATCAGCCCATCGATATCTTAATGAAGGTTGAGACACATAACCACCCAACTGCAATTTCGCCTTTTCCCGGCGCAGCCACAGGCTCGGGCGGAGAAATTCGTGATGAAGGCGCAACCGGCCGCGGTTCAAAACCCAAAGCGGGTTTGGTTGGCTTTACCGTATCTAACTTAAATTTGCCAGAGCTGCCTCAACCTTGGGAGCAAGCCTACGGAAAGCCAGAGCGAATTGTTGATGCGCTTAATATTATGACCCACGGCCCACTAGGCGGTGCAGCATTTAATAATGAGTTTGGTCGCCCCAATATTTTGGGTTATTTCCGAAGCTTTGAACAACGTGTAAATAGTTTTAACGGCGAAGAAGTTCGCGGCTATCACAAACCGATTATGCTCGCCGGTGGTTTGGGTAATATTAAACGCGACCACGTGAAAAAAGGTGAAATCACCGTAGGTGCAAAACTCATCGCCCTCGGCGGACCTGCCATGAATATTGGCCTCGGCGGCGGTGCAGCGTCTTCTGTGACCTCCGGCCAAAGTTCAGCGGATTTGGATTTTGCATCGGTTCAGCGCGAAAACCCAGAAATGGAGCGTCGCTGTCAGGAAGTAATCGACCGCTGCTGGCAATTAGGTGATAACAACCCAATTCAGTTTATTCACGATGTGGGCGCAGGCGGCTTATCAAATGCCTTCCCTGAATTGGTGAATGACGGCGGACGCGGCGGTGTATTTGAAATCCGCGATATTCACTGCGATGAACCGGGCTTATCGCCCCTAGAGATTTGGTGTAATGAGTCGCAGGAGCGTTATGTGATGTCAGTGGCGCCTGAGAATATGAACGTGTTCACAAAAATCTGTGAGCGCGAGCGTGCACCATTTGCAGTAGTAGGTGAGGCGACTAGAGAACAACATCTTACATTAAGCGATCGCTTGTTTGGTAACAATCCAATTGATATGCCCTTAGATGTGCTTTTAGGTAAGCCGCCTAAAATGCATCGCGACGTGGTAAGCACGCAATCTCGTGGCGACGACTTTGACGCTGCTGTATTAGATATAGCCGAAGCCGCCGAGCGTTTGTTGCAACTGCCCACTATTGCAGAAAAAACCTTTTTAATTACCATCGGCGACAGAAGCGTTACCGGCATGGTATCGCGCGATCAAATGGTCGGCCCGTGGCAGGTGCCAGTGGCAGACGTGGCTGTTACTACCAGTGCTTTTGATTCCTATCAGGGTGAGGCAATGGCAATGGGCGAACGTACGCCTGTTGCACTGATAAACTATGGCGCCTCTGCGCGTTTAGCGGTGGGAGAAACGCTGACCAATATCGCTGCGTCAAACATTGGCGATATTAAACGTATAAAGCTATCGGCTAACTGGATGGCAGCGGCAGGCCACCCTGGTGAGGACGCAGGCTTATATGAGGCAGTAAAAGCCATTGGCGAAGAGTTGTGTCCCGCGCTTGGCCTAGCTATTCCCGTGGGTAAAGATTCGATGTCGATGAAAACCGCATGGCAAGAGCAAGGGGAAAACGGCATTGAAGACAAATCAGTCACCGCGCCTCTTTCGCTTGTGATCACCGGTTTTGCTGCAGTTAAAGACGTTCGTAAAACCCTTACGCCAGAGCTTAATACGCAAAGCGGCGGCGATTTGTATTTAATTGATATATCTCGCGGTAAGCAGCGCTTAGGCGGTTCGTGTTTGGCGCAGGTATATAATAAAATTGGTAAGCAGGCTCCTGACGTTGATAGCGCAGAAGACTTGTTAGGCTTTTTCAACGCGGTGCAAGCCATGAACGAGCAAGGCCTGCTCGATGCCTATCACGACCGTTCAGACGGTGGTTTGTTTACCACTTTAGTTGAGATGGCTTTTGCAGGTAAAACAGGTATCAGCGCAGATATTTCAGAGCTTGGTGAAAACAGCAACGCTAGCTTATTTAATGAAGAGCTTGGTGCGGTTATTCAGGTTAGTGATGAGAACCTTGAAGCTGTTAAGACGATTTTGCATACGTATAATCTACAAGCTTGCTTGCATAAAGTGGCAACGCTCAATAGCACAGACAAGATTGAATTTGTTCACAATGGTAAGACCATTTTAAGCAACGAGCGCACACACTACCGACTGCTTTGGGCATCAACGACTCATGCGATGCAATCACTGCGTGATAACCCTGACTGCGCAAAACAAGAGCACGAAGCAAAACAGGACAAAAACGACCCAGGCTTGCATTCGTCTTTAACATACGACCTCAATGAAGATGTAGCCGCTCCCTTTATCATTAAAGGTGTAAAACCCAAGTTAGCGGTACTTAGAGAGCAAGGGGTTAACTCACACGTAGAAATGGCAGCTGCTTTCCATCGCGCCGGCTTTGAGGCGGTTGACGTGCACATGAGTGATTTAGCCAGTGGCGCACGCTCGCTTGAGGATTTTAACGGCTTAGTAGCATGTGGTGGCTTTAGTTATGGTGATGTACTCGGGGCAGGCGAGGGCTGGGCAAAATCAGTGCTTTATCGCGAAGCTTTGCGTGCGCAGTTTGCTGAGTTTTTTGAACGTAAATCCACTTTCTCGCTCGGTGTGTGTAACGGCTGTCAGATGCTGTCGAATTTAAAATCATTGATTCCTGGCGCTGAAGACTGGCCGCACTTTGTTAACAATGCCTCAGAGCGCTTTGAAGCACGCGTGGCAATGGTTGAAGTGCTAGAATCGCCTTCTGTGTTTTTTGCTGATATGCAGGGCTCACGCATGCCTATTGCGGTGTCTCATGGTGAGGGTAGGGCTGAGTTTAAGCAAGATTCTCAAATAGCGAACTTGCAAGGACAAAAGCAAATATCCCTTAGATACGTTAACAACTACGGCGATGTAACGGAGAAATACCCAGCTAATCCAAATGGTTCGCCGATGGGCATAACTGGCTTAACCTCGCAAGACGGCAGAGCGACTATCATGATGCCACACCCAGAGCGAGTATTCAGAGCTGTAAGTAACTCTTGGCGCGACCCTCAGTGGCAGGAAGACAGCCCTTGGATGCGTATGTTTAGGAATGCCCGTAGGTATCTTGGGTAGAGATTGTTGTTGCATTGC
>CAYQMI010000038.1:0-18454 GCA_964418575.1 uncultured Glaciecola sp.
AAGGCATTGACTGACAAGGGATTCACGCACTATGACAAATAAACCTACCACACCCAAATCAAGCCTTTCTCGTCGTAATTTTCTCATCAAAACTGCCACGGGTGGGGCTGCACTGGCGGCGACGTCAGTTTCAAGTGGATTGGAAACGAGTCCAGCAAGGTCATCATTTGAAGGCAAGATTAAGCCTGGTAAACCCTTTATTCTAACAACATGGGATTTTGGGCCTAAAGCTAATGAACTTGGATTTCCACTACTAGCGAAGGGCGGCTCGGCCATAGATGCGGTTGAAGCCGCAATCAATTATGTCGAATTGCTACCCGATGAATATTGGGTTGGTTACGGTGGAGTGCCCAATGAAATTGGCGAAACAACACTCGATGCCATGATTTTATGGGGGCCGACTCATGACGTGGGCGCCGTTGGCTGTTTAAAGCGGGTAAAAAAAGCCATTTCAGTAGCACGTCATGTCATGGAAAAAACGCAGCATTCGTTAATCGTTGGGGATGATGCTACTCGATTTGCGGTTCGCATGGGCTTTAAAGAAACATCCCTTACTAATGCGGTGTCGCAAGCAAAATGGGAAGAGTGGGCCGCAAAGGGAGAACAAAGTGATGCTTTTGCCCCAGAGCCATTCAAAGAAGATACCTTAAATGGTCATGACACTGTAGGTACTATCGCGTTAGATAAAGCCGGTAATTTATGTGTTGGTTGTTCTACCAATGGGCGCGAATTTAAGATACCAGGGAGAGTGGGCGATTCACCCATCGCTGGCGCTGGCGCGTACGGAGACCAAGATGTTGGCGGTGCAGTGGCAACGGGTAATGGAGATGTCATGATGCGCTTTATGCCAACCTACCATGCGGTGGAACTAATGCGCCAAGGAATGTCACCCGAAGATGCTTGTAAAGCGGCGATAAAACGAATAACCGACCGCGGATATAAATTTGGTGGTGGGATGGCGGCTATACGTATCGATGGAGTGCACGGCGGTGCACAGGCTGGTTGGGAGGATGAAGGCTTTAGCTACTCAGTGCAAACTGCCCAAGGAAAGCAAAAAGTGCCGCTTCCTAAGCGCTAGCAATTATTGAGGTTAACTAGTATGGATTAACGATGGTTAAGTGCTCTATGGTCTGGTTATTCTGCAAGTCCTCTGTATATAGCGTGGAGCAACCTAGTTCGACCCCTGCAGACAATACTAAAGAGTCATAAAAGCTAAAATGATAGTGAAACTTAATCTGAATTGCTTTGCGGTATAGCCTTTCTGGAGGAACATAACTCAGAAGCGGAAAAAGCACATTGTCTGCAAATGTTGAAGCATCTTCAAAGGGCCATTTATATTTTTTGACAAGTACGTTTAGCGTCTCTTGTAAAACTTGCTGACTGATCCCAATTTCCTTTGTCATTAGTGCCTTTTCAACGAGTTCTCTTGATTTTATTTGTTTCTCTGGTGCTGACGAATCAAACAAATAAATAAGGATATTAGTGTCTAATAAGCTTTTAACGCTCATTCATCTCATCTCTTGTATATTTTTTGCCTTCGGTAGTATATTTAGCTTGAAGCTCGCTTATTACTGAGCTGGCTTGGCGAATTCTTTGCTCTTTTGACACATAGCTTTCTAACCATTCACGAAATTTAGCGTTTAATGTTGATTCTTCACTAGCAGCCTGTTTTCTGGCAGCAGCAATCAGGTTTTCATCGGCACTCAATGTAATATTTTTCATGGCACTCTCGTGTACACTATAACAGTGTATACTATAGCACAGCATAATTGAGTCTAGGAACCCTTATTATTTATCAGTGCATTAGCCTACTGAGCTAACATAAGCTGTTGCTCTAGCGCCCCGAGAGCCAGAAGTGAGATGGGTCTTAATATTGCCCGCGTCAAAGTAGTGTTATTTTTATTTGGGAGGCGGTAATAAGTCTGGCCAGCCATATCGGTCCCAAGCAGCCACTAGCCCAATGCGTTTGGCAAAGGGTAGAAAGTCTGGATGCAAGCGAATCTGTTTGATCGGCTCCAAATCAGCCCAAAGCGACATCATGCAAAACATGTTTGCGGGTGTAATTTGAGTGCCTAAAGTTTTAAAGACCATGTCTGAATAGCCCATCCAGATTGCCGGCTGCACAATGCTGGAATCGCATGGGTCGTGAAGTGTTTTATGTAGGCGGTCTAGCAAAGCGCAGTAGAGTTTTCGGTGTACGGTATTGCCACTGCAGACCCCGCGCGAAGCAAGTTCCCAAAAAGCGTAAAGCGCCGCACCGCTTAGGGGTTTACTACCAGCTGGTGGAAACATTGTTTTATTCATTAACTTCATGGTCTGGCGGTATTGATTGATTGCGCGCTTGCGATCACCTGATGCTGAAATGGCAACACCGAGCCACATAGACGGTAAGCCTAAATCGACCATTCGCTGCCCTGCCTCTATCGCCAAATCAATATTGCCTAAATTAAGATGAGCCACTGATAACATCGCGTAATTTCGCCCATTGACTGGGTCTTGGTCGACGGCGGCTTGAATATAGGGCAAGGCATCGCGAGTGCGGCCAATATAAAGCAAGAAAGAACCTAAGCGCAGCACTACATCTGGATTGTTTGGTTCCAGGCGATAGGCTTCAAAGGCTAGGTCAAGGGCGCCAAGAGGATCGTTCTGAGTCCAGCGGTGAATGCCCAGCATGGTGCGAGCGTGACCCTGTGTTGGTTCTAATTCAATTGCCCGGGTAGCGCATTTAGCCATTTTTTGGGATTGTCCAAGTCGGTCCAAACAGGGTGTATACACCGCAGTATATACGTGCGCTTCAGCCAGCGCAGTCCAACAAGCGGCGAAGTTAGGATCGATTGCAAGCGCGGCCTCAAGCAACTCAATAGCCTTGGCCAGCACACCGTCACCAATCGCTCTTACGGTTAAGGCACGACCCTGCAGATACAAGGAATATGCCTCTTTGTTTATGGTACTACGTCGACGCACTGGCGGCGGTTTTATCTGGCGCTTGAGCGCTTGCCCTAGCTCCTCAGTGATAGCTACGGCAATTGTTTGTTGGAGAGAAAACAAATCATCGCTCTTCCCCTCAAAACGACCAGACCAGCTTTGACAACCGTCGTCGCCATCGAGCAGAGCAGCGTGCACTATAATGGTTTTGCCCTGACGGCGAACTGTACCTTCTATTAGATTAGTGACTTTAAGTTTGGAGGCGGTGTCAATTGCTGATGCGCAAGAAGCTAACTGACGTGCCGAGCCGCGACCGGCTACCCGTAGCTGTGGGATCTGTGCCAGCGTGGTGATTAGCTCTTCAAATAATCCATTAGTGAAAAGTTGCAATGATTCGCCTGATGACTGCACGGCAAAAGGCAATACCGCAATTCTAATCAAGGCTTCATTTGTCGTGCTATCTTGCCCTCGCTGCTTTATGGCTTCTTGCAAGAAACTGCGGGCGTAATCGAGATCACGCGCGCTTGTGTTAGTAAATATTTGCTCTACTGTTTGAGTCAACTGCGCTTCTAATTGAACTCGTTTTGTATCCAAAAACTCTGAAAATGCCAGCCCTAAGTCCTGTCCGTCATCAAGCCCCTCAAGAAGTGTTTGTGTTCCGATGCTTTGCAGTTGCGAACCGGCTGATGCGTACTGTTCTGAAGCCAATGCTTTGTGCAAATCTATCAGGTCAGAACTTATTAGTTCCGCTCGAATTGCGATTTGTTCACGACCGCCTATAAACGGGTCGTCGCAAATCTCAGCAAGTTGTTGCTTTAATTCTAGCAAGGTCTGACGTAGGCTAGCTCGAGCTTGCGCTCTAAACTTACCCTGCCACAACAACTGACTAATGTGCTCTCGCTCAATAGCCTCACCCGGATGCAAACACAGTATCGCGAGCAATGCCCGCACCCGTTTACCATTAATAGCCAGCTCATCGCCGTTTGCTGCTATGACGCGGAAACGACCAAATAATTTTACTTCAATTGGCTTCCATGCCTTCACAGGTAAATAAGAAACAGAGCTCATCGTGTTGACGTCCAAATACAGATAATAAAGACCGGCACAGGCAAGTTTTTACCCGACGTGATCAAGACATAAAACTACGCGAATGTCATGCTGACAGCGAGCTTAAGTTTAAGACTTAATATATTCTATGTTTGATGGGTATTCAATTATCATGCGGACTGGCTGGAATAAGCGCGAACAGAGCGAAGAGCAGGAGGAATTCTTATCCAGATTTTTGAGCGCATTTAACTTTAGAGGCTGCCCAAGAAGATCCTCGATGCCTCGAGGATGACGTTTTTTCAATTAGCTTGTGCGTTTATTTTTAGGCTGCGATACGTCAAAAAAGTGAGATAATTCACCCATATGGTCGTAATGAATTAGTACGTTACAAGAATCCACTAGAATGTCTATGCCAAATCGGTATCAAAATATTTACCCTGAGCCACCCAAACTTGCTGGGACCTCATTAGATACAAATAGCGCGCTCAGTATGCTTACCCTAGAATACTTTGAAGCGCAGCCTGGTGAAATGCCCAAAGAAGTGTTTTCACAACATCATGTGCTCATCAACATAAAGCCTGAACCACACCGAGTAGAAAACTGGCGAGATGAAGAGCATCGAGACTTTATCTACCATTGTAATGAAATCATACTCACACCAGCGGGTATTGCATCAGGCTGGAAATGGCATGCACCATCGCAATGTATTGTCATAACCATTGACCCTTTCAGCCTTGAGGCATTTTCGCAGCAAGAGTTGAATATTCAGCTGGAACATTCGCAACTTAAAGATGTACCACAGTTTATTGATGAAGATATTACGCAAGCTGCAATTATGCTTCGTGATGCGCTACAAAGCACCCTTGGTTCACAGTTGTTGTTTGAGAGTTTCGCTCGCGTATTTTTAACGAAATTGATCCAAGCCTATGGCTTACAAAGCACACAAGAGTATGCATTCACCAGAAGTTTCACCTCAAAACACTACAAAGCCGTGCTCGATTATGTGGCTGAGCACTACAGTGACAATATCCCCATCGAGGTATTAGCCGCTCAAGCATGCCTGTCGACTTATCATTTTGCGCGTTTGTTTAAGCAAACTATCGGACAAACACCGCATCAATTTGTTACTCAGTACCGAATAGAACAAGCCAAACAACAGCTTAAGAGAATGGATGTCGCCTTGTTTGATATTGCACTTTCTTGTGGATTTTCAGATCAAGCGCACTTCACGAGGGTATTTAAGTCGTTAACCGGCGCTACGCCAAAACAGTTTCGAGCACAGTTAACGCACAATAAATCGTAAAATAGCAAGAATCTTCAAAAACTCCGCAAGCACATACAATAAGCCATTATTCACATTTTGTATTCTTATCCCCGTTGAAATGAAACCTTTTATATTTTAATTCTTTGGAGATAGACATGAATACATTAACCAAAACCACTACCACTATGACACTCGTTGCAGCCGCCGTTTCGTTTGACGCTAGCGCCGCTCAAGTACAAAAAGTATCGTTTGAAAGCGCAGGACATACCCTTGTTGGTAATCTTTATTTACCTGAGAGTTATCTACCAGGTGAAAAGTTACCTGCGGTAGTAGTCACTGGCGCATGGACCTCGGTCAAAGAGCAGATGCCTTCAAATTACGCAAAAAAGCTGGCAGATAAAGGCTATGCCGCATTGACCTTTGACTTTAGAGGGTGGGGCGAATCGTCGGGCGACATAAAATATTTAGAAAGCCCTCAAGAAAAAATAACGGATATTCACGCAGCGGTGAATTTTTTGGTCACTCTAGATCAAGTTGATGCAAATAAAATTGGCGGGTTGGGCATCTGCGCATCGGCAGGCTATATAAGTGATGTGGCTGCAAGCAATGTAAACATGTCAAGTTTCGCATTAGTCGCACCATGGCTACATAATCGGTCTATCGTGAATGACGTATATGGTGGCAAGGATTCAGTAAACGGCTTAATCGCCATCGCCCGAGCCTCCAATGGTCGTGAATATTTAGAAGCGGCGAGTACTAACAACCCTGACTCCCTCATGTACCAAGCACCCTATTATACTGAGTCACACAGAGGTGCAATTGCTGAGTATGACAACAAATTCAATACGGCTTCTTGGGAGCCTTGGTTAACCTACGATGCAATTGAAACTGCGAGCATGCAAACTAAACCCGGATTACTGATTCACTCACTTGACGCTGCAATACCGCAAGGCGCGCAAGAATATGCTCGCAACGCGGGTGACAATATCAAGTTGGTCATGCTTGAAGATATCACGCAGTTTGATTTTTACGACGCACCTGCAACGGTAACCACTTCAGTGAACTTAATTAATGAGCATTTTATGAGCACGCTATAGCGTGCACTACCACCAGCGAACAAAAGCATTAATATGCTAGTTCACATTATGTGCGCTAGCGTTTGTTCCTAAGTGCTCTAGCAGATATTGCTTCACAATTTTTGCGCTTGCGTTTGGATACTTGTTGGGTGGACTAACCAACGACACTGTTGTTTCAGCTAAGGTTTCATTAGGCAGCAATTGCACTAAGTCACCGCTTGCAAGACTCTCTGTACACATAAAATCAGGTAATACGCCAGCACCTGAGTGGCTAAGGATTGCACGTCTGACAAGATTTAAATTATTACAATGTAAGATAGAGTTGGTAATTAAATGCTTGCCTGACGCCAATGGCAAGTGTCGTATACGCGCTGACTGCCTGATAAAAGGAACTCTTCCTAGGTCACCGAGAGTTTCGATACTGCAACCAACATTTTTTAGACACTCGGGGGTACAAACAATGTAGCGAGTCACAGAAGTAAGACGCCTTGCTAGCAGTTCGCTATCGGCTAGTGCGCCCAGTCGAATGGCTATATCGATGCCGTGCTCAACAATATTAAGCGTGTCCTCAGTCAACAATAACTCTACATGAATAGCGGGGTATTCTTGACGAAGCGCCTGGATCACGTCAAATAGCAGATGTTCACCGATTGCATTTGTGGCAGTAATTTTAACCTTGCCCTGCACTTGCGTTTGAGGAAGCGCTAGCGTGTCTAATACTGCAAAGGCCTGCTCAACAACAGGCGAAGACCTTGTTAACAGAGTAAAGCCGTCGTCTGTAAGAGTCATTTTGCGAGTAGAGCGATGAAACAAAGTGCAGCCTAAGTGTTTTTCTAACTCAGATAATCTTCGACTGACCGTTGCTTTTGGCATTTTCAGACGTTTTGCAGCCCCAGTAATGCTATTGCTTTGAGCGATTGAGACAAATAGTGCTAAATCGTCTATTGAAATCATGCTGTTTCCCCGAATGAATATTTTACAATTTGTGCGAGTTGATAGCTTAACTAACTTAGCGCTTATTGTATCAATATTGAGACAATACCTTCTTACTTTACTCTCTATACGGGGCTCAATAAAGCTCCTACTATTTGTTCATCAAATCTTGATAACCCAAAACACCAAGGAAATATGATGAAACTCTTTACTCCAAACAATACAGCCCTTGTCTTAATTGACCATCAAATTGGTACAATGCAACTTATTAAAAATCAACCTGTTGAAGAGGCGAAGCGCTTCACCATAGCGCTCGCTAAAATGGCAAAAATATTAGATATGCCGGTCGTGCTGACGTCTAGTCAAGAAGGCAATATGCAGGGGCCTCTTATGCCAGAGCTCAAAGAAATTTTGCCAGAAGCGTTTGAACAGCGCATTCAAAGAGACGGCATTGTAAACGCATGGGCTGATGAAAACTTTAAACACGCCATTGAGAAAACGCAGCGTCAGAACCTTATTATGGCTGGCGTAACAACCGACGTATGCTTGATATTTCCATCTATCAACGCCGTAGAAGATGGTTACAATGTTCAAGCAGTGATGGATGCCTCCGGTTCACCCTATGATGTTTCTGAATCATTATCACAAAAGCGTATGGCAGATGCGGGGGTAACACTAACCGCTACCAACACCTTGATTTCTGAACTGGCTCAAGATTGGTCTACCCCTCATGGGCAGCAGTTGATTCAACTGTTGTTTAACGACGTATTGCCAGCTATCGGTTAACCCTCTGTGATACTCACCGTAGTCATTATTAGTCAACCCAATGCGCGTTGTATTACTTAGCAGAAAGTGATTTAGCGCGCTATTCGCCCTCCCACAAGCTTTATTAACCTATTTACTTTCAAACAACTTTTACTCTAGGTAAACATAGGTAAAGTTGTCATTAAACTCAATAAAAATAAGGTAATAAGATAATGAACTTGAGAAAGCATGCTTTAGTTAAGCACTTTTTTGTGGCTTGCTTTTTATTTTTGTTTAAGGCTCAACCCGCAATAGCCCAAGATACCTTGTTTACCGAGCATAAGTAAAACTAACGCTATACACTACCCTTCGTTACAGCTGGCTTTTAGTTTGGCTAGATGTTCGTTGCAAAGATGATTTAGGCATTTTGGTTAATAGGACAGTTTTCATTGTTTGATCTTTTGAAGTCTTTGGTACAGTAATATTGGAATTTGAGTGCAAGCTACAGGAATGCTTATGTCTGCTGTTCTCCAAACCGGTCGAAAGCACTTTAGACCGCTAACGCGTGGTTTGCCCCCTTTTACCGCAGAAAGTCTCAACCCAAAGTGTGATAGTTCATTGTAAAGTATGATACTTTTTTGTTTAGTATGACATTTTATTGTCAACGCACAAGCATGTCGGCTAAAGAACAACCCTACTCCACTGTCACACTCTTCGCCAAATTCCTAGGCTGATCCACATCCGTCCCTTTAATCAAAGCCACATAATAAGAAAGCAACTGCAAAGGTATGGTATACACAATGGGCGCTATGGCTTCTGAGCAGTGAGGCACGTCGACCACACGCATGGTTTCGTCAGATTCAAAATGAGCGTCTTTATCGGCAAATACATACATAATGCCACCGCGAGCGCGCACTTCTTCTACGTTTGATTTGAGCTTTTCAAGTAGTTCGTTATTTGGGGCAACGACTATTACTGGCATCTCTGCGTCTATTAACGCCAGTGGACCGTGTTTAAGCTCGCCTGATGCATAGGCTTCTGCATGAATATAGGATATCTCTTTTAGCTTAAGCGCACCTTCCATTGCGATGGGGTATTGTAATAAGGTTTCCTCAAGCTTTGTGGGCAGCTCTGCTAAAGATTGTAAAATGCTTTGTTCGAGCGCCAGTGGCATATTTTTATGCTTGCCTATTGCGAGTACGAGCATTAAAAATCCGGCGAGTTGTGTGGTAAAAGCTTTGGTTGAGGCTACGCCAATTTCTGCGCCTGCTCTGGTCATAAACGACAGTGATGACTCACGTACTAATGAAGAGCCATCCACATTACAAATAGCTAAGCTCGACATATATCCGCTCTCTTTAGCGAGTTTAAGCGCCGCTAAAGTATCTGCAGTCTCGCCCGATTGCGATATTGTCACCAGCAAACTATTAGGTTTAACCACCGACTTGCGATATCTAAATTCAGACGCAATCTCAACGTCGCACGACACACCTGCATATGCTTCTAACCAGTATTTTGCGGTCATGCCGGCATGATAACTGGTGCCGCAGGCAATAATCTTAACGTGCTCGGTTTTAGCAAATATCTCATCAGAGCCTTTGCCAAATGCATCTTGTGCGATCCCCGAGGGGCTTACTCTCCCCTGAAGGGTATTGCGAATAACGCTCGGCTGCTCATAAATTTCTTTGAGCATGTAATGGCGGTAACCCGCTTTGTCGCCGGCGTCATGTTCAACATTCGATTCTACAACCGCACGCTCTACTTCAGCGCCGTTTGCATCAATTATTTTTACCGTGGTGCGAGTAATTTGCGCAACATCGCCCTCTTCTAAAAATATAAAACGGCGGGTAACGGGTAAAAGCGCCATTTGATCAGAAGCAATAAAGTTTTCGCCAATCCCTAAACCAATGACCAAAGGTGAGCCTGAGCGGGCAACTACCATAGTAGATGGGTCTTGTTTGTCTATAATTACGGTGCCGTAAGCACCATGAAAGGTAGGAACGGCTCGTAAAACGGCTTGCAATAATGAATCTGCATTTTTGCGAAGTTCGGCAATGGTATGTGCAATGGTTTCGGTGTCGGTGTCTGAGCTAAATACGTAGCCTTTTTTGCTTAAATCGTCGCGCAGGGCTTTGTGGTTTTCAATAATGCCATTATGCACAACTGCAAATTGCTGACTGCTAATGTGCGGGTGAGCGTTAGCTTCGGTTACGCCGCCATGAGTTGCCCAGCGGGTGTGCGCAATGCCAGTTGCGCCCAAGCCAGCCGCAGTATCAGCCTCAATAGCGTCGCTCAATTCTTTTACCTTACCTACTCTGCGCGTAATGTTTAGCGCGCCTTCATGAATAAGCGCTACACCAGCAGAGTCATAGCCTCGATATTCTAAACGTCGCAAGCCTTCTAAAAGAATTTGCACTACATTACGCTCTGCAACTGCGCCAACAATACCGCACATACACTACTTCCTCATTTCAATTATTTTTTAACGGGCTTTTGCCAGTTCGCAATGTTTCTTTGTTTGCCGCGCGCGATGGCTAAATTGTCTGCTAACACCGCTTTGGTAATGGTACTGCCTGCGCCAACGGTAGCGCCTTTTTCAATGGTTATAGGCGCCACCAATGCACTGTTTGAACCAATAAACACGCCGTCTTGAATTTCGGTTTTAAACTTGTTTACGCCATCGTAGTTACAGGTAATTGTACCGGCGCCAATGTTTACACCAGCACCAATTTGCGCATCGCCAATATAGCTCAAATGATTCACTTTTGAGCCCTCACCAATGTTGGCTTTTTTTACTTCTACAAAGTTACCAATTTTAACGCCCTGCTCTAGCTCACTACCCGGGCGTAAGCGGGCATATGGGCCTATTTGGCAATTGTCTTTTAACTGCGCCTGTTGAATATGGGAGAAGGCTTCGATGACTGTGCCATCGCCTATCGTGCAGTCTTTAAGTACGCAGTTAGGACCAATTGTTACCTTATTGCCAAGCACAACTTCACCTTCAAATACTGCATTCACATCGATACTCACATCCCTGCCCACACTCAACTTACCGCGCACATCAATGCGGCTAGGATCAGCTAAACGCACGCCTTCGGTCATCAGCTCATCTGCAATTTTAAGCTGATAAGCGCGTTCAAGGGCTGCAAGTTGACTGCGGTTGTTAATGCCTTCTACTTCTTTTTGCCAAATTGGCTGTGCCGATTGAATACGTTTTCCCTCAGCTGCGGCCATGGCAATCACATCTGTGAGGTAGTATTCGTTCTGAGCATTATTGTTTGAAAGCTTAGCTAGCCACTGCTTTAAGTCTTTACCTGCCATGATCATCATGCCAGTGTTAATTTCTTTTATTTGGCGCTGCTCTTCGCTCGCGTCTTTATGCTCTACAATTGCGGTAATGTTATTGTCGCTGTTTGCATCTCGCACTATGCGCCCCATGCCTGTGGGGTCGTCTAAATTAACTGTAAGCAGAGCTAAGTCGCAGGTCTGTTTTACCGCAATTAGGCTCTCAAGAGTTTGTTTTGAAATAAGAGGTGCGTCGCCAACCAGAATCAACACGTCGTCTGCATCATTGATGTTGTTTTGGGCTTGCATTACAGCATGGCCTGTACCGAGTTGCTCGGCCTGCAAACACCAGTTTAATGAGTGTTTAGCCAAGGCTTTTTGCAGTAAGTCGCCGCCGTGCCCGTACACCAAATTGATGTTGTTGCAATCAAGGCTTTCAACGGTATCGATAATGTGCTCAACAATCGCTTTATTGGCAAGGGTGTGTAATACCTTAGGTAGGTCTGACTTCATTCTTGTGCCTTTCCCTGCGGCCAGAATGACAACTGATAGCGCCATGAATCGTCCTCTCAATCAAAGAGCACAAAGTGTAGCGAATAGGCAGGGTTTTGTCAGTAGCTTTTGCTCGCTTATATTGCTTTGCTTAAAGTGAGCTATGCTGCTTTTTTGCGCTGAGCAAACGTTTAAAGACTGCCCATGCATTAGTTGCCATCATAACTCCGAGCAAAATAAAGCTGCCGCCTAGGAGCGAGGTGAAAGAAAGTGTTTCATTCAATATCACCACTCCCCAAAAAATACCAAACAAGGGCACCAAGTAGCCTACCGTCATACTGCGGCTCGCTCCAATTTTTGCAATCAGGTCGAAATACATCACGTAAGCCAAACCGGTGCACAAAAACGCCAAAATAAGTCCGCTCGTCCATGCGCTAGTGCTGGGCATTTGAGTGGGCAGGTAATAAATTGCTAGCGGCGCTAACAATATAGCGGTGAATATTTGGCTGCCTGCAGCAATCGCAAAGGGCTTTACGCCCGACAAATAGCGTTTTAAGTAGCTAGCGGAAAACCCATAACAAAAGGTAGCACCTAATGCGGCCAATACCGGCAACAATGAGCTCAAACCCTGAGCCTGTCTCGCGCTTTGGTCCAGTGAAATAAGAATAACGCCCGCAAACCCTAAACCTATGCCAACAATCCCCACCCAACCGATGGATTCGCGTAAGTATAAATAGGCAATAATCACGCCGAACATAGGCGCAGTAGCATTTAAAATAGCGGCTAAACCTGCGTCTAAGTGAAGCAATGCGTAGTTAAATAAACAAAAGGGTATAGCGGTGTTGATTAGCCCTACAAGTAAAAGTTTTGGCCAGTGCTGAATCAAATCAGCACCCTGGCGTTTAAGCAGGACTAAAGGCAATAAACAAATAGTTGCGCCTAATGCTCTAAGCTCAACTAAAGCAAATACGCCAAATGCGGGCACAGCCTCTTTCATCATAATAAACGAAGCACCCCAAATGGCGCCAAGTAGCAATAGCTCTGCAAAATCAGACGTTTTCAATAAAGATTCTCTGTTGCTTAGACTCAAGCGATAATAAAAATGATTTGCGCGACATGCCGCCCGCATAACCGGTAAGCGTTCCGTTACTGCCGATTATTCTATGGCATGGCACCACAATAGCAATAGGATTTTTACCGTTAGCGGCGCCTACTGCTCTGCAGGCCTTCTCATTGCCAATGGCTTTTGCAATATCTAAGTATGAAGCCACCTCGCCGTATTCAATGTCCATTAATGCTGACCAAACTTGCTGCTGAAAATGCGTTCCGGCGGCTGCAAGTGGTAAATCAAAGTGCGCTCTTTTTTGATTAAAATATTCGATTAGCTGCTGCTTACCCAAATGCGAAACATCATTTTCATGTTCTTGTATCGCTTCATCTGCAAATTGCACCGAAATAATGGCGTCTTCGTTAGATAGCACCTGTAAATAACCCACTGGTGTTGTAATTTGACTAGCATAATGTGACTTGTGTGTTTGTGAGTCTGAGGACTGCTTCATGATAGATTCCATAGTGACAAGGTGAGGTAACTGCGCCATGGCGCCGCTTTAGCATCGTCGAAGACTAGACCTAAGCTATCCTGCAGCTTCGCAATTTGTTGTTTAATGATTAAATCAGTGTTGAGCCAAATATCCGTGTCGTTAGTTGCTCGTAAGCGCACATAATTGACCGTCCAAGGACCTATTCCTTTGATGCTCAGCCACCTATCAAAATCAGCTTCAGGCTCTTCATGCATTAAATTTGCAAAATCTTTAAGCGCAGCTTTGCGAGCCCCGGGTAATTTTAGAAATGATAAGTCGGCCTTTAGTAAATGCTGAGGTCTTAAAAATTCAGCTGTATTCCCATTATTCATTTGAGTCGCCACGCCTTCTTGAAGCCTGTTTAACTGCGTTATAGCCGCCTGAACCGACACTTGCTGGCCTAAAATGGCTCTTACTCCTGCTTCAAATCGACTGCAAATACCTGGAATGCGGATGCCGCGATTAATCTGCTGCTCATTTAAGCCCGCCTCCTGCAAGGCATCGAAAATAACAAATGGGTTGGCGTGTAAATCTAGTATTTTGCTAGCGCTATTAATAATCTGAGCAGTGTGCGCGATATACTCTTGTGCAAAGGAAACTATAAACCCGCTTTTGTCTGGGCAATAACGCATGCAAACCCTTACTGGCTCACCACTAATTGTCAGGACTTTAGCAAAGTACTCTTCACCAAGATCTTCATTTCCCGCGCACAACCTTCGGGCAAAAAAATCACGCAGCATCGGCCAGTCGTAGTCCCCTTGATAATTGAGCAAAAGCGACACATCATTGGTTTTGTTAGACGCCTTTGATTTTGAATACGCTTGCTGATTTTTACGAATTTGTGTAGGTGTTAACGAGGTGGTTTGTTTCATATGATGCTGCAGCTGCCTGCTACTCGGGAAGCCAGCCGCTTGAGCAACTTGCTCTACACTCATGCTAGAGCTCTGCAGCAAACGCTTTGCCAGTAAGACCTGATGAAAGATTCTAAACTGCTTTGGCGCAAGATGTAGATTCTCTTGCATCAACTTGTGAAGATATCTGGCGCTTACGCCTAAACGCTCAGAAACCGACTCTATGCTACTGGCAAAATCCTCGAGCAAGAGTTTACTTGCCCGCTGCACGGTTGCCTGCACGCCCTGCCAAGCAAAAGACTGTGGCGCGCTGTCGGGGCGGCACCGCAAACAAGGTCTGAAGCCCTTTTGCATAGCCTCAATTGCGGTTTGAGCATACTCTACATTTTGTTCTAAGGGGGCCCGCACTTTACAAACTGGACGGCAGAATATTCCGGTGCTATTAACCAAAACAAAAAACCTGCCATCAAATCTTGGGTCGCGGGCTAAACGTGCTCGGCGACATTCTTCATTCGTTAACATTGGGCACCATTTAGTGGTATGATTTTGCTGTTACAAGCTTCCATACCCGTAGTGTAAATCGATAGAAAAAAATAACACGTTGTTTTCGGAACTCATTGTTAATAAACAACACTAAGTCAGAGCCTAATAAAAACAGTGAATAAATGACAGTATCTCGCCTTCTTTTCAGCAGCATCATGCTCGCTAGCTTGCTCATGCAGCTCACAACAAGCACATTTGCAATCGCACAAGACTCTGAGCTGAACCTTAGCTGGACTAACGATTTTGCTAACGAAGTACGTGCTGAGGCGAAAAAGCGCAATATCCCCGGCTTTGTATTTGTGATAGTCGAGCGCGGTAAGCCCCCTATTTTTTATACCTTTGGAAAAACAGAAAAACGTGGCGAAGATATTACCGCAAACACCGTTTTTAGATTGGCCTCTGTTTCTAAAACATTCACCGCTACACTAATTGCATCAGAAAACCACCTCGGCTCAACGCTCAGTTGGCAAGCTCCGCTTACTGAGCTTACTCCTGAGTATGACTTTAACAGCTATCCTGAAAAACCATTGTTATTGCGTCATGTTATTGGTCAATCAACCGGTTTTATGCCAAATGCTTACGACAACTTAATTGAGGCTAATTATCAGCGCAAACGCGTGCTAACTGAATTTCAAGACCTAGAGCCACTGTGTCAACCGGGCTATTGCTATACCTACCAAAACGCCCTTTTTGGGGTTATTGAAGAGCATTACGCTACTCGCAACACATCCTATGCAAAGCGGATGCAGGAGCAGCTATTTGGGCCCTTGAATATGAATTCAAGCATAGGCAGAAAAGCGCTCGAATCTTCTGAAAGCTGGGCCAAGCCCCACGCCGCTATTGCTCGAAACCGCTGGGCAAAAGTAAAAGTAAAAGACGATTACTACCGCTTTTCTCCTGCGGCGGGTGTAAATGCCTCTGCAAAAGATATGGAAAAATGGATACGCGCAATGCTGCTTGAATATCCAAATGTGGTTTCTCAAGAGATGGTTACTGAAATGACATTGCCGCGCGTGCAAACCAAAAACGAAATGCGCCGCCGCGGTTGGCGCGGACATTTAAATAGCGCTCATTATGGGCTTGGGTGGCGAGTTTATAACTTTGACGGTATACAGCTAAATTATCATGGCGGCTGGGTGCAAGGCTACCGAGCAGATGTTTCATTTTCACCTGAACTTGGTATAGGCTATGCCTTTTTGATGAATGCTGAAAGCAATCTGATTAATCAAGTTACTGCCGATTTTTGGGCAAAGGTAATTGAAACAAATCGCCCTCAGTAATTGCGTTTTTCAGCCGATATAACAAAGAAGCTTCGGGCTAAATCAATACACTTGATCACCCCATTTATGCTTAAGTGCATCGACGTTTTCACCTACACTAAAGTGAACATAGTCAAATTACTTATATATCGTGTAAACTGCGCAAAATGCGTATGGAATAGGTTAGCATTTGAATTTTTTAAAACCAGAAAGTGTCGCCGAAACGGGCACAAAGCAAGATAATTCAAAAGATATTAATCCTTTGCTGTTTACTCGTCCTTTGAATGCCTTTTTTGCGCATGCGATATGCTGTGCGATATATAGCTACTGGATATTAGATGTAGTTGATAAAAACGCGCTTGGTATTTGGGCCATATGCACTGCAGCCATTTTACTCCTGAGAACTGGCCTGTATATTTCATATCACGTTCATAAAAAAGCGCTCTCTAAAAAAGCCTGGATGCTTTTGTGGACCACCATAACCATTGCACTTTCACTTTCCTATGCTTGGTTGTTTGGCGTTATTACTCCTCTAGAGTCCTCTGAACACGTTGTTGCAGTAGTTGCAGCAATAGCAGTGCTTTCTGGAGGGGCTGCGGTTACCTACGCAGCGAGCATGTATGCTATCTATTGCTTAATATTGCCGCTGGCACTCATAACAAGCGCATATTTACTGATTACAGGTACTCACACATCTATGACCTCAGCAGCTTCTATTCTGGGTTTCAGTGTCGTGATTTTGATGCAAATTCGCCATGTTAATAAAGTCTTTGTGAAGTCTATTGAACTCAATCGCTTGAACAAATTAGAAATAGAAAAACGCAAAGTAGTTGAAAGACAGCTTTACGAAATTTCGAGACGAGATTCACTAACCGGCCTGTTTAATCGTCGTTATTTTGATGAAATGTTAGAAGTAGAATTAGGTAGAGCCCACCGCAATCACAGCTCACTTTCTCTGGTTTTACTCGATGTTGATCACTTCAAAGAATATAACGATTTTTACGGCCATGTTTCAGGCGACAACTGCTTAGTAGATATAGGGCATATTATTGAGCGTCAAACGAATCGCAAAGGCGATTTAGTCGCGCGTTACGGCGGTGAGGAGTTCGCAATTATCTTACCAGGCATCGATGCAAAAGGCGCACTCGCTTATGCAAACAGACTGCAACAGTTTATTCAAAACCAGCGTTTAGAGCATAAGGCCACTAAGCTTACATCACTTGGTAGCATTACGGTAAGTCTCGGCGTAGCGACGGTATTACCGATTATAAAAGTAAAACCGAGCCAGTTAATCGACCAGGCCGACAAAGCGCTATACGACGCTAAAAAGGACGGTCGAAATCGTGCTAAAGCATACAATCCTCTGGGGATTGACCATCAAGGCTTAGTTTAGTCTAAATCTGCTGACTACACCTCAGAAAGCTCTTACATACTGTCAAATAACTTTACAAAACCAATCGATAACGCAATTATCCTATTGATAAATAAGATTATTTTTGTTGGCCTAGTTATTGCTCGTAGCGCTATTGGCTTTGTTAAAAAGTTAATCTACATTTATAAAGGAAGTCCAATGAAAAAGTTATTACTCGCAATCACGGCAGTATGCTCGCTTCTTAGCACGCAGGCTCAAGCAGTTCTCGTTACCAGCACCGCTGGTGTTAATGTCAATGGCAGCATGGTTCACGACAATCAAAGCGGTTTTGCTGGTCAGATCACGTTTAGTGTGTTTGGTCCAGATAATGCTCCTCCAGCGTTTGATCAAATCGCGCAATGGTTTATGGGTGTAGAAGCAGGTGGTGAATTAGCCATCATCGATACTGACCAAGACCCAGGAGCAGCGTCACCGATAGTATTATCTAATCCTAGCGCGCTTGTAGCAGACTTGGGTAACTTTGCGATGATTGATCAATTTTCAGATCCGTCAATAGCTGATTATAGTGATGTATTTACCGCATTTTCTATCGCATTAGGTACAGCAAGCCCATCATTGGAGCAGCTGTTCAATGCGGTTGAATCTATTACGACAGAAAGCCTATTCACCCTTGCAGGGGGCTTATTAGATGCGCAAACCCTAGGCATGTTACAAATGCTTGCTCCCGCTATCCAATTCAGCAACCTGCAGTTTGACGGTCAAAACGGAAGTATCGATGTTTCGTCTATGAGCCTTGGCTTAGGTGGTTTGGATGTGTCATTTTCTGGCACTGCTTTTTTACAGGCGCAATATGTAAATGCACCTGCTACTGTTGCATTGATTGGTTTAGCGCTTGCTGGCTTAGTCCTAAGACGCCGAGTAAAAGCATAATACAGGTATAAAGTTTCAACATAGTTAAATGTTGCAGCTCATAAAAAAGGCTCAATTCACATTGAGCCTTTTTTAATTAAACGTCCCTTAGCTTTAATTATCCGTATTCAGATAAGTATAACCAGCCAAGCAGTTTTCGTAAAAATCGGTCCA
>CAYQMI010000038.1:18554-29606 GCA_964418575.1 uncultured Glaciecola sp.
TGGTCAATAGATTGCTCAATAACAAACTTATCAATCTTGCCATCGCTATCGCATGTAATGTCTACTAGCGAACCGTCGTTAACCGGTGGTGTATGCAAATTCGTAATCGGCACTACCGGCAATATCTGATCAATCGCCCAGCTGTCTACTGCCGACTGGAAAATTGAGAAGTTACATAAATACTGCGATGATAATGAGAAGTCTAAAGACTGCACCTCTTCTGGCACAAAGCTTTCGTTGCGATAAAAATGCTTAACCTTGCGCATTATTTGCCAATATAAGGTCTCTATTTTACCCAGCTCTTCAAGCCCAATCACTCTTAGCTTGAAAGCGTCTGATGCTTGCTCTTTGTATTGCGTGGCATCGTTATACACTTCTTGGAAATTTAAATCACCATTGAGATGCTCAGCTAGATCACGCATGTTTTTCAGCAGGATATGGTCGTTTTCGCCAGCCTTTGTATCTATTTGTGCGCCATCTGGCTTAATTTCACCAACAACTTCTGTGATCACGCAGCTATGATGCGCAGTAATCGCACGGCCACTTTCAGTGACAATGTTTGGATGTGCTACACCTTCTAAATCGCAGACTTCACGCATGCCATACACCACGTCAGCAACGTATTCTCTAACGCTATAGTTGCGCGATGAATCCGCTGTAGATTTACTGCCGTCGTAATCAATACCTAGGCCGCCACCAACGTCTACATACTCAAGCGCAAATCCCATTTTAACCAATTCTGCGTAAATACGAGCGCTTTCATTTACCGCGCTTTTTATGGCGCGAATTTCTGGAAGCTGTGAGCCAATATGAAAGTGCAGTAGCTTTAAGCAGTCTGCCATGCCTTCTTTTTCAAGCAGGCGAGCCGCTTTTATTATTTCGGGAATATTCAGTCCAAATTTGGCTCTATCGCCACTCGAACCCTGCCAGCGGCCTTGACCTTTTGACTGCATTTTTGCACGCAAACCGATGATAGGGTCTATATCGAGCTGCTTAGACACCTTTATGAGCATCGTCAATTCGCTGAATTTTTCGATTACCACCACTACTTTGCGGCCTAACTTACGTCCTAATAGAGCAAGCTTTAAAAACTCTTCGTCTTTGTAACCATTTAAAATGGTAAGCGCGTTAACGTTAGTATTATATGCCAACACCGCCAAGAGCTCTGGTTTTGAGCCAGCCTCTAGTCCATAGTCATAAGGCTGACCAGCATCCACGATTTCTTCAACAACTTCACGCATCTGATTCACTTTGATGGGGTAAACACCGCGATATTTACCTTGGTAGCTGGCCTCACCAATAACTTCTCTGAAGGTCTCGTTAAGCGTTACCACTTGAGAGCGCAAAACGTCATGGAATCTCACCACAACTGGGAATTGAATGTTTTCTTCGCGGATTTCATCTATAACCGCTTTCATATCGATGCGCACATCGGTCAAGCGCGGGTCCGGGAGAACGTGAATATTGCCGTTTTCGCCTATTTCAAAATACCCACCACCCCAACTTGAAACGCCATATACTCTCTCGGCGTCTGCAATTGTCCACTCTTGCTCGGACTGTTGTTCGTTTTCTTGACTCATTGTCTTACCTACTTAATTATTGAGGCGTTGTTAAGGGCAGGTATTATAACGATACATAAACAACTTGCCACCATAAGCATGCAACTCGAACTAAAATTTAATGTCCTAGAAAAATAACATCCCGAGCGTGCTTAACCGATTAAGATTTGCGGAAATTGTTAACGTAGTGTAAATTTTTATAAGCATATATTTACATTTTGACAGGGCTTAGCTCACGTAAGGCGAATGCAATAAAATGGACATAGCAAAAAACAATACTGAAAAGGCAAAACATCGCTTAATGATCATTGATGATAGCGCTGACGAGCTAGCCATTTATGCTGCCAGACTAAACAACGTGTTTTCAATTACGCCCGTTTCCTCACCCGACAAAGCATGGGAATTGCTCAATCGTCAGCCACTACCCGACGCCATTGTGCTAGATATTATGCTTCATAATGAAGACGGCTTAGCGTTTTGCTCGAGAATCAAAGAAAATCAATACTTTAAAGATATCCCGATCATTTTCCTGAGCTCCATCGGCGATGCAGAGATAAAGTCTCAGGCATTTTCCATTGGAGCGGCTGACTTTGTAGTTAAGCCGCCGATAATCAGCGAACTTATCGCGAGACTCTCGCGCCACATTTCTCAATATCATAAAACTAAGCGACTCGAAGCCCTCATATACATCGACCCGCTTACTCATTTACCAAATGCTTCTAAATTGCTTGAAGTATTGCAGCAAGAGTGGGCACGCTGCGCTCGGTATTGGCATCATTTGTCTTTGTTGCTTATTCGGGTTGAGAATTTGCATAAGATAAAAGAGAAGTTCGGAAACGATGAGTTTTACGCCGTCGCTGCCAGCATTGCCGACGACTTATGCAGCGTTGGGTCGCGCCCGGGTGATTTGTTTGCATCATTAACAGACGATACTTTCGCACTGTTGTTATCAGACTGCAGCAACGAAGGCACGCAATTAAAAGCAAAACAAATAAAACAGAAGTTTGAGCATCCTCACTTCATGGCAAAGCATGAGGCCTCAGCCAAGGGCATTTATTGCACTGTTGCCTGCACAGTTGCAGCACCAGCGGGTGGCTCGACGCCCCAAGAGCTAATGAAAAAAACAGAAGAGCTATTACTCAACTCTAGCAATATTGAACACGACGGCATTTGTATTAATGATGTAATTCTTGGCATTGATGGCATTAGCAACAGCGTAAATTAGTGATGTTTAAGGGTGGGTCAAGTCTACCTGTGCAATAAACAATGGAGTTTGTTGCCCTACGTAGGCAAAACACTCAAAGCGCTCAATCCCAGAGTCTAATCTAATTGGCTGTTTGATTAAAATATGCATGGCATCGTTACTGCGAAGCTCTTTTAGCTGCACTTTGTCTACACACAGATGATGAGAAGTATAAATCAGCGGATTTTGAACTAGATCATAATCACTCGCCTGCGCACGCTCAAGCATTGCCGACGATAGCAAAGCCAAAGGATACATCTGCGGAAATCTTACCTTATTGGCGAATTCATCAATAAAATTGGTTTGGTCGGCAAAGGCACTAAGTAAAAAGTTTTTGGCGTTGCCTACTATCATCCATTTTCTTTTCAAAAAGTACTGACCGTCTAATATAAAACTGCGATCTGGAACGTTCTTGAGTTGTGACAGCAGCACTTCCGGAAACTCAAGATTCAAAGTGGGGTATTCACCATCTCTTTTAAAGCCAATAATGGCTGGCTTGCCGTTCGATTTTAAGCACACCCGCGTTGAATATTGCTTACCGTCGTCATTTTTAGATAAACGGCCTTTTTTAAAATCGACACTTACCTCATCACCCACGCCAACCGCTTTTGCAAAGTTAAACTCAAAGCTGCTAAAACGGAGCATATCCACCGTTACATGAGGACTATTTTGAGGTATATGTGTCTCTATCAAGCAGCCTAACTGAAAGCCTAATGCGATAGGACCCTTGAAGGGGTTCTGTTTTATCCAAGCCCAGCGAAACTGGTCATGGAATAGATTAAAGTCATCGGTAGAATTTCGTGCCATATCAATATGCACTTGTGACAGGGTATACATTAGGCAACCAAAACAATTTACGTTAATTAGGTTATCGCGCACAGCGCATTTTTTGTTAGCCTAATTTAAGCTTATTACCTTTACTCTCAGTGTATTGAATGAGCACCGATGTTCGTTGCTCAATCAATTGCTGGCCTTACCAACTCGCTTTTTGTTCCGACTCATAGAGACGCCATACAAAACCTAAGCTGTAACTGTATGTAATGTCCTTTTCAAATAAGGGGCTATCGCGATTCTCTGCACCGTAATGAAAGCGCGCAGAACCGCCCAAAAATCCACGTAATTTTGGTGTTATCAAAAACGAAAAGCCCACAGAAAGCTCAGAACCAAGGTAACCGCCCGACGCATCAAAAATTTCACGATTGGGCGTAACAAAAGGCTCATCTACCTGATAAAAATAATCTTGTAAATCTTCGCTAGCAAATATAGGGCTAAAATTAACGCTGAGTGCGGTGTCTTCAAAAAGAGCGCCACGCTGTTGATAGCTAAGCTCAGGTTCAAATACATAACCGCGACTATCAATTCTTTTTATATCGGTAGAAAACACTGCGCGAGCTTGCATTCGAAGATTTAGTCGACCTTGACCGCCATTATCAAAACTAAAGTCCTTTAATCGGTATACCAGTTGCGGACCGATTTCGAATAAAAAATCCAGCTCCGGCATCCCTTCTCTTGCCGTGTTGTCATCGCTGTCAGCAGCAAAGGCGCCACCAATTGATATGTCTAACTCAAAGTCACTTTCTTCCACTACCACCGCGCGCGCACCACCACCTCCACCAATGCGAAAAACATCACCCCGATAAATCACATACGGCGCTGCTAAGGCAAAAAAATTGCGCTCACTCGAAGCAGGATAATTTGGCACATCAACGAGCCCGCCACCTACGCCAAACTCCCAAAGAGGCTGCGCCTCATCCGCTGCCTCAAAGCCTGTTAAACTGCGCTCTGGCGATTCATTTTGCTGAGCATGCGCTGTAGGCGTTGCTATAAAATATGCGCAAACTACACATGTTGTCAGACGCAGAAAACTAAGCTTCATATACTCTCTATGCAATACTAAATCTTTAATAGTTTTACTTCGAATGCTTGGAAAAGGCGCAGTTTTACGTTCATTCGCTCTTTAGAGTTGGCTAAGTGCAGAATTGGATAAGTGCAGAATTGGCTAAATAATGAAAGCGCAGATATGAATTTCATAATGGTAATAATCTTGGCGAATATTGATACTGAGTGTCGTGTATAGAGAAAGTAGGAAGGCTATTGTGAGAGTTACTCTTAAACTTTTAATCCTAATGGGTTTTATCATTAGCGCCAGCATCATATTGTTTTCAGGGCTAGCGAATAGTGAAGAAGTATTCAAAGACGACTTCGAATCACTTGAATTGGGCTTATTTAGAGACCAAGATGCCCACACTCGCTGGCCAAGTATCAAGTGGGTACAGCTACTTAATCGATTTGAAGTAATAGAAACTGAAAAACAAGGCAAAGCGCTACGCGTAAAATACCCAGGTGGTGGTGTGGGTCCGAGTGAATCTGGTGGCCAATTTCCTTTATATTTTGAGCCTGCTGATGAATACACGCTGACTTATAAACTGTATTTTGAAGAGGGCTTTGAGTTTAAATTAGGCGGCAAACTGCCAGGCCTTTCAAGTGGCGCAGAAAAGTACTCAGGAGGCATCCATGCAAGCAAAGGGGATGGATGGAGCGCGAGATTTATGTGGCGTGAAAACGGTCAAGCTGAGCTGTATCTTTATTACATCGATAATCCTGAAGAATGGGGGCAGTCTGTACTGTTAGACGATCTTCATTTCAAACCTGGTATTTGGTATGAAATAAAGCAACGCGTGCGCGTGAACACCGATGGTAAAAAAGATGCAGAAATACAGGTTTGGGTTAACAATAACTTAGTGCTAAACATGCAAGATTTCAGACTTCGTGTGGGCGATGCTGGTCAGGTGGACTCGATGTATTTTTCTACTTTTTTTGGCGGCAATCAGCCTAATTGGGCGCCCGATAAAGACGTGTATATTCGGTATGATGACTTTAAAATTACTAAACCCTTGTGACTAATAAGCAATAATAAGTAAGCTATGGTGTACGATAGATTCTATTGGCAGCGCAAGGCCTTACCATTACCCCTTTCATGCACCTCATCTCCATTGCTGTCTAGGCTTAACCTTACTCGCCCCTGCAAACTAATAAATAAGGCACGATTCAGTTTTTCGTTGGTGTTTGAGGGGCAAATCAAAATCGTCGCCGGACTGCCAATAGTGCCATCTTCATAGAAGCGAATAAGTTTTCTAGGGCCCTCCATACGAACGCTCTTAGGAACTTGTGTGCTGGCATGAATTAATGCTTCGCTTGGGTCTCGTATTTGGTCGAAGTTCGAGTCAGCAAATAGCATTTTTGGTAGGTGCCAGTTGTTGATATCGCAGTTGATCATATCAGGCGTTGCACAAAGCACCACCGGCATGTTTTGCTCGATAGCTTGATACCGAGTGTATTGCAATAAACTGCTCATCCGATTTAGTTGTGCGGTTATTCTGCTTTTATCTAAAATACTTACTGCACTAGGTACAACTGCGGTCAATAGAATCCCAATCAAGGCCAACACAATGAGCATTTCTAGCAAGGTTAGTCCTTCTTGGGGGCGAGCACATCCTTGCTCTACTTTCACTTGATAATCCTTTATACAAGCTTGTTAAACACCAAAACAATATAAACTTTGTTATCTGCACAAGAAACTGCTCCTTGGTTGGGTTTTGTTATTTGGACTATCGTTTTTTTAAGACTAAATTTAAAGCATAAAAAAAGCCCCGCAAATGCGAGGCTTTTGAACAACTAAATTAGCTTGAATAATTATTTACGTCTTGCGAAGCCAACAAAGGCCAATGCCGCTAGCAACGTAGCTAGTACAGAAGGCGCTGAAACAGCAGCCACTACACCGTCGGTATCAGCGATAAAAAACGCTTGGTTAGAACCGCTGTTAAAAGGAGTTTCAAAATTGATTAATAAAGATCCGTATAACTCTTCGCCTTCAATCGGGTTTAAAAACTCAAAGCTAGGTAGATAGTTGCGCACGGTAGCAGGGTCAAAAGGAACAAATGAACGGCCTGGACCTGAACCATTGGTACTTAAATCGCCTTCGATTTTATCAAACACAAAGCCACCAGCCCATGCATCAATAAGAATTGACGTAACGCTCATTTGGCTATTATTTAGAAAGCGCCATGCGGCAAAGATTGAATCTCCAAAGGTGTCGCCAGATTGCGAGAGTGACCAGCCGTCACCAATAGCAGTACCACCATTTTCATCTAAGGCGCTCCACACAGCAGAAGAACTTAAACCTTCGTTGTCGAAAGTAACTGAAACTTCGATACCAGCCATGTCACTTCCTTTAACAACACTAATAAAAGCTGCGTTTGCTTGAGTGCTGGCCAACAGTACGAATACGCCTGCCAAAAAAAACTTTTTCATAAAATATCCTATGCGAGTCAAAAGACATTCAACACCAAACCTGATGGAAGGGCATGTCTATTAATTGCAATTGAATCAACATTTTATGAACTACGCAATAAGCTATTGATAAGGTATGCAAAGCCATGCAGATCTTTCAATTGTGTATATTATGAAATACCCAATAGCAACAAGACCTGTAGCCATTTGCATACACTTTAGAGCCGATAAAAATTTTTTTTGCTGAATTTTTTTTAGCTTATAAAATGAGCTAATTTAGATTATTAAACAATCACTTGGCTGCATTTTAATTAACTGGCTTAGTATTTGTGCATTTACTTTTATTAACTTTATTGCTCAGGGATGAGGGATTTTCGTAACCTAGTGTAGGCGTGCAGCACTGCTTGTGCTTGCTCAATATTGCCACCCTTATCAGGATGATAACGATGTTGTAATTTTCTATATTGCTGTTTTAACAATGTTAGGCTGAGCTCTTCAGTACTATTTATCTCTAATACATTGCGAGCCTCTTCTAATTCGTGCTCCGAAAACGAGACTGTAGCATCTGCACCGGCCATTTTTTGCCAAAAACTATCGAGCATGCTTTCTACATCGCGCTCTTCAGTCTTAGCCAAGTTTTCCCAATCTAAGTAATAGTCTGCTAAAGGGTCAGGGGTGGCGAGCTGCTCCTTGGCTAGTTTTGTGGTCTTGGTTACAGAGCTGTCGAGAATAATTTGCGTAGGCCCTACATCTAACTCTCCTAAACCTTGTTCGCGCCATTCATTGCGCAATTGATATAAACAATGAAAAAGCACAAAGTGTGTTTGAAACAGCATCAGTGAATCACTTAATGCGTTTTCATTAAAAAGAGAATAAGGTGGATGTTTTAAGCTATTAATCAATTCAAACTCAGAGATGCCCTCAACAAATTTTGGTCTGAAGGTAGTTAAAGCATCTTTTAATAGCGAAGCAAAGTCTGAAGATGTTGGTGTCAAAAGATATCCAGCGTTTTGTGTGTACTGCTATCTTTAAATGTAGTGAAGCCACTGTCAAACAAAAAGCCGAACGTTGTATAAAATTTGTTTTTGCGGTATGTTTTTTAATACTAAGTCTTTGACGCCAATATATTATCTTAACGTATGCAATGTAATCTTGTAATATCCAATTTAATATAGTTAATGGATTAACGATTAATGAAAATGCGCCAACTGTTGCTTCCCTCTATTACAAGGCTTACATGGATTTGTAGTCTGCTTTTTTTGT
Organism: uncultured Glaciecola sp.; assembly: GCA_964418575.1. GTDB lineage: Bacteria > Pseudomonadota > Gammaproteobacteria > Enterobacterales > Alteromonadaceae > Glaciecola. Next base: position 26,910 of record CAYQMI010000038.1, read on the forward strand.
CTAATAATGCTTTAGCTCTAAGCGATTTTGTTAAGAATCAAAGTTATGAGCAAATCACAACGGGCCTGTATATTTTAATGGCTAGCGTTATCTTGCTTTTAGCAATCGCGGCCTCACAACTTTTTCTCGCGCGCAGGCACAAAGGCAAGTTAGTTCAGGCTCAGGAGCACTTTCAGCAATCTATAGACACCCTTCCTACTGGCATTGTCCATCTGGGTGCAAGCGGCAAAATCGTTTATGTGAATAAAATTGGCGCTACGATGCTTGGGCGAGAAGCAAGTAAGCTTGCCCACCGACCATTTAAAGAAAGTTTTGCTGACGTAGACGCTGAGCGCCTGGCCGATGCTGTGAAGAATAATAAGGGAAGTTTATCGGCTCGCGCTAAATCTAGTAATTTTGATATCGCAATACAGTTTGGTAAAAAATTCACGGAGGAAGGGGTAAGTTATCAGGTTCTGACACTTCACAACCAAAGTTCGCTGCAACGTGACCTACATAAATCAAACGAACAAAAAACCTATTTCTCTCGTCTCATTGCGAAAAGTGGCTTAGGGCAAGTTCATCTAAATACCGACAGCAACATTTATGTTCACGACCGCGTTTTTGATAGTTTTTTGAATCCGAATGAGATGGAAAGTGATAAACAGTTCTCAGATGAGGCGCCAATATCTGAGTTTGTAAGTAAAATCCATAATCACGATATGGCGGAATGGTCTCAGGCAATGACCGACGCTGGTAAAAACGGAACGGCAAAAGTCAGCGTGCGTTTGTTACTGTCTAGCTCTACCCCATCAAACTCTATTTTCCGTCTATTTGAAATAGATATTATTGCAAACTCTCCCATACCAACACCGAAGCCGAATGAGCCTTCAAAAAATCATTTCGCAGTGTTTACGCTTTTAGTGCGGGCCGATCGGGGTCTTGAAGTACAAAAACGGAAAGTCGACATCTTAAATCACCAGCGAGAAGCCTTACTCAATGCTAGCCCAAATGCTATATATGCAATTGATCATAACGGCTTATTACTTTGGTCTAACTCTCGCTTTGATGACCTCTTAAGGCGCATTGCCCCAGACGCTAAGTCAAAGAACTTATTAGAAATTAACCCCTTCCCTGAAAACATCATGAAGCTGCATAAAAACGCAACGTTTATGTCGACTCATCGAGACGGCAGGTCGTTTGAGATACCGGCTCGAGACGGAAGTGCAATTCACCTGAAGGTAGAACTCGGTTTCTACATGATCCACGATCGCCTTAATTCAAAACAAACCGTTGGTACGATAGGCGTTGTGCAAGAGATAAGCGAGAGCGTAAAAACATTAAATGCTTTGATAAAAGAGAAAGTCAAACGCGAATCAGCAGAGCAGCAGTTGGTAAGTGAGCAAACGCGATTGATTCAGCTCAACAGTGATTTTGAGCGAGCCCAAGAGCAGATTAGCCAACAACAAGGAAAACTTGCAAGTACCGAAGAAGCCTTACAACAAGCGAATCGGGCCGTAGAGCTTGAAAAGCAACGTATGGCGAATTTGCTAGAACTGGCGCCCGTGGCAATTGCTTCCATCAATCAAGACGATCAAATTGTTCATGCCAATAAAGTTATGCTGGAGCGCCTTAAGTACAGCGAGAAAGAACTCAAAAAAGGCAACATTTATAAGCTATTTAGTGAGCCGGCTGAAGCGGGCACCACTGCCAAACAGCTTAACAAAAAGGGGCGTTTGCAGGACTTTCACGTTAGGTTAAAAGGAAAAGACGGTAAATTATACCCAGGCGAATTAAAAGTTGATTTGTTTAACGAAGACAGCAAGGAATACCTATTCTGGATTGTGGACCGCTCAGACGAACAATTCCAGCGCGACAAATTCGAATCCTTGCTTCAGTATAATCACGCAGCAATTGCAATACTTTCGGATACTGGATTTAGCAAACTAAACCAAGCTGCCTGTGACCTATTTAAAGTTGAAGACGAAGAAGACGTATTTGGAAAAGCCCCATTCTCAGCAGAATTTAATACATCTGAAGAGCGAGCGAACGCTTTGGCACAGACTGTGGAGAAGGTTAAGGTAAATGCAAAACCTAGTACCTTCCAGTGGAAACACCAAATCAGAAATAAGGCCGTGCAATGTAAATTAACTCTTGTGCCTATTTTCAAAGACCATGCGTTTGATTCGATTTTATGTATTTGGGCGCCACTTACTAGTGATTTGGATATTGAGGATGAGCATAAAGCCGCAAGTGATTTAGGTCGAGCCCTGCAAGAAAATACAAATGAAGCATCAATAATTGAGCAGGCGCTGAGCAAACGCAATATTGCCAAGCCAAAATCGACTCCACAGAAAATGGCGACTGATTCCAAAGAAAGCAAAGCGACGCCACTTTGGCCAATTGCACAAACGCCCACTGTAATTGAGCCTAAAGCTGAAGCCACCCATGCAGACATTGAAGGCTTGCCGGTTCCAAGAGAACCTAAAGTTTGGTTCAACCTCGAAGCCTACTTAAAGCACAATACTGCTAAGGGGCCCTTACCAGAGGTTTTGTCTAACATTATGCATAAAATTCAAAAGTGCATCGCTAATACTGAGCGTGCGTTGAACAGCGAAAACGCTGAGGCAATAAACTCAATCGCTTCGGAACTAGTGGCTTTGTCTAAAGCAATACAGTCTGAGCCCTTAACACAATTGATTCAGAATATAGAAGATG
>CAYQMI010000039.1:0-14968 GCA_964418575.1 uncultured Glaciecola sp.
TCGGCATACTTGTTAGTAAGCTGAGAGCCTTGCGCTTCTAGCACACGAGGACTACAGTAGTTTTCAGATGCAATAAGCTCAATATGATGCTCTTGGCGCTGCTTTTCTTTTTCCATGGCATCGGCTAATTCAGGATCAAATTCTCCGATAGTCATATTACTGGATAACATGTTTTCTCCTCAAAACGGGCGGACAGCCGGCGTGCGGCGTTTTAGTATATAAATAGTGCTAGATGGTCGCTTACAGATTCTTAAAATCCGCGATATTTTAGCCGATTTAAGCGCTTTGTATAGGGCTGAGGCCAAATTAAATCTATTGCTGTGTCAAGCAAGCCTTAAGCATCAGAAAAACTAGGCTTTATCTGTATTCTCCAAGGCTTTGACCCGTGCATATAATTTATCAATACCTCGCAGTTGCACGGTGTTTTTCTGCCAGTCTCTGGTAGGAACAGCCGGAATACCTGATGAGTAAACACCTGCTTGGGTAATATTTTTTGTGATCATTGAAAAGCCGGTGACTTGCACATTATCACAAATCGTAATGTGGCCATTGATGCCTACCCCACCTGCAATAATCACGTGTTTTCCTATGGTGACGCTACCTGAAATACCGGTCGTTCCGCAGATACAAGAATGATCGCCAATTACGCAGTTATGACCAATCTGCACCATATTATCTACGATGCAGTTATTGCCAATGATTGTGTCGTCTAAAGCACCACGGTCTATACAAGAATTTGCGCCTACTTCGGTATCATCACCAATTCTAACGCTACCGGTTTGTGGGATTTTCAGCCACCGGCCTTTATCATTGGCATAACCAAAGCCATCTGCACCAATAACAGCACCGCTGTGAATAGACACATTTTTGCCTAACTTCACGCCGTGATAAATAGTGACGTTCGCACGCAGCGTGCAGCCTTCGCCAAGCTGGCAATCTACACCAACAAAAGTACCGGCACCAATGCTCACGTTGTCACCGATGACAGCGTTTTTGCTTACCGTCGCGCCTGCTGCGATGGCAACGCCTTTACCTAACTTCACACTTGCATCGATGTTTGCCTTATCAGATATTTCAGCTTGTTGAGTGGGCGTCGAGTCTAAAAGCTGGGCCGCAAGCGCAAACCCTACATAAGGATTGGCATGCACAATCGCATTGCCCTCAAATTGCTGCGCTTGATCTGCAGTCAAGATAACTGCACCTGCTTTTGTATTTGCCAGTTCACTGGTGTATTTGCTGTTTGACAAAAACGATAGATGTTGAGACTGCGCACTGGCTAAGGTAGCCATTCCAATAATCTTATGTTCGGGGTCTCCTTTTACTTCGCCACCGATGTGCTGGGCAATCTCCTTTAGTGAAGCCGAAGATATAGAAGTAAGTTGCGTCGAATCTGTCATTTTGGCTATGTCCTTAGCATGAACGCGGCAGCTAATGGCAAAACAAGCGCCGCTACCTTTGATTAAATATATGCGCTAAATAGTAGCATAATTTTTATTAAGCGGAACGGAGGATAATAGGTGTAAACGGCAGTTTAAGTCGATTACAATAGAGCCATTGAAGCAACCTCATTTTAAAGAGAGCAATATGGCCCAATTTGTTTATAGCATGCACCGTGTAGGAAAAGTGGTTCCTCCTAACCGTCACATTCTAAAAAATATTTCTTTGAGTTTTTTCCCAGGCGCTAAAATAGGCGTGCTAGGTTTAAATGGCTCAGGTAAATCAACCTTACTTAAAATAATGGCAGGCCTTGATACTGACATAGAAGGTGAAGCACGTCCGCAACCAGGCTTAAAAATTGGCTATTTGCCACAAGAACCTAAGCTTGACGAAAGCAAAGACGTACGCGGCAATATTGAAGAAGCCGTAGCTGATGTTGTGCATGCGCTTAAGCGTTTAGATGAAGTGTATGCAGAGTACGCCGAAGAAGGCGCTGATTTTGATGCCTTGGCAAAAGAGCAAGGCGAACTTGAAGCGATTATTCAAAGCAAAGATGGCCACAACTTAGATAATGCCCTAGAAAGAGCCGCCAACGCATTGCGCTTGCCACCATGGGATGCTGACGTAAGCAAACTATCAGGGGGTGAGCAGCGCCGCGTTGCCCTTTGTAAACTCTTGCTCGAAAAGCCCGAAATGCTATTGCTCGACGAACCAACCAACCACTTAGACGCAGAGTCTGTAGCTTGGCTAGAGCGTTTTTTACATGATTATGAAGGTACAGTAGTTGCCATCACGCACGACCGTTACTTCCTAGATAATGTAGCAGGCTGGATTTTAGAGCTCGACCGAGGAGAAGGTATTCCATGGGAAGGCAACTATTCAAGCTGGTTAGAACAAAAGGATGCACGTTTAGAGCAAGAAGAGCGTTCTGAAAACGCGCGTCAAAAATCTATCAAGCAAGAGCTTGAGTGGGTACGCAGTAACCCGAAAGGGCGCCAGGCAAAGAGCAAAGCACGCATGGCGAAGTTCGAACAACTTAATACCAACGACTACCAAAAGCGCAACGAAACCAACGAGCTGTTTATTCCACCTGGCGAGCGTTTAGGAGACAAAGTCATTGAAGTGAATCACCTTAAGAAGTCTTATGGCGATAGACTGTTAATTGATGATTTAAGCTTTAAAGTGCCCAAAGGCGCTATTGTTGGCATTATCGGGCCAAACGGCGCAGGAAAGTCGACTTTATTTAAAATGCTTACCGAGGCAGAGCAGCCCGACTCTGGTGATATTGATGTAGGCGAGAGTGTGCAGCTTGCCAGTGTTGACCAGTTCAGAAACAACATGAATGAAAACGCGACGGTGTTTCAAGAGCTGTCTGAAGGTCAAGACATCATAAAAATTGGCAGCTTTGAAATTAATAGCCGTGCATACTGCTCACGCTTTAATTTTAAAGGCACCGAACAACAGAAATTTGTAAAAGACCTCTCCGGTGGTGAACGCAACCGTTTACACTTAGCAAAGCTATTAAAAGCAGGCGGAAACACGCTACTGCTCGATGAGCCAACAAACGACCTTGATGTTGAGACTTTGCGAGCACTAGAAAATGCAATCTTAGAGTTTCCAGGATGCGTGATGGTGATATCCCACGACAGATGGTTTTTGGATCGCATCGCAACGCACATTATGGATTATCGTGATGAAGGCAAAATTAACTTCTACGAAGGGAATTATACTGAATACGCGGCGTGGCTCAAAGATACTTACGGACAAGATGTAGTTGAGCCACATCGCTTAAAATATAAAAAGATCTCCTAACAAGCCCTGCAAAATATATACGCCCTACTGATTCAGGTGGGCGTATACTGCTCTCAAGCTGCGCTGAAATGCCACTTTAATTGATGGCCAGCGAATAGACACGTTATCTACCATGCCATCCCTACAATCGTTCTCAACGCTATGCATAAGCTCCACTAGAGGATCTGAGTTAATTATCTCTGCAAGCCTTAGTAGCTTCAATGAATGTGCTCTGGTGCCCGATAAGTCATTCGCCATGATTGACACTTCGGCCTGACTAACATGCTCTTCGATGTCGTCCATAAGCTTGTTTAATGCTTGTGGCAAGGAGGCCAGCGGCGGGTGCCCTTGCAAATACACTAAAAGATTGAACCAAATCTCAGGTTTTTCTGGTAAAGGCAGGCGCTCAATTTCTGGACGCGAGACTTTCGATGAAGAGTTTTGCTGGGCAACCTCTTCAAGCTCCTGTTTGTGTTTGGCAACAAGTGCTGCCTCCTGCTCTTTGAGGTGCTCTTTACTCGCTTTGAGTTCTTTTTCAGCTTCACTCAAGGCATTAGATGTGTCGATCAACTTTTGATCGCTCGCTGCGGCACTTTGCTCCAATGCTTGCAACTGTTGTTGCAAGGCATCATAGCTGGCGTTTTGCTCTGCCAGCTTTTGTTCACTTTGTGCATATTGCGCTTCAATAGTAGCAAGTTGCTCAGTTAGTGCTTTTTGCTTTTCTTGAGTTTGTTCAAGAATATCACTTTCTTGATGCTCAAGTGAGCGCTGCTGCTCTTGCAACTGCTCTATTAACTCGTTCGACTCAGTCTCTTTACTCGCAATGTGGGCTTGTAAGTCCTTCAATTCAAGCTGCGCAGCTTCAAGTTGCTCCTGCAGTTTTTGCTGCTCAGATTGATTTTCCTGCATCGCCGACTCAGCTTTTTTCAGCTCCTCCACTCGCTGAGCAAGACTTTCCTGTAATTCTTTATTTTGAGATTCGGCCTTGCTCAGAGCGTCTTGCAATTCATTGCGGTGTGTTTCAGTTTCCTGTTGACGTTGCAACCATATTTCTTCATTTTCATTGATAACTTGCTTCTGCTTTTGCGATTCAGACTTAATTTCATCGAGCTCAGCATTTAACTTTTTCAATAAATCGTCATGCTGCTTTTTATCCAAGATTTCTTGGTCAGATGTCGATTTAAGTGCGTCAATGGAAGCCTGCGAGTCGGATAGCTTCTCAAGGGTTGCATCAAGCTCGTTCTGCAAACGTGCTTGCAGACTTTGCATGTCCTCTTTATCTTTTTGCGAGCTCAACTCTAGTGCTTCTAGCTCTTTCTCGAGTTTCTGGACATGCTCCATTTTTTGGTCTAATTCAGCTTGCGCTTGGCCATCACGCTTCTCGAGCATGGTATGCTGAGCTAGGGCTTCTTCGGTTGCTTTTTTCTGCGCTTCGAGTTGTTCTTGCAACTTACTGGTGCTTGAAGAAGTGCTTTCTAATTTTGCCTCTAAATTCAGCTTTTCCTCATTAACCGACTGTATCTCTTTATCTTTATGCGTAATTTGTTCGCGCATCTCATCAACGAGGCTGATCAATTCCTGCAGCTCTTGCTCTACCGCTTGCTTCTCGGCCTTCAACAGCTTGGTTTGCTCATCGCTTTGTGCCAGTGCTTCATGGGTTTCTTGATATAGTGCCTGAGAACTTTCTACTTCGTCTGCAATTTTCTGGCGCTGCTCTCGCAATGTCAGTACTTCGCTTGCGGCAGCTTCTAACTCTTGATTTAACTGCGTATTACGTTGTTTTGCTTCATCAAGCATGTGAACGCTTTCTTCGCGTTTCTCTTCTAAGGCTTGTAGCGTCTCGCTCACCTCATCATAGCTTTGTTTGACCTGCTCAAACTCCGATTGGCTGTGAACCAAGTCTTCTTGAGCCTTATTCAACATTTGCTCGGTGTCTATAAGCTTGCTACTTTTGTCATTTAATGCTTCTTGTGCATTGCGCAGCATCTTTTGCTTTTCGCTTAGCTCACCGTCTACAAATCTGTGCAAAACACTAGCTCTTTTGAGCACATCTTGCATTTTTTGTAATTCACGTAAATCGGTCCACATGCAAAGTATAAAATCAAATTCGTGGTCTTTATAAACCGGAGCAAAGGTAATTTCACATGCCACCTGCTGCTCACCAATTTGATGTTTCCAAGGCAGTGTTTTCACTTTACCATCGGCTTTAACTTCTTCGATGATTCTGGCCAGCTGCTCTGCGTCATCGTCATTTACGCTTAGCTGCGAACTTGAAGGGAACACACCGAACAAGTCATCCTCATCTTCAATCGAAAAGAATTCCAATGCCGATTGGTTTAATTTACTAAAACCTTTGTCTTCTAAAATCGCCATTGGCATGCTGCTGTGCTGAAGTAAGCTTTCAAACTTCACTCGCTGAAACTCTTCATCCCCGCGATCAATTAACCAGAATAAGAATTCGTTTTTATCTTCGCTTGTGGCGTCAATACTTAACTCGCCGGGATAAATATTGCCATCTTTACCTTTTAACTTGGCGTGAAAATCATGTAAGTAGCCTTTGTCTTTGAGGGACTTCGCGGCAATTCCTGCTTCAGCTGGCTCACTGAAAAAGTTGTAAATTGTGCCTTTTTTGAGTTCTTTTTCACTGTATTTCAAGCGATTTTGCATGGAATGATTTGCCTGTAAGACTTTATGGTCTGCATCGATAGTTGCGATAGCTACCGGCGCAAGCTCGAGGAGCTTCTCAAGCTTTGATTGAGTCTCTGCAAGCGCTTGTTTAGATGCGTCCAATTGTTCTTGTAACATCGTCAAAGCTTCACTGCTTTGCGCCTCATTGCTCGAGTCTGCCGATGATTTGGTATTTTCAACGCTGCTGATTGCTGAGGGTTCAGCTGAATTGTGTTGTACCGCCGTGTTATCTGGCACAATGGTAAGCACTCTTAAAGTTTTTTCGTCGTGAATGATGGACTTGCCAAAGTGTAAAACAAAGCTTTTACCCGCCCCTTTAGCATGTATAGAGTGACCATTATTCTTGTTCACTAAGCCCTTTTTAATTTCAGCGCTAAATGACTTGTCAAAGTTAGCCATGACTGAGCTGTTTAGAATGTCATTTTTAGAGCGCCCTAACTGCTTGATGGCAGTTGGGTTTACGTATGCAACTTTACCGAGGGAATCAACATAAATAATGCCAGTAAAAAATGAATCTAAGATCCCCTGGTACTGTTGTGTTTGCTGAGTAAAGCGATTGCTTCGGACTTCAGCAAGATAGAACTGCAAAATTGGCATAATTAACAGAAGGGTGAGTACACCAAACAAAAAATAAAACAGGTTGGCGATTTGCCCTGTATTTTGACCCGCTAAGTAATCTGTTAGTGAAAAAGCATTTGCATGACTGCTAAACAAAAGAGAAATTGCGACGCAGCGCAATAAAAACCGGGAAATGAGTGAAGAGAATTCCATTAGTAATCAATCCGTTAGATAGTAAGAGTAGTTGAAAAAGTACCTGCTTCACAATCAAAGTATTACTTACACCTAGCTGGGGGAGTAAGCTTTTTTTATTTGTGCAGATTTTATTATTAACCTAGATCTCGGATTCAGGCCAAATTAAAGGCATAACACCAATATGCTATAAAATAGTATACGTTACTGCAATAATTTGTAGAACTGTTTGTTGACAAACTTTAAGTTTTATTTCTTGGGCAAATGTATATACTTTAACAAACTCATTACGCGTAGTTAGGTACTTCATAGCATCTAGCGTGATGTAGATCCTGTTTAATAATAATAACTAACTACGGAAAGTTTCCTCACTATGGACTCTACAATCAAGCATTCGGCAAAATACCTCATTGGAATTGTTGTTTTTTTAGTCATGTCTGCTCTTTATTTTTTTATGATGGCGGATGGGAATCAACAATTTGACTCAGAATACGTATTAAAATTAATAGAAGACAATAAATCGTTAGAAATTGATATGGCAACGATGGCGATTCAAAATAAAGAAGACCAATCTACTATTGTTGCTCTGCAAAATGAACTCACTCAGAAAAACGAACTTATTGAAAGTTTACAGTTGACCCAAGTGGCAGGCGGCACAAATGCTATCTGCGATGAAAGTGGCGATATGATGACAGCTCAAAAAAGTTTGATTGAAACGCAAGGAAAGTATATTGCCTGTAGCGCAGCGTTAAACGAGCATAAAACTCAGGTAAGTGAATTAAGTGCAGCTAATGCATTGCTCAGCGGCACGGCTGAACTCACAGAACAAGCTATTCAAGAACGCGATGTTCTGCAAAATCAACTGGCGGTAATGAGCGTCGAATATACCGCGCTTGAGGCGCAAATTGGAACGGTTTTAAATCAGAATGAGCAGCTAGTATCAACACTCGTAAAGTTACAACCCCTTGCATTTACTGACTTTTCACTTACACCTAGTTACTGTGATAAGGAATTTGATGATGGCTGGGCGTGTGTAAGTTCAATCGATATTGTCGCGAAACTAAGTTACAACCCAGCTGCAGAGATGGTCGTGCGGCTGATTGACCCGAACGGCGACGTCGTTGCCCGCAGAACGGTTCAAGGGCGTGAAGTCAACAACTTGCAATTTCTATCTTCAGAAAACACACCATTGCTTACCGGTGACTATAGCGTAAGGTTTGAAATTGATAACTTGTTTGATGAAGTTGTTCCATTTGAACTAAACACCATCAACACTCAGGCGAGTTTATAATTATTTAGCGGCTAGATGCCTAGTTTATAGGGCATCTAGCGCCTCTGATAAACGTGAACAAGCTATCACTTCAATCCCCGCTATAGCTTGCTTTGGTTTATTTGCTTTTGGCACAATCGCTTTAGTGAAGCCGTGTTTGGCGGCTTCGCTCAATCTATCTGTACCATTTGGCACTGGACGTATTTCGCCTGATAAGCCTACTTCGCCAAAAGCAATTAGTCCCTGAGGTAGCACTTTACTTCTAAAGCTTGAGAGCATCGCAAGCAGTACAGCTAAGTCGGCGCTAGTTTCAGTTACTTTTACGCCACCCACCACATTTACAAACACATCTTGGTCGTGCATTTGAATGTTGCCATGGCGATGCATTATCGCCAATAACATAGCTAATCGATTATGATCCAAGCCAACCGCCACTCTTCTTGGATTTGATATTTGGCTGTAATCCACTAAGGCCTGAATCTCAACCAACAAGGGACGCGTACCTTCCCAAACAGACATTACTATGCTGCCCGCAGATTGCTCTTGCTGACGATTCAAAAATATTGCTGAAGGATTTGAAACTTCTTTCATGCCGCGTTCGGTCATACCAAATACGCCTAACTCGTTGATTGCCCCAAATCGATTCTTGGTGCCGCGCAGAGTTCTAAAGCGTCCGTCTGACTCGCCCTCCAGCATCATCGAACAATCAATACAGTGCTCTAAAACTTTGGGTCCTGCCAAACTACCGTCTTTAGTTACATGACCGACCAAAAACATAGCAATATGATGTTGCTTAGCAAAGCGTGTAAGTGCTGCGGCACTCTCTCTAACTTGCGATACTCCGCCCGGGGCTGATTGGATATCTGCCATATGCATAACTTGTATAGAATCGATTACCATTACGCTAGGCTTATGTTGCAAAGCGAGATTGCATATTGTTTCTACGTTTGTTTCAGCTAAAAGCATTAGCTTATCATCAGGCAGTTGCAGACGCTTGGCTCGCATCGCTACTTGCTGCAGTGACTCCTCTCCAGTGACGTATAACACGGTATTATTTTGCGCCAGCAAGCACATTACTTGAAGAAGCAGCGTACTTTTCCCGGCGCCAGGCGAACCACCGATCAAAATGGCGGAGCCAGGGACAATCCCCCCACCAAGGACGCGGTCGAGCTCGTTAAAACCCGAGCTAAATCTTGGCAAGGCTGTCAAATCAATATCTTTTAAGGTTTCGACCTTTGCAGTGGCCGCTCCCGCAAAACCACTTCTGCCCGAAGCAGCGCTTGAACTTGATGCTTGTATTACAAACTCTGATAACGTGTTCCAAGCGCCGCAGTCTTTGCATTGCCCTTGCCACCTAGGATGTTCGCTACCGCAGTCGGAACATACAAATGCTGTTTTCTTTTTAGCCATAAAGCCTTAATTTATTGTTAAGTGTAGTTGCATGAATTACATGTTAGTTTAAGGCCTGTTGATCTTTGCTGTATGTTTTTTGCAGCAAAGATCAACAGGCCCTAGTAAAAAGTGCGCCCTTAGGTTCAGTTTTCTAGGGGCTTTCCGATACCTTTATTAATATACCATTTCTACTATATGAGCGTTTGCCTTATTCATGATGACACCAGACTTAGCTCCTTATGCGGACATCATTAGAACACTAGCCCCGCTGGTTAATCGCGCGAGCTTTAATACTGAGTTCGAACGACGCACTAAGAAAATGACCGCAGACACTCGCTTTCTAGTCAAAATGGAAGTAAAACGCCTCGCAAAACCCTGTATCCGCTCGGTAGACTTGCGTGCAAAAGTAAAAGACGAATGCCGATTATATAATTATCAAGGTATTGAGCACTATTTACATATTAACGGAATTTTGTATTTTGAAAAACTGGTCGAAAGATATGGGCAATATACATTTGGCGTTTACGAGGGTATTCATGAATTTGCCTTAGCTGAAAAACAAAAGCTGGAGCAACAGGCTAGTATGCCACTGGCCCCTAATCATGAAATTGCCGAACCTACCGAACAATATATTACGCCCTGTCAGGAGCTACTGAATTACCCCGTTCGCAAAGAAGAACGCTTAAATTATGTTACCCAAATAGAAGTGTTTTTCAGCGATAACACTAGCGCTCACGCTACAACCTTGGATATTTCCCTGCATGGTTTGCGAATTCGTTTAAAGGACAGCCATCGCTTAAACGATGTTAAGGCATTCGCTCCCATTTCTATCGTTTTCCGCGCTGTTGACCGAGTCACTGGTATTACCCGCGACGCTATAAAATACAAGGTACTCGGTTTCAGTGGTGATGGCAGTAAAACCAGCATTCACTTGTTTAGGGACTCAAATGACAAACAAGCTTTGTTCGAAAGTTTTGTAGGTGACTTATTTCGACTGCATAAACGACGCTATAAAGTCAATTTAGATAACGTTGAAATGGCGGTTGGCACCAAAATTTATGAGCAAAGCTTTGCCAACAATACGCCCAGCTTACCTGTATTTGTAACACGGAACAAAGAAGGTGCGTTCACTGCAAAATATGCAAGCATAAACGGCTGCACTAAACGCATCATCGATTATTGGACTAATGAAGACAAAGCATCAATGCTCGGTTATTTGCTCAATAGCGAGCGTTTATCACTATTGGCAAATGACAATGGCTCATATCCAAGCATGATTGTATATAGCTTTCATCATGTCAAAGACGAAAAGATCTATTTCTACTCCGCCAGTGAAGCACAGTTAAAGGCGCATCCTGAACTAGCCGATACTTTTTTAAGTTACGGTGCCCGAAAGGTAAGTTGGCGAGTCTTTAGACTCGTTTGTTCAGATGTAATGCCAGGTAAAGGCGTATCGCCGACCTCAGTGCCTGACGGTGTTTCAAAAGAAATCGATAAGCTGAATAAACCACCATCGCCGCGCCTGCAAGGGCGACTAGGTGATATCACAAACATGATATCGCTTACCGACATTACTAACGAAGCCGGCCAAGAATGCTATCAAAAACGCAGCTTAGACAAAGAGTTAATTAAGCAACTTCACGTGTTTGGGCATCCTCGCAATAAGCCGCCAGAGAACGTTGAAACGTTCCGGCACCGAGATGCGGAGCTAAGGCGCCAAACGCGTTATGTGTTGCGTACACCTATTGTTATAAAAACCTCCTCGTTTAGCATCGTTGGTTTTACAGAAGACATATCAGTAAGCGGATTAAAGCTTGAGCTGGAGGAAGAGTTCAATCATCGACTCAACTCCAAAGTGCATATTAGCTTTATAAAGTTGCAAGATATTACCGAAAGCTTTGATTTAAATAATCTGCAGTACAGAGTAAAGCACATTAATTACGACCGTCAGGTATTGCATCTTGAGGCGGTTTCTGAAGATGAAGCGAGCGAAGCCGAGCAGTTTTTTGCTGAGCTTATCGCAAACAATTCAGACAAGCTTACTGCCCTCAGCTACGAAGAGAGCATTCCAGGCATCGGCAATGCACTTCGTGCGATTCATGCCAAAACCACACCTCAGTTTTGTGCCTATGTAGAGAAGAAACAACAGGGCTTTTTGCCCGCAATGGCAACCATGAATCAAATAAGAGCCCCTTGGATGAACTTTTTACATCACGAGGCAAACTTAGCCACGGTGAACTTAGCATGGTTATATCAAGATGATAGTCTGCCAGAGCCCTTTATTAAGCAGTCTTTAAAGCTCTTGCGGATTGACCCTAAGCCCATCGTAACCGAAATTTATGTAGCCTATAACTCTGGCGCAGAAGATGCGAAAGAGCGTGTAGTTGCTAATTGGCAGTACCAATTGCCCTCACATAAGTCTAAACAGCAATTTATTAAACACGCAAAGCAAAAAGGTGAGTTTTTTGCTTTCAGTGTGACAATTAACAAAGCATTAAAGCCGGACTTGGAAAAAGTAGAGCAAGAACTCTTATACTTAAGCCAACACGCCATTCATAAGGCAACTCACTTTGAAGAGCGCATGTGGGATATAGCGGGCTGTATTTTCTTAACTGATATTAGCGACGAACTTTTGTATCGCTATCAAGAAGCACTCAGCGCATAATTTTAGGCTAGAACAAAGCATACAGCAGCCCTTCAAAACCGCAGTAGCGAATGGCGCTATCTGCGGCATCGCTCACGCTCGGTTTAGCATGATAGGCAATAGCAGTGCCTGCTTCTTGCATCATTAATAAATCGTTAGCGCCATCACCAATTGCCACACACTGTTTTTGCTCAATACCATATTGTTCAGCTAAGCTAAGCAGTATTCGAGCCTTCTCGTTACCGTCTACAACCTTCCCTACTACCTCGCCAGTCAACATGCCGTTTTCGACCGCTAATTGATTGCTAAAAGCTTCATCTAGACTGGCAACTTGTTTGACATAGTCGGCAAAAAAAGTAAAACCACCGGAGGCCACTGCTAAACGCCAATTCGCTTGTTTAAGAATATGCATTGTTTTCACAAAACCCGGCATAAACGGAAGCCGGTCGCGAATATTGAGTAAGTCTGATTCAGCCACACCTTTTAAGCATGCAACGCGGGCGTGCAAGCTTTGCGTAAAAGGAATTTCTCCTCGCATTGCTCGTTCGGTCACCTCTGATACTTTGTCTTTTACGCCTGCCAAACCGGCAATCTCATCTATGCACTCCATTGCGATAATAGTGCTGTCCATATCCATCACTAATAAGCCCGGCGTTTGTAATGAAGTCTGTGCTTTGTCGAAAATA
Organism: uncultured Glaciecola sp.; assembly: GCA_964418575.1. Lineage (GTDB taxonomy): Bacteria > Pseudomonadota > Gammaproteobacteria > Enterobacterales > Alteromonadaceae > Glaciecola. The sequence goes on from CAYQMI010000039.1 coordinate 12,659, forward strand.
TCAACGCGATATTGCTTGCAAAGCTCAGCTATCTTTTGTTTTGAAGCAATAGCGGGAGTATCTGCAAAAACATCCACTGCAATACTTGCGAACTCTTGTGCGTAAGGGTTGGCGCGGATCTGCAGCTTTGATTGCGGCGGGTAAAGTTGTGCTAGCACGATAACCAGCTTTCTTAGGCTCAGGGATTGAGATACCACACAATAAGTTGGCTGCTTGGGAACTTGCTCTAATTCAACGTCAGCAAATGAAAGTTGCGCTTCACTTTGTTTGCTATCAAACGAGACGCCCAAAGTAGAACAGGCCTGTAAATAGTTTTGCAATGCACCGCTGCTATCGGCATCAGTGAATGCGTCTTGGTAAAACGGGGGCGTTAGCGCAATAAGCTCAGTTTGAGGCATGGTAAGTGTTTGTTTTATTGGTGTGTATCTGCATGATACTGATTTCAGGACTTGAGTAAACAAAGCCTTGGCAAATATTTGTTTTTCATCTAAGGTCACAGTGTGAAAATAAATGAGATAAATTTAGGTTTATGACTGAAGTCATTCGACAGCAAAATAGTTCGATATTCAAACGTATATCAAGCCTTGTAGTCTTGGTGTGTTCACTTGCGATTGCTATTAACCTTTACATTATGCATTCCCAAAATGCACAACAGTGGTATGAAATTGAAACTGAGCAACTAGGTCGAAGCTTAACCGTGCAGGCAGCGAAACTTCTATCTCAACCTATGGCAAACGAAGATGAGCTAGTTATCAGCGATTATATAGACATGCTTAACGAAGGTATGTTTATCGAGGGTGCCGTTGTGTTTGACGATTTAGGAGTCAAACTATCGGATACACAAGACGCCATGTCGGTTATCGATATGATACAAGAAAGCCCGTATGAACCTTTGGTTTTTGTTGAAGATATTGTATATAACGGTCAAACATTAGGCTATGTAAAGCTTATTTTAAATCGTGATGAGATCACGCAGCACCATCAAACATTTAACCGCAATCAGCTTACGCAAAGTTTATTAATTATTGCTCTTGCTATGATCATAAGCATGTTAATTACGCGCCTGTTTTATAAATTAAAGCGTAATTACGGCGCTAACATCGACGAAAATAATCTTCTGTAATTTGTACTAGTTATTCTTGAGACTTCCTCAACGCTAACTTGCTTTAACTCACTCAGATGTTGCGCTACTAGGGGTAATCTTTCTGGTGTATTGCGCTGCCCCTGATAGCCGCATAAAGGCATATCAGGCGCATCTGTTTCTAACAAAAAAGAATCTAAGGAAAGGCTTTCTAATGCTCTGCGGGTTTTTGCACCGCGTGGATAAGTGATTGTGCCTCCAATGCCAAGCAAAAAGCCCATATCAACATAGGTTTTAGCAATTTCGGCGCTGCCTGAAAAAGCGTGGATCACCCCACCATGCGTAAACTTATTTGCTTTTAAAATTCGAATCAAGGCGTTATGAGATTTGCGATGATGCAGCACAACAGGTTTTTTAAATGTTGACGCCATCTCTAGCTGGTCAACAAAGACTCGCTCTTGGAAATCCATCGGTAAACTTAAGGCACCATCCATACCAAACTCACCTATCGCCACAATGTCGCTGCTATGCAGTTCTAGCCATTGATGCATGCGTTTGAGCTGCTGTTGCCATTGTTCATTTTCTAGGTGAGATAAAAAATAAGGATGAAAGCCTGCCGCCATATCCAGCATTGCATGTTGCGACTTAAGAGCAAGCAATGGTTCTAAGTGTTCCAGCGAAAGTCCTGGCACAAGAATTCGCTCAAGACCTAATTTAGCGGCATTTGCTAAAACCTGCGCTCGGTCTTCATCAAAGGCAGGTAAGTCGATGTGACAATGACTGTCTATCATGAAATGAATGCCTCAATCAGTGACAGAAACAAGAAGTTCTACTTAGGGCATTAACCGCTGAGTGCGCCAATCGCCGCCAGAGTCGCGCGTATACTCAAAGCGGTCGTGAAGACGATGCTCACCACCTTGCCAAAACTCCATGCGCGTAGGTTTAATAATGTATCCACCCCAAAAATCGGGTAAGGGAATTTCTCCTTTGGCGAACTTCTCTTTCATTTGATGAAATTGAGTCAGTAATAACTCTCGCGTTGAGATAGGTTTACTTTGCTGAGAAGCCCATGCGCCTAATTGACTGTCTTTTGGACGCGATAAAAAGTATTTAGCGTCTTGCGCTCTGGAAAGCTTTTCCGCTTTGCCGCTCACGCTGACTTGACGCTCTAAAAAGTACCAGGGGAAATGCAAAGAAATATTTTGATTGACGGCTAAATCCTGCGCTTT
>CAYQMI010000039.1:15068-29548 GCA_964418575.1 uncultured Glaciecola sp.
CGAGCTTCCGCGCCCATGGTTTTGATATGGCTGCCGCCTTTCCCAATTACCATGCGTTTTTGGGTTTCACGTTCAACCAAAATGAGGCCATGTATATGATATACACCCGTTGCCGTTAACTTAAATTGCTCAATTTCTACCGTGATTGAATAAGGCAACTCGTCGCCAGTGAAACGCATGAGTTTCTCGCGGATTATCTCCGCTGCCATAAATCGACTCGAACGATCGGTGATGTAGTCTTCAGGGAAATAAAACTCACTCTCTGGGAGGTTGTTCAGCACCAACTGTCGTAAATTTTCGACTTGCTTACCCTGCTTTGCCGACACCGGAAGAATGTTTTCAAAGCTATGTTTAGCGCTTAAGCTTTTTAAGGTATCAAGCAGCTTTGCCTGGTCGGGTACTTTATCGGTTTTATTCACCACCAACCAACAGGGTAAATTTGATTGCTTTATTTTATTTAGCACCAACTCGTCGTCTTCTGTCCAGCGCGTGCCCTCTATTACAAACAAAACAAGATACACGTCATTCAATGAGCTGGTAGCCGCACGATTCATCAAGCGGTTTATTGCCCGCTTTTCTTCTGAATGCAGGCCTGGGGTGTCTACATACACTGCCTGACGGTTATCTAGGGTATCAATCCCCATAATGCGATGGCGCGTTGTTTGGGGTTTGCGGGAGGTAATGCTCACCTTCTGTCCCAATATTCTGTTTAATATTGTAGATTTACCCACATTTGGTCGCCCTACAATAGCCACCATACCGCTGTGTTTTTGTATCATTTGTTAATAATCTCTAAGATGCTTTTTGCCGCCTTTTGCTCTGCAATACGTCGACTACGACCGCTTGCAGTGGTATCTAGCGACAAGGCCTCTACGCTACATTTCACTTCAAATATTTGCGCATGATCTTTACCGCTGATGTTTACTACATCGTAAATAGGTAAAGCGTGTTGGCGCGATTGCAAGTATTCTTGTAGCTGGGTTTTGTTGTCTTTTATTTGCACATTTGGGTCGAGTTTATCGATGCGAGTATCGAACAATTGATTAATTGTGCTCATAGTTGCTTCAAGGCCAGATTCAAGGTAAATCGCGCCGAGTAATGATTCTACTGCATCAGCTAATATTGAATCTCTACGGTGACCGCCGCTTTTCATTTCGCCTGAGCCTAAGTGAATTAAGCTACCCAAATCAAGCTCCCGCGCAATGGAAGCTAATGTATCGCCCTTCACTAGGTTTGAGCGCATTCGCGTAAGCTTACCTTCCGGTTGCTTCGGAAACTTTTTATATAAAATTTGGGCGACGCACAGACCAAGCACTGCATCGCCAAGAAACTCTAATCGCTCATTGTGCTTTTTGTTGGCGCTTCGGTGTGTCAAAGCTTGTTCTAAAAGCTCCATATCAACAAAGTGATAACCCAAAGCTTTAAATAGCCCTGTATAGTTTGGCGCATTAAGAGTGGTATTCACTAGGTGATAGACCCTACGCGCTCAAAGCGAATACCTGATGGCACCCAAGTTGGCAATATACCGTCTTCAGTTCGGTCAAAATCAAAACTTATCCAAATAAAGGTCGCCTTTCCAACTAGGTTTTCTTCAGGCACAAAGCCCCAATAACGGCTGTCTTGGCTATTATCTCTGTTATCACCTAAAACAAAATAATGCCCCTCAGGAACATCATATTTATAGGCAGCAGAGGGATTGTTTGGGTGGCGTAAAATTTCATGTTCTACCTCACCTAGCTGCTCAGTAAATTGGTCTAGTGCGATACCGCGCTGGAAAAACTCAGAGCTGCCTAAGGAGCTCAATTCAACGGGTTGCGGTCGTTCGCATAATTGGCCAGTTTCACAGGGCGCTTGAATAAACACTTGCTTATTACTGTAGATGATTGTTTCGCCAGGCAAACCCACAACACGCTTAATAAAATCGATGTTTGTGTCTAGAGGGTACTTAAACACCACAACATCACCACGTTCTACTTTGCCTGTGTCAATCAATTGAGAGCGAACGACTGGGTCTTTCAATCCGTAAGAAAACTTCTCAACTAATATAAAATCTCCCTCTAGTAAGGTGGGCATCATGGAGCCTGATGGAATTTGAAATGGTTCGTAGATAAAAGAGCGAAAAATCATTACCCCAAAAAATATAGGGAACATTTGTTTACAAAAGTCTACCGCTGCAGGTAGCTCACTATCGTGCTCAGTGAGGGTTGTTGAACTGCTTGCAGAGCTAGCGCCTTGACCAGCCACTGCATGCTTAGGCGCAAAGAACAAGGCATAAGCTAACCATACAAGTCCAGTAATGGCGCTTACCGCCACTAAAAATATAGAAAAGTAGTTAGCCATTAATTATCAACCTTTAATATCGCTAAAAATGCGTCCTGCGGTAACTCTACGTTGCCTACTTGCTTCATTCGTTTTTTACCTTCTTTCTGCTTTTGCAGTAGCTTTTTCTTACGGCTGATATCACCACCGTAACACTTGGCAATAACGTTTTTGCGCAGTTGCTTAACTGAACTACGCGCAACGATATGGCTACCTATAGCAGCCTGGATTGCTATATCGAACATCTGCCTAGGGATGAGCTCTTTAAGTTTATCCACCAGCTCTCTTCCTCGGTTTTGAGCGCGATCTTTATGCGTGATCAATGCCAGCGCATCAACACGCTCACTGTTGATCAAAATATCGAGGCGCACCATGTCAGCCATTTGGAATCTTGTAAAATTATAGTCCAAGGACGCAAAACCGCGACTGGTAGATTTCAAACGGTCGAAAAAGTCTAGTACAACCTCCGCCATCGGAAGGTCGTATGTTACCGCAACCTGTTTGCCATGATAGGCCATATGCGTTTGTACACCACGCTTTTCAACACAAAGCGTAATTACATTGCCTAAATACTCTTGCGGCACCAAAATATTAGCGGTAACAATAGGCTCTCGAATTTCATCAATATCGTTCAAAGGAGGAAGCTTAGAGGGATTATCGACCTGAATGGTCTCACCCTTTGTGGTTAAGACTTGATACACCACTGTTGGAGCAGTGGTAATAAGGTCTAAATCATACTCGCGCTCTAATCGCTCCTGTATGATTTCCATGTGAAGCATACCTAAGAAGCCAATCCTAAAACCAAAACCTAGGGCTGCGGAGCTCTCTGGCTCATAAAACAGTGAAGCGTCATTAAGACTAAGCTTAGATAATGCATCTCTGAAGTCTTCGTAATCATCGGAGCTTACTGGAAATAGGCCCGCATAAACCTGAGGTTTAATCTTTTTAAATCCCGGCAGCGCTTTTTCAGTAGGACGTTTTGCTGAAGTGATTGTATCGCCCACTGGCGCGCCGTGAATCTCTTTAATACCAGCAATAATAAATCCAACTTCACCGGTACTCAGTACTTTTGTCTCGGTTTGCTTGGGTGTGAACACACCAATTTTATCCGCCTGATGTATTGCATCTTTCGACATGATTTTGATTTTATCTTTGGCGTGTAGTTCACCGTTTATAATACGCACTAAAGACACTACGCCTTGATAATTATCAAACCATGAATCAATAATCAGAGCTTCAAGTGGTGCTTCTGGGTCACCCTTTGGTGGAGGTATACGATTCACGATGACTTCCAGTACATCTTCAATACCAATGCCAGTTTTAGCCGAGCATCTGACCGCATCAATCGCATCGATGCCAACAATGTCTTCAATTTCCTCTGCAACACGGTCAGGCTCAGCCTGTGGCAAGTCGATTTTATTTAAAATGGGCACCACTTCCATGTCCATGTCAATGGCCGTATAGCAATTTGCTAATGTTTGGGCTTCCACACCTTGCCCAGCATCTACTACCAATAGAGCCCCTTCACAAGCAGCTAAGGAGCGCGATACTTCATAGGTAAAATCGACATGCCCTGGGGTGTCGATGAAGTTAAGCTGGTAACGCTCGCCGTCTTTTGCATCGTAGTAAAGTGTCACACTTTGTGCTTTGATGGTAATCCCGCGTTCACGCTCTATATCCATAGAGTCAAGTACTTGCTCTGCCATTTCACGATTGGTCAGTCCGCCACAATGCTGAATCAAACGGTCTGATAAGGTCGACTTACCGTGATCGATATGAGCAATGATACTGAAATTACGAATATGTTTTAGTTGCATAAATGACTACTGATCCTAAGATAACAACGTGATGACTAATGCTGGACATACGCCAACGCTTCAGTTTAAATTCTGTTTAAATACATGAGGCACTTTGCCCATATTTAAGTACGCGGATATTACCGATTTTGCGCTTGAATTGCGACTAAACTCGCGTATTTATGTAGATTTGGACCACAAATTTTACATTTTGTCGTAGCGCAAGTGTTACAAGATGTTTTTAGAGAGCTTTTTACTGCGCGGTGGCATCTATTTGATAATGACAAGCACTAAAGCTTTTTGACGGGTATTTCGTTTTTTCGGCTCATCACCGACTCTTGAGTAGCGCCTAAGAATATGGGTTGATAGTGTTTATTTAAGCGATTTGATTTAAACCTGCGAGATACCAAGTAATAAGCCCCGAAAGTGAATGCAAAGCTCAAAAGGATAACCGCCGGTTCAGGCATAAGTACTAAGCTTTGAAGTAAGGCAGCACTCGCTAAAAGAGTCACTATCGGTACCAAATACACCCAAGCTGATGCGCTTAGTAAATGCTGTTCGGGTATTCCAATTTTTACACTTTGCCCAAGCTGCAGCTCGCAGGGAACTTCAATGCGAAGGTGTTCAGGGCGCGGCGTGAATACTTTTGCCACCACCGATGTACCGCAGTTATCGTTGGCAACACAGCTTGAGCACGTGGTTTTCACTTTGGTTTCTATCCAAGCATAGCCGGGCTCAGTGTTTACCACCGTACCTATCTCTTCAATCATTGCTTTGCTCTACAATCACTATTGAGTTAGCAATTTTATCCGCGGTCGTTACCGGTATCTCGCCTACCACTGTGACTTGAATTCTACCGTCGGTTTTAGAGACAACTGCATGACTACCAGTGGCAATTGACATATCTTCGCTAATGGCATCATTGGCGGGCAGAACATACACCGACACATCCACTAAGCCGTCAGACAGAAGCATATATTCGGTTACCTGACCCGTGCGTTCAATACGGTGAACGTCTTGTTTCAGTACTTTCATACCTTTAGGTAAGTAGCTTGCTCTCCACATTAAGTCGCGTTCAGCCTGCCCTACCCTTGTGGTTACTTGCGGTAACTGGTCAACAGAAAACATGGTAAATACTTGGTTCACGCTATCAGATACTGTGAGTTGTGTAGTCTGAATTTGCTCAAGCAGAGCGCCTTCGAGATCGTACATATCTAACTTTAACAATAGACCCGTTTCTTCATCTAACCACAAGTGGTAGCCAAACCGTGTTTTGTCTTTGCTAATCACCCTAATTTGCTGTGCCATACGTCCAGATATACGGTTACGGCCCATTAGCAGCGAATCATATGCATTATTTATATCAATGCCGTCGTAAATAAAAGCTTGTGGGATCGGACTTTGAACCGCGCTTCCCGGCACGCTATATGGTGGGTAGCCCGGTTCAAAAATACTGACTTTCCCTTGGTGGACTACTTGCTCAAAACCAGGGCCGTTTAACAAACTTAGCTGCTCAATCACGCTACCGTCTGGCATTTCGCCTCTGCGCCACATATAAGGCAAGGTCTCACGTTTATTGGCTGACACCACATAAACCATCTCAAACGACGTGGACTGCACTTGGCGAATTAGCCGCTGCATCCATGAGCGAGCTGAAAGGGGATCGAAAACAAACTCCTCTTCGATTAAGTCACTGAGTACAGTACTAGACGATTGGTCTGCGTTATCCTGCTCTATTTGAGGGACAACGGGTGTTTGTTGTTCTGATGCTGTATCGGTTTGAGGCTCTTGAGAGAGACTCGAGGCTGATATCACACACATAAAAAAACCGGCAACTGCTACTGAAAATAGCTTTAACCGGCTTTTGAAGTCACGTTTTGGCATTTACTTCCCGTTTATTGAGTTGGATGTCCTTACGGTTGTGACTCTTCATCTTTTTGCTGATCAGTGTCAGGCACTTGCTTGAATTTAAGCTGACGCTGATGATCTTCAATCAGAGCATTAATCTGACGACGTTGCTCTAAGAGCTGGTTCATGCGGTCTTGCTCAATACTTCTAGTTTGCTGCAGGCTAACTGGTGCTAAACCACCCTGTGGACCAATCACTGGCGGTGCCGTGGTGAAAGGTTGAGTAACTTCAGGCTGATTGTAGGTTTGATAACCAAAAATAACCATGGCGGTCACGCTCGCGACCATCGCCAATTGAGCGCTTTGTTTTGCAATTGGAATAACAGCAGACACTACAGGTAAGTCTTTCCATGTTCTTTTTGGTGCAACAATCGAAAGTTCACTCTCTAGTGCAGCGGCCACCTTATCACTAACATCGAATGTTACATCGGTAGACATGTCGTTTCTCAACAGGTCTCTAGTTAAGTGATAGCTCTTCCATTTTTGCTGTAAGATAGGATCTTCAATAATCTGCTTTGCTTGAGATAAATCATCCCATTCACCATCAACTATTGCCGATATTTTCTCAATTTCTTGTGTCATACACCGTTTTCCTGCTTTAAAAGCATTGTTTTGGTTTTTTTAGCGCGTGTTGAGTTTACATAAAAACTCGACAACACCCAATTATTTCTTTCGACTTCTAAATGTTACAAACGTTTCATTTAATCGACAATCAATTTTGAGTAAGAGGCACTATTACTTTATCAATAGCTTCTCTCGCTCTGAAAATCCTTGATCTTACTGTACCGACCGGGCATTCCATCACCGCTGCTATTTCTTCGTAACTCAAACCTTCAATTTCCCGCAGCGTAATCGCTGCTCTTAGGTCATCAGGCAGAGCTTCAATCGTTGCGAACAACTTTTGCTGAAGCTCTTGAGATAATAAATTTCGTTCAGGCGATGCATTTTCTTTGAGTGCGTCGCTTCCCTCATAATAATCTGCCTCTTGCGCATCTACATCACTCGCAGGTGGCTTTCTGCCTTGGGACGTTAAGTAATTCTTTGCACTGTTTACCGCAATGCGATAAAGCCAAGTGTAGAACGCACTGTCCCCTCTGAAGTTTGGAAGTGCACGATAGGCCTTAATAAAGGCCTCTTGAGTCACATCGGCAACATCACCGGAGTTCTTTACATACCGCGACACAATATTCATTACTTTATTTTGATGCCTTATTACGAGTAGATTGAATGCATTTTTGTTTCCTTGCTGCACCAATACGACTAACTCGTTATCTGTTTTTTGCTCGCTCATTAAAGCCATTACTCCTTCAACACTTAACACTATGGCTCAGGCAAGTGTATATATTGACAGACACATTTTGATTAAGTTCGTTATTAATTACGATTATATATAAATAATCGAATAATTGTATTTTTGCTCCGAAAGATTAGTATTAGCGTTCTATCTTATAGACCTTCGATCATCGGACCTTATTTCATATGTCAAACACAATAGAACACCGCTGCGACCTTTTAGTTATTGGTAGCGGAGCCGCCGGACTGAGCCTCGCGCTAAAAATGGCAGAACACTGCAATGTTATTGTGCTTAGCAAGAGTGATATTAATGAGGGCAGTACTCGTTATGCACAAGGGGGTATTGCAGCTGTTTTTGATGATGATGACAGTATCGAAAACCATATTGCCGATACCATCAATGCAGGAGCAGGTATCTGTGAAGAAAACGTAGTGCGTTTTACTGCTGAAAATGCGAAGCGGAGCATGCAGTGGTTAATAGGCAGAGGCGTGCCCTTTGATCAAGAAAAAGACGAAAATGGAAATGTACGCTTTCATTTAACTCGAGAAGGTGGTCACTCCCACCGACGCATCCTCCATGCTGCGGATGCCACGGGTGAAGCGGTTCAGTCAACGCTGAGTGAGAATGTAAAACATCATCCAAATATTCATCTATTTGAACGCTATAACGCTATCGACCTCATAAAAAAAGATAAAGCGGATAATCGCTGTATCGGCGCTTACATCTGGAATCGTAAAAAAGAGCGGGTCGAGATTATCCGTAGCCGCTTCATCACTTTGGCTACAGGCGGCGCAAGTAAAGTTTATCAATATACCTCTAACCCTGATGTTTCAAGTGGAGACGGTATCGCTATGGCATGGCGAGCGGGATGTAAAATAGCCAACATGGAGTTTAATCAATTCCACCCCACCTGTTTATATCATCCTGATGCGGGCAATTTTTTGATCAGTGAAGCATTGCGCGGTGAAGGCGCATTTTTATGCCACCCCGATGGCACTCCCTTTATGCATAAATTTGATGAACGCGGCGATCTCGCCCCACGCGACATTGTCGCTCGCGCTATCGACTTTGAAATGAAGCGTTTAGGGGAGGACTGCATGTATCTTGACATTAGCCATAAACCCACCGATTTCATTGTAAAACATTTTCCGAATATTTATCGCAAGTGCCGAGCGCTTGGCATAGATATTACGCGCCAACCTATTCCAGTTGTGCCTGCGGCTCACTACACCTGTGGTGGCGTATTAACCGACTTAGATGCGCGTACAAATTTAGACAATGTGTATGCAATCGGCGAGGTTGCCTACACTGGTTTACATGGTGCCAATCGTATGGCGAGCAATTCACTTTTAGAGTGTGTTGTGTTTGCCCACTCTTGCGCCAAGCACATTATTGAACATTTTGATGAGCCCCATGAGATGGGCGATATTCAATCATGGGATGAGAGCCGAGTGATTGACTCTGATGAGGCCGTAATTATTCAGCATAATTGGCATGAGTTACGACTTTTCATGTGGGATTACGTTGGCATAGTGCGCACCAATAAACGCCTTGAACGGGCAATGCGCAGAATCAATTTACTGAAACAAGAAATAGATGAGTACTACAGCAATTTTAAAGTCAGCAACAATATGCTTGAACTTAGAAATTTAGTCTGCATTGCGCAGCTAATCGTAATGTGCGCCATGCAGCGAAAAGAAAGCAGAGGCTTGCATTACAATTTAGACTACCCTGATAGCTCAGAGCAATCGGGCCCAACAATTATTCAAAAACCTCTAAAGTAAAGGACTAAGGCTGCCAACAAAATGCTGCCGTGTTTTATTGGAGTTCTCTCCTTCATATTCGCTTGAAAGCGAGAAAGATAAGTCCTTAGTTGACGGACTTGAATGAATGTTTACGGTGGTAGTACTTGGCAGCGAAACAGGCTGCTTAAACACTGCGCTGATGCTGTGCTGTTCACTTAAGTTGTATTGTGGACAGGTGGACATTATCGATACCGCTCTGGCATGGGAATACATGCCGTGAGCAATTGCTTTATCAAAGCCAAACAACCTAGAAGTAACAGGCCATAAATGAATCGGATTGTAATCACCCGACACTTTTGCATATTGGCGTCCAGCAGACTCTGAAAACACTAATTCAGTGCTTTGAATATGCTCAAGGCTGTTAGTATCTTTTACAGAAGAGGCGCTTCGATTACCAAATATTAAACTTTCTCTAAAAGGCTTGGCCACTCTGGGCGAAGCTTGCGAGGTCCTAGCTAAGTAAAAACTAGTTGCTTTTACCCCTAACACACCACTTTCAACTGCTTCACTGTGAAGTTCAAACACAATGCCGCGTTTGTGCGAAAAGATATTTCCGAAGTAAGTATTTAACTGCAGTTCGCTGTTTTGATTCGGCAGTTTATGAACATCAATTTTATTGGCAACGTGCACCAAACCGAACGCTTTAAATGGAAAAGGAAATTTAGTCATCATATCCAATTGCATCGGCAAGGTTAGCACTTGCACGTAATTTGGATGGATAAGACCACTTGACTCTTGAGGCCAGGCAACGCGCCTATGATAGTTAGCAAAATGCGCTGGTAGTATGTGATGTTTTTTCGAGTGCATTTGCTGAGGAAGCATCATGGATGTTTGCGCATCCATCGGAGGACGGTAAATAGCAGCTTTAGCTAATTGTGCTAACATAAATTATCGCCCTCCATGGGTTCAAGATACCATATTAAATGTCGGCAAAGGCTTCGAAAACCTCTGTCTTCTAACTGCCAGCGACCGATGAACATCTTTACATCGTTTTTCACGATTTTCTTATCAATATCACTTAAAGCTGGCACTAAATGCAACCATATGCCCAGTAGGTTGGACCTCGACGTTTTAGCTACCCGGTATACCGAACTTGCTTGCTGAGAACTCATTTGAGTGGTGCCAGTATTATTCAATGCTTTAAATTCAGACCTACTTAAAATGTATTTATTTAAGACCGTAACTCGAACTTCATTGCCTGAGTGCGACAAGTTTAAGTGTAGTGCGCCAGAGGGATTTTTCAAATACAAACAATATATTGCTACTGCAGTAACAAAAACAATAAGCAGTATTAGGTACGGCATATGATGTTTAAGCGAATGCATGGCAAAGCTAAATGATAAAAGCAGCAAAATGATAGAGCTTATCGCACTGAAAACGAATGGAAAGCCAAAGCGACGCTTGAAAACTACAATATCCATATGGCGATACGCTACTGAGACTAGCTCTCAGTAAGCTTAATTCTCCCGAGCACCAATTTCACTATTGCATCAAGCTCTGGATCGGGGCAAGCCTTATGACCCATAAACCACGCAAATAAATCGGGATCATCGCAGGTAAGCAAACGTTCAAAGGTAATTTGTTGAGCTGGACTAAGTTCATCGAATGCTTGCTCTACAAAAGGTAAGAACAAAACATCTAGTTCTAACATGCCCCGGCGGCATGCCCACTTTAACCTTGCGATTCGTTTTTCTTCGAATTGTTTTTCTTCGAACAGTTTTTCTTCGAACATAAGCACTCCCGTTTAAAGCACAAGATTATCACATATAGTGCCTTTACCCTACACAACCTTAGCACTAAATATGTGTGGATTTTTACACAAAACACCTTGTAAATCGATGTACCAAGCCTCACCTTAATGAGCTAAGTAGTTAAACAATCATCAGGCAACCACAGGATTAGCTATGCAATCGTTTTTAAGCCCTCTACCACAATTAAAAGTGATCACTGTAAGCGGTGAGCAACGCCAAGATTATTTGCATGGGCAAATTACGGTCGATACTAAATCTTTTGAGACCGAGCGCGCCAGATTTGCTGCCCACTGCGATTTCAAAGGAAAAATGTGGGCTAACTTTGTGCTTACACAATATAACGATAGTTTTCACTTGATCATGCCTGAGAGCGCAAGCAATGAGAGCATAACGCAGCTAAAAAAGTACGGCGTGTTTTCAAAGGTTGAGATAGCGAGCTTGGATGAACATTGGCACATTTTAGGTGGCACTGGAGAAGAGCTAACACAAGAGCTAAAAGCGCTGTTCCCAAATATTAGCAAGACCCATATGGCGCATTGCATAGGAGAATTCGGAGAAGTAATCACTTTCAATGATGCAAGCTTACGCTATTTAATCGTCATCAATACTGATGGATTTAAGCGCTTGCAGGATGCGGCAGCAGATTATTTTGTCAACTCGCCAGAGCAATGGTCCATGCTTGAGATTCAGGCTGGTTTGGGTTTTGTTGAAGGTGAAAACATTGGTGAATTTGTCCCTCAAATGTTCAATCTGCACGCCATCGATGGCATTGACTTCGATAAGGGCTGCTACATGGGTCAAGAAGTGGTTGCTCGCACTAAGTTTTTGGGTAAAAACAAACGCGCTCTGTATATCCTTGAAGCTCGAGCTAGTGACGATATAGAGATTAGCCCTGGCGATACTCTTGAAAAATCTGTTGGAGAAAATTGGCGACGGGGCGGCACGGTTATTAAAGCGGCGAATGTAGACGGCGTGATGCGATTACTAGCGGTCCTTGCAAATGACACTGAGCTTAATGATGTGTTACGCTTAAAGGCATCCGAGCAAGTTTTCTCTGTTATGCCTTTGCCATACGCAATAGAAAGCTAATTTAAGCAAACCTTATAATTTTTGGTATGCATCAATTTAATCAGAACCAAGGAAACTCAATGCAAATAGCTGACAACAACGTGGTCACCCTTCATTACACCGTAAAAACCGCTGAAGGTCAGGATATCGATTCATCGGTAGACGCTGAGCCGCTTTCATTTATTCAAGGCACAAATTATATGATTGCAGGTTTAGAAGAAGCTTTATACGGCAAGCAAAAAGGTGAAACTTTTGAAGTCACAGTTGCGCCAGCAAAAGCCTACGGTGAGCGCCATGAACAGTTAGTTCAAAAAGTACCAATGTCTATGTTTGAAGGCATGGATGTGGAAGTGGGTATGAGTTTTAGAGCTACTACCGATAGTGGTGAACAGTCAGTGACTATTGTCGATAAAGACGACGAGCACGTTACGGTAGATGGAAATCATCCTTTATCGGGACATACATTGGTATTTGATGTATCCATTGAGGATGTTAGAGACGCAACAAGTGAAGAGCTTGAGCACGGACATGTGCATGGCGAAGGCGGTTGCGGGCATCAGCATTAATTTGGTTACGCAATAAAAAGCGCCGTAACTTTATACAGCGCTCTTTAGACTCATCGCTAGCTTTGCTGCTAGCGATGCAGGAATTAACTTAACGCGTCATCATTTTCTTCACCGGTTCGGACTCTAACTGCGTGAAGAACATCGTAAACGAATATTTTACCGTCCCCAATTTTACCCGTTTTCGCAGCTTCAGTAATGCTTTCCACCACTCGGTCAACTAATTCATCAGGCACCACTAATTCAACTTTAATTTTCGGCAAAAAATCGACCTTATACTCCGCACCTCGGTACAGCTCAGTATGGCCCTTTTGTCTGCCAAAGCCCTTAACTTCAGTAATAGTCAGACCTGATATCCCGATGTTAGAAAGACTTTCTCTTACATCATCTAATTTGAAAGGCTTTAAAATAGCTTCCACTTTTTTCATAAGTTACTCGTTATCATAGATGGTTGGAATGGGAATTCGCTTGTGTTGAGTATTATGATAGATGCTCATGAGTTTTTCGTCTACCCGCGCATCTTGGCTTTTGCCTTCCAAGAAATCGTCTATTTCATCGTAGCTTAAACCCAATGATACTTCGTCGGCTAACTGTGGGTTTAAGCTCTCAAGATCGGCTGTGGGAGCTTTAGTAATAATTACTTCTGGCGCACCAAGAAAAGCAGCAATTTGCCTGACTTGTCGCTTACTCAAACCAAATAACGGAGCCAAATCGCAAGCACCATCGCCGTACTTCGTATAAAAGCCGGTGATATTTTCAGCAGAATGGTCCGTGCCAAGGACTAGACCTTTCTTTAAGCCTGCCAGGTCATATTGAACTGCCATGCGAGCGCGCGCTTTTGCATTTCCTTTCACAAAATCGTCTAATGAGTCACTGGCGGAATATGCATTGGCTGCCTTTAGTGCATTTTTTGCGCTATTGTGAATAGCATCAGCTGCCTCTTTTACGTTCACTGTCACTTGCAAAGACGGTTGAATGAATTCTATTGATAACTGAGCATCGCCCTCATCTGCTTGCTCATCATAGGGCAATCGCACGGCAATGAACTGGTACTGGTCTGCACCTTGATTAAGCTCATTGACGGCAAGCTGCGCTAATCGGCCTAGAGTGCACGAGTCGATACCACCGCTTATTCCTAAAATAATGGTTTTAAGGCCCGAGGCGAGTAGCTGCTGCTTAATAAATGCAACACGCCGTGCAACCTCAAAAGCCGGGTCAATACTTGGCAATACTCTCATTTCTTCAATTATGGCCTGTTTCAACTTAGCAGCTCCTTTAAAAAACTAATCATATTAGTGACTTATGCTAGGTATAAGTTAAACTAAGTAAACAAGACTTATTATACCTATAATTCAGTGTCTTTCGTGTATAGTGTACTCGCTACAAATGGGGGTTTGAAGTGATATATTTTTTTACCAGTAAAAAGCGTCAAGCTGGCGTAACGTTATTAGAAATGCTGATCACCTTGGCAATTGCAGCGATTTTGCTTACCTTAGTAGCGCCGAATGTGCAATCCATCTTGACCCGAAACAAAATTGCTGCCGAAATTAATGAGATGAGTGGCCTGCTTCAGTTTGCTCGCTATACTGCCATCGATGAGCAAATTACCACAGTGGTTTGCCCATCTAATGATTTCTCAGGATGCGTTAACGACTGGAATGCGCCTAAAATGGTATTTATTGACGAAGATGGTAATAACGCAAGAGATGTAAATGAGCCTCTATTGCTGTCCTCACAAGCCATTTCGTCGTCAAATGAAATGACGTCAACTATTAATGTTGTACAGTTTTTAGATTCTGGCGCAGCCGCAGCTGGCACAATGATAAGAATTTGTCCTAATTCAAAGGATGTCGAATTTGCTAGAGCCTTATTCGTAACACTTCAAGGAAGAACTCGTATCAGCGCAGATAATGTCAACAACGACGGAATTCACGAAGATTTGGCGAATGCTAACTTAACTTGCCCCTAATTATCTCA
>CAYQMI010000040.1:0-28933 GCA_964418575.1 uncultured Glaciecola sp.
TGTGATTGTATTGGCAGTGGTATTTGATTATGGCGCAGATGTGCAGCCAGTGGTGGGTGCTATCACGCCATAATCAATCAGCCTTTCCTGTGGCACAAAACAAACAGCCTTTATCGGCATCATTAGATACTGTAGCTGGCTAACTTAACCTTAATTTCATTTACCAGTTGAGATAAATCATCACACTTATGTTTTATCTCATCAGCGCCCTCGCGATTAACCGCGCCTATGCGATTTACTTCGTCGATGCCCTCTTTGATACCCACAGTGACTTTGCGCTGTTCGCTGGCCATTGTAGCGGTTTCTAAATTGAGTGCTTTAATCGTATCCATTGAGGCAAGTGCTTGTTTAAGCACGGCTCCGGTATTGGTTGTAGATTCAACCGTGCTTAGCGCAGAGGCATTACTTTGTGCCATTGTCTGAGATGCTTGCTGGCTACCAGACTGCAGTTTTTCAATCATTGAACGAATTTCTTCTGTTGATGACTGCGTGCGACTGGCAAGTGAGCGCACTTCATCGGCAACCACTGCAAAGCCTCGGCCTTGCTCACCAGCGCGAGCAGCTTCAATGGCGGCGTTCAGAGCCAGCAAGTTGGTCTGTTCTGCAATATTACGAATAACTTCCATAACGCCAGAGATTTCCTCACTCGAGCGAGCAAGCTCCTCAATCACAACGACAGAATTCTTCGTCTTGTCTGCCTGCTGCTGTATATCTAAGATGGTTTTATCAAGGGTTTGCACAGACTCGTTTGCGTCTCTATCTGCATTAATGGCCGCTTGGTTTGCCAGCTCAGTATTGTGCTCAACTGAATTAGCGTGTTGCTCTAAGGTTTCTGCAGACAAAGCTATTCTGTTTACCTCCGATGACAATGTCGCTACCGAACTTTGCGTACTATTGGCAAGATGTGAAAGAGAAGACGTAGTCTCAATGAGTTTAAAGGTCGAATTATTAATATCGGCGACCGTAGCTTGCACTTTGGCTAATAGCTTATTTAGACCTTTTGCCATTTGCCCAAATTCATCACTATGCGATTCGTCAAAACGAGTCTTAAGATCACCCTCCCCATCCGCAATATTTTCAATCGCAGATATGTAGGTATTGATGCGTGCACCCACTATTCTTTTTAGTAAAAAGGCAACAACAAAAATGATAGTTGCTCCAGCCACGATTTGTGAAAAAATGCTCTGCAAGATACTGGAAAGTACTAAGCCAGATACTTCCGACTCATCAACCGCCGTAATTAGTGAATACTCCCATTTATCATACACGAATTCTTCAATATCATACCCAAGACTCTCACCGGCAATAATTGCGTTTATTTCTTCCAAAGTTTTATTGTCTGAGTGATAACGGACTTGCCCTTTGGCATCTAACAGTGCCATAAAGCCATTTTCCATAAGTCTACTTTCATTGATAACTTTTTCTAATACGCTTAAATCTGCCGAATACCCAACGTACCAAATACCAATAGTATCGCCTTGACTATTTGTCATAGGTGCGTAGCCAGTTAAATACGGGCTACCTAAAATATCCACTTCACCAAAATATGCTTCACCGCGCTTGATGTTTTGAATAGCCTTGCCAGTTGATGACAATTTTGTTCCGATGGCTCGCTTGCCATCTTTGATCACGTTGGTTGATATCCTGACGTAATCTTCTCCGGTTTTACTGAATATGGTGGCCGTGCCGTCCATTATCTGCGTTAAGCCGTCAACAAGCTCAAAGTTGTTCCCCTGTGCGATATCGCCCAAGGTAATATTGTTTGCATTGGTACCGTTAACAAGCACCTTACCCTCTTGTTTCGGTACTCCTAACTCAGCGCCCATTTTCTTTAACAATCGCATACTGTTCTGAACGCGGGCTGCCATGATGGAATCGGTGGTATCAAGCACCTGAATAATCTGCTGTTGCTGTAAAACCCTTTCATTTTTGATTTTACTTTTGCTTGCAGATGTCACGTTTAATGCGTCAATAAGCGCCAGTATTGCTGCGGATATTGCTATCACAGCGGTGATTGCATAGAAGAATTTACGTTGGATACTCATAATGTTTACTGTGTTGACATATATTAGTTGGTAACACAAATAAGCAAATTACGTGCAAAAGACGCTATAAATTTACACTTTAGTGTAAAAACAGTTAGTTTATTGAAGCGCATTTATAAATTTTTATTACTTTTTAATAGTTTAGTAAAAGTAAAACATCTGGCGGCATTTCCGCCAAAGTGGGTTTTCAATAGGAAGAACAGCAATTAAGTGATGGTTGTGGCATTTTTTTGCCACTGAAAGCATCTGTTGCCGTATTGCTACCAATACTTTTTTTGGTCATGGTAGAGGCGGGCCCGTAGGTTATCCTTGTGATGAAATTTTTAAAAAAACTCGCATAGTCTGTTTCTAACTATGCGAGTTTTTCAATTTCAATAAACTTGAGAAAGGAGATTGTTAATCTACCTTACTTAGTCTTCCTTCTGGATACAAATAGACCCGTCATAATCAGTGAGAACAATAAGATAAACGAAGGCGCTGATACTGGTTCTGGTGCAACGGCTTGACTTAAGTCTAAGGTAAATGAGCCAGTCCCTCCTTCAAAAAACCAATCAGCAAAATCAAGCGTGATAGAAGAGGAAGTAAAGGACACATTGCTTTGATTTACGATAGGTATTGAACTCGTTAGCAACACATCTACAATACCTGTTCCAAAGTCTAAGTCAGAAAATGTTAATAAGCCATTTTCGCCTAAAGGTAAATCAAACTGCATCGAAATCGACGTATCACCAATATCTATAAATTCACTGGGAAATAGAAATCCACCGAAATCTGTCGACGCATCGCCGCCAACAATTTCTACGTCGTTATCAACCAATATACCAATATCTTGAAGCTCTATTGCGCCCGCTAAAGTAATATCGATTGTATCGCCAATAAGCGAGGCCTGGGAGTTAGCAGAAATTAATAAGCTAGTGCCAAGCGCGATTAAAGCTATAATTTTTTTCAAAGGTTTCATGTTTATTCCTTAGTTTGACATCCATTCCTGCGAATCATTAATAGCGACTGTTGAATTAGTCGCCTGTAAAGAGTGCACGCTTAAAACCGTTGGCGCTGTTTATTTTTCAATCACTCATCAACCAGTAAGCAAGGTCTATACCAAAGGCTAATATACTGATATTTATACCATTCTAAATTATTAACTTCGTACGATGTAAAATAAACTGACACTTATTTTTAGCATAAAAAAAGCCGCTAACGATGAGTTAGCGGCTTTGTCATTCGCCTAGTTAGCTACAGGTATAACTAGTCATTTTTTATGACCTTAACATCTCTTCCGATCACTCTAAATTCATAGCTACCGGCCTCTGGTGAGGTGATGGTTAGGTTACCGCTGCCGCCGTCTTGATAGAGGTGTTTTAAGGTTCCTAACTCAACACCTGCTTCAGCGTCGTTAAAAGCACCTAAATTAACCGCTGCCCAGTCTGCTGTGGCTACCTTAAAGGCAACGTCTGCACCGCTAAGATCAATATCAACGGAATATACGCCATCGCCTTGGTATTCAAGGGCATTAGTTTCGCCCCATCCGTTTAAGCTACCTCTGATATACACCGTATTTGCTCCGAAGAATTCTTCAGCGAACACGCGAATCTTCGGTGCAGCTAAGTCCACAGTATCAAATACGAATATGTACTTACCGGCTTCAGTAATCGGCAATTTAAGGTTTTCACCGCCTTCGACCATTGGCATATTTTCAGCTAGGTTCACCACGGTATCCGCATCATCTGCAGAGAGTCCACCGAGGTTAGGCATCGCCCAGTCTGCATTAGCCACTTTAAACTGATGCTCTTCAGCAGCTAAGTCTAGCGTTGCGCGGTAAATACGGCCGCCATCATAGCGCATCTGGTTATCTGTACCCCATCCGTTCATGCTGCCACGAATGTAGATAGGTGTATTTGCATATGGGTCTTCATTAGTTACTGTAAGAATTGGTGACTCTGATTCTCTAGCATCTAAGCTGAAGATAAAGGTCGCTGAAATGCTTGGCGTGATAGTTAAGTTACCATTGCCTCGCACAAGCGTTTTAGGCTCATCTTCAACCACTAGGGCATCATCGTTACCAAAATCAACCGTTGACCAGTCAGACGATGCAACTTTAAATGCATAGCTAGTGCCGCCTTCAAGAGCAATGGTAGTTTCATATACACCTTCGCCTCTGTAGGTCATTGGGTTGCCTTCACCCCAACCGTTCATTTCGCCACGAACAAATACTGTTGTATCACCGTATGGCACTACATCAGGCGCACCGGCGGTTGCAAAGGCTGATAAGCCATAGCCGCGCATCGTACCTTGATTTTTAACAAATACGGCCATGGTTAGTGCTGGCACAGTAAAGGTACCTTTAACTTCATCGCCTTCTGAGGTATCGCTAAAGCTGGCACCGCGCACAGTTGGGTCAATTGAGTTGGCATGTATGCTGTGTAACTCAAAGTTTGCCGCAGTGGCTACTTCAATGGATTTCTCTTCATAACCTGAGTTCATCACGACAACAACTGCATCGTACATAGAATCGAGGTCAATCAACTGCGTTTCAGCGCCTTCCACTATGCCGTCATCTAAACTCATTACAATGAGTCCTTGCTGCTGACGATCCCCTAAGTTATGGAAACCAACGCGGTTGATTATATCTTCGCTAGTGGTCAGCCTAAATAGAGGGCTGCTCGAACGAATGCTTAAGAACTCTTGGAACACCTCTGCCGCAAACTCAATGTCGGTCATAGTCGCAGCGCGCTCTGGAGAATTCATAAACTGTGATATTTCAGACCAACGCCCTTCATTATCTTCAGCTAAAGGCAAGCCAACATTCCAGTTGTTATTGGCAAATGTAAAATCGGTTAGCGTAAACCAATCGCCTGAATCATAGGTGTTACGATCCATTGATTTAGAACGTAGGAAGTCACCACCAATTTGTAAGAACGGTATACCCTGAGACATCAGTGGCAATGTAATACCGATGTTTTGTGCTCTTATGCGTTCTTGCAGCGTAATGTCACTTGGCAATACATAGTTGAACTGATCCCAGAGAGTCTCATTGTCATGCTTTGATACATAGTTAATGATGTCAGCTGGGTCTTTCGCATAACCACCTAATGCAGATGTTTGTGCGTCAGAACCGCCTGAGGTTTTCAGTACAAAATCAGTTAATGTGCCCGACAAGCCCATTTTCACTCGATCTTGTGCTGATAGAGCGTCTGCACTGCCCTCTTCTTTAGTAAAGATTTGGCCCTGACGGATGGCTTCGCGAATACGGTCGTTAAAGGTACCTATTTCGCTACCTGCCATATTAGCCTGGCTTGCAATCTCAAAATCGCCATAGGATTCTGTGTTCTTACCCCAACCTTCTCCATAAAAATACATATCTGGGTCGATTGCCTTAACCGACTCAAATAGGTTTACCATGGTCGTTTTCGAAGCTTGCGACATGATGTCAAAGCGGAAAGAGTCGAATTTATATTGCTCGGTCCACATTAGTAGCGAATCTTCCATGAATTTTTCCATCATGCGATTACGCGGCTCGGTATCATCACAGCAAGTTTCACGAACGATGTCGCCATTTGCGATGGTGTATCTGTGGTAATACCCAGGCACAACCTTATCAAACACTGAGTTTTGGAATAAACCCGATGCATTGGTATGGTTATAGACAACATCTAGCGCCACTCTCAAACCAATTTCATGTAGAGACTGGTTCATAGCACGCAATTCTATAATACGCGCAACACCATCTGGATCAGAAGAGTAGCTACCCTCTGGCGCATTAAAGTGCTTAGGATCATAACCCCAGTTGAACTGGTCGAAGTTACGTAACTGCTGAGCTAGAGCCTGCGCTGCACCTGGTTCAGTGAGTACATTGAATGACTCATATACTTCTTGAATAGTGCTGCTTGTATCCGTGCCGTCGTTACACACATCTGAAGATGGTGCTAAAGCACAAAACTCTCCAATGGTGCTAGTCCAGTCAATCGTTCTCGCTTTGTCTTCGTTGATTGTTGCAATATCGTTTACTGGTAATACATGAAAGTGCGTTAAGCCTTTTTCAGCAAGAGTTGCTAAGTGTTGCATTGGCGCTGAATCTTTTTCAGTAAATGCAAGGTACTTACCGCGGTTTGCTTCGCTCGTGCTTTCATCTCGTGCACTGAACTCTCTCACATGCCCTTCATAAATAACTGCGTCTTCGAAATTCTCGATAGTAGGGATAGTGTGTGTATCCCAGCCGTCTGGCTTCAAGTCTTCGTCATTTAAATTTACAAATTGAGAGAATCGACCGTTCAGGGCTAGGCCTACAGAGTAAGGGTCAGTCACATCGAGTATTTCAATAGTGTTGCTTGCAGGGTGGTATACCGTTACTTCAAAACGATATAGCTGTCTGTCTAAATCAGCACCGCCTTCATAAGTCCAGATACCGGTAGCATCGTCATAGTCCATTTCATTGGTCGACGCTAAGGTTTTATCTGCGTTATAAAGCTTTAAAGCAACGTTTTGCGCAGTAGGTGCCCATACTTTAGAGGTAATGCCACTGTCAGTATATATCGGACCTAAGACTTGCTCGTCGGCATCTGCTTCACCCGATGTATAGATTTCATCTAACACATTTGGAATTTGTAAGCGCGTTGCAGCAACGAGTTTATTTTCGCTATCGTAAGCACCTAAAATTGCCTGTGTTTTTAACACTGCTTTAGCATCTTCAACCGTCCAATCGCCAGCGAAGGCAGGTAATCCACTTAGGTGCGGGGCAATTGCGGCTTGTTCATCAGTGAGGCTTACTTCAGTTAATTCAGCGGTAGTGCTATTTAACACACCCTCTTCTAAAGAAATCTCAATGCTTGCATCTGGTGAGTAGTGCAACTTCACGTTTTTAACTAGAGCAAAGTCAACATCCCACAATACCGTTTGAGCATCTAACCAATGAGCTTGTGCACCCTCTATAGCAACAGGTTGCTCACCCAATGAATCGATAGGGAATTCGAACACTTCTGCCACGCCAGAAAGCGTGAAGTTCATTCTAGTAAAGCGCTCATCGTCTTGCGACAAGTTGCCTTTAAAGTCAGAACCACCCATTTCTTTACCTGAATCTTCAGTACCGATGTGTATGATGAAGTTATGACAAGCACCAGGAGTGCCCGCATAGCCAGGTTTTAAATCAAGTATCCAATAGGCTCCATACGTTGGGTCGATGCCGTCATGAATTCGACCGTCAGCCCAAGGAGTATCGCCATCTGCATAGGCATCACATGCGTCGTTGCTCCAAGTATGCAAACGCCATCCTTCATAGGCGGGGTCATTAGCAGAGTTAGTGGCATCGACATCACCACGGTTGTAATAAAGTACCGCTTGATCTTCACCAGGAAAAAATACTGGATCAGGTAAGTCAGGGTTAACACCTACGACGCACGCATCGTTGGTCGCATTTGGCACTGTTGGCGGCGCACACTGAATAGGCGGTGGCGGCACACAGGCTGTACCTTGTGCGTTTGGCACATTTGGTACACTACACGTGAGTGCTACTTGCCCTGATTCAACACTTGAACCGCCGCATGCTGATAGCACCAGAGCGCTGAGCACAATACAAACAGCGGCAATGGCTTTTCTATAGTTAATCATGATTGATAACTCCGATGTCGCGCGACCTAAACGGGTCGATGATTGACAAATATTTGGTAAATTTAAAGATTTCATAATGAGTATGTCACCCCAAGGAAGTACTGGGTGCCAAAGTATTGGATGGTGCCCGTTCTGTCTTGACTACCAAAGTAACTTTTAGTTGGCTCATCGGTAATGTTGTTTGCTTGAAACAATACGCCTAAGTTGTCGTTGATTTGATAAGAAGCTTGAAAATCCACTACCATTTCTGAATCAAAGTTCACAACTTGAGAGTTTACCGCTACCTGCTGCGATACAAACTCATCGCGGTAACGCGCATTTACGCGAGTCTCAAAACCTTCATACTCCCAAAAAATTGTGCCGCTAAGCACATTTGGTGAAAGTCCGGGCAAATCTGACGAAAACACACCTTGGTTTGGATCGGCAATCCGGATAATCTCAGTATCGGTATGCGAGAAGCTAGCGTTTGCACCTAAACCAGACCATAAATCAGGTAAGAATGAAAACACTTGCGTGTATGAAATCTCTATACCTCTGATGTAACCGCCTTCAGAGTTATTAACTGCAGTTGTATAAGCACCGTTTTCTACCGGAACAGTCTCAGTAAGCGGCAGTCCGTTGGCATCTAGTACAGGCACTAGGGTTCCTGTGCCATCGTCTTCCTGCACGATTAGGTCAACCTCGGTAGGAACGTTGAAACCATTAGCTCTGAAGTCATATGGGTCTGTGGTTGTTCTGTCTACAAAAGATTCGATATCTTTATAGAATAAGGCCAATACAATTGCACCATCAGTTTCACTGAAGTAATGCTCAAATGATAAATCGTACTGAGTGGCGTAGAACGGACGCAAATATGGGCTGTTATCAGCTTGACCTGATACTGTCGCTTCACCTCGAACTGTCACAATACCCGTGTCGATATCACGCTCGGCAATAGGCCTAAACACATCAACACGCGAGTTCGCAAACATTTCGTTAATAGGTGCTCTACCCATTACTTTCGCTGCTGCAAAACGCACATAACTATTATCCGTCACTTGGAAATTAAGGTTAAGTGACGGTAGGTAGTCGGTGTAGGTATCTTCTAAGATCACGGAACGGAACTGATCTGATACCAAGCCCACATCGTCGGTAATTAGCTGAGCACCTGCATTCACATCTCCATCAACGTCTTGTAAGAATGTAGAAGCCTGTTTTGAATCAACCATACGAACGCCGATATTACCGGTAACGCCGATATCGCCAATAACTGTATCGATATTTGCCATTACGTAGGCAGAGGTAACTTCTTCGTATACTTCACCGCTTTGTAATACTGACCATGAAGTATCGCCACCTAACAACACGCCTTCAGGGGCATTAACAACACCATCAAATCCACCCCAAGTTTTTTGTGGTTGCGGTATACCGCCCGGGAACCAGGCATTTAGGGCAGCGTCTAAATCAATCGACAGATAACTTGGGAAATAACCAAAATCACCTTCCCAATTCACCACTTCAACCATGTCTTGCGTAAGTCTTAAAGGAGGTTGAGTGCTTGAAAAGTCTGAATCACTTCCGTACTCAAATACGCTACGGTCATTAGTGTAGGTTCGGTCTGAATAACGTCCACCAAACTCAATGCTAGAGAAATAGTCGTTGTCTAACTCATAGCGGAAATCTAAGCGATATGCGTCTAGCTCATCTGAATTTTGGAAGGGATAGATACCGTATTTCGATACCAAAACGCGATTAATATCAGAAAACGCATCAGCTTGATTAAACCCTAAATCGGGTAAATCCAATCCATTTAATTGATAGGAAATAGAAATATTTGTATCAAGCTGCGGATCAACTGCGTTTGCGTCCTCAGAAACCAGAGACCATAATAAGCCATTTCTGAAATCACTTTCCGCCGCAGAGTGTGAGATATCAAAATTAACCGACCAGTTGTCGTTTATTTGCCAGTCACCGTTTAAACCGTAGTTACGAATTTCATCAAAATCTTGGTTATCATCATTTACTAGCTCTACGCGAGTAAAACCTGTGCCTGAGCGAGCAAAGTTACCACCAATCACGTGATTATCAACCACGTTTGGATTCGCAATACCTACGTTAGGCGCTTCTAGCTTCACCCTGAAGCCACGAGCGAACTCTTCAGAATCAAAGGTTGAATAAAACACGTCACCTTTAAGTGTAAAGTTGTCGACCGGTGCCCATTCAATAGTTGCTACGTAACCATCCCGGGTTTCTGCACCACCTTTATGCTGCATCTCAAAGCCTTCGCTAATGCGTTCGCATGAAACACACTGCCCTGCTTCTGGTGCATTTGGATTCAAGTTTTCAGTATCATTTGCTAAACCGTCAACATCTGCTTCTCGGTTATATGCTAAGCCAATGAACTGTGTTGAAACAGAGGGTTGATACAAGCGCGCATAACCTAAAGCAACACCAAGAGTATTGTCTAAAAACTGCCCTTGGTAAGAGAAGCTAATACGGTGACCAAATTCATCTGCATCGGCGACCTCACCAGCTCTATCGTTATACATGCCGCGAACGTTAGCGTTAAACTTATGCTCCTCGGTATTCGATAGTGGGCTGGCAGTTTTTAATTCAACCGTACCCGCTACGCCACCTTCAATTAGGGAAGCTTTAGGCGATTTATAAACCGCACCCGATGAAATAAGTTCAGATGGATATTGGTCAAACTCAATAGAACGACTGCCGCTTGTAGAAACCTGCTCACGTCCATTTAAGGTAGAAAATACAAAGTCACCGGATAAACCACGAATGTTAATTTCAGCCGCCTGACCACCGGTACGTACTGCAGAGATACCAGGTAAGCGAGTTAATGCGTCGGCAATTGATACGTCAGGTAATCCGCCTAAATCATCGGCTGATAACTGTTCAGTTACCGTGTCGCTGAAGCGCTTTTGATTCAGTGATTTGATAAGGCTAGTACCAAAACTGCGTACCTCAATAACTTCAATTTCATCCTCAGGTGCTGGTGTATCTTGCTGAGCATACAAAGGGAAGCTTCCCATTAACAAACCACTAGCAATAAGTGCGCTGGTGATCAGATTGGGCTTAAATTTATTCATAAGTGTGTCCCGTAACTTTAGAAAAGTGCGTTTGGTGGGGTTTTCTGATTTTTTGTTTAGCGTATTGCGCTTCTCAAAAGAGGCGTTCGCTACATTAATAAAAATTATCCACCGCTTACGAAATGTTACATTTTTGCTAACAGATTTAACATAGGCCTGCATACGTATTCATGGCATGTATGCATATGGCACGGGATATAACTGAAACGATTAAGTACTGAATTTAACTGCTGATGAAAGCGAATTGTTTGATTTACTCGAGGTATTTTAGAAAGAAAATCACTTATAAGTGCGTCTGATTAAACCGACTAAAAGTGTAAAATTTTTATATAGAGCTTAACTAAAGTTCAGAAAAGTTGAGCATACAACCGGTAAAAAACGCTTCGAGCTTGAAGTCTTTGTATAGGTCGCCTTTGCCAGGTTGATTCGGCGCTAGATTTGGAAAAGTCCCATAGCCTGCTAGCAAACAGTGCCAAGATGCAGTGCCAAAATGACTATTCAAATTCTGCCGTTTTACTTCTTGTTGCAAATCGCCATTATTAAACCAAACCTGCAGAAGCTGTTTTAGTGAGCTTGAAATATTTGGATTATTGCGATTGTCTTGCCAATACTGACTATCGTCACGCGAGTTCATTTTATAATGAGCTACAATATAATTGCGCACTGCATCAAAATTTTCGCGGATTTGCTGATTGTAAGAATCTTGATTTTTATTGCTTAAACCGCCTTTGCTGTAGGCGTCTATGAAGCTCTCTATTCCCATTTGCACTAAATGCAAAGCGGTTGCTTCTAAAGGCTCAATAAACCCTTGCGATAAACCTAAAGCCAAACAGTTCTTATGCCAGTGCCGCTCTACCTGCCCTACTTTCATTTTAAGATGTTTAGCGGGAACATCGGAGTCTTGCAAACCTAGGTGCTCGCGCAGTTCTTGTTCTGCCTGTTCGGCGCTAATATACTTCGACGAATATACATAACCATTACCTGTGCGCTTAGTTAACGGGATTTGCCACGCCCAACCGCTAGAAAGCGCTGTGGCTTCTGTTTGATTCGAAAGAGGCTTCAGGGCCTCGCTTGGGATGGCAACAGCAGCATCGTTAAACAGGTTAGATTTGAAAGACTCAAACCTTACGCCCAATGCTTGTTGATGCAATAAGCTCTCAAAACCTGTGCAATCAACAAACAAATCTCCCTCAATAATCTTACCTTCTTTTAAAAGCAAGCTTGCAATATTACCATTTGAATCAAGCGCAACATCTTTTATATTGCCCTGAGTATGTTTGATGCCATGAGATTTTGCGCGCTGAGCTAAATACTCCCCTAATAAACCTGAATCAAAATGGTAGCCATACTCCACTTCAAAAGGAAAGTTCGCTGGCGTGATAGGTGATTTTCTTTGGCTTGCCAACCAACCATTTAGCAAAAATTTCTCGGGTCGGGTTTCTACATCAAGACCTAAACGGCGGGTTAAACAGTTAACGTAAAAGCGGCGCTCTGAAAAGGTATCTAACTGCGAAATAAAGGGGTGCTGATAATGCTCGTTAGCCGACTTAGGGCTCCAATTATTAAACTGAATACTAACTTTGTAAGTTGCGTTGCACTTAGGCATCCAATCAGATTCATCAATATTAAGTGTTTCAAAAAAACGCTTTAGAGATGGCGTTGAGCCCTCACCTACACCAATAATACCGACCTGAGGGGACTCTACCAGTTCGATTGCAATATCCTGATCTGCCCAATGATGTGCAAATAAATTGGCGGCCATCCAGCCAGCAGTTCCGCCACCGGCAATAACAATGCGATGAGGCTTATTCATTTATGCACCCACAAATTGTTTAACAAATTCATCATGAGGCAACATTTTACTCATGGGTTGTTGCTTGGCATGAGAGATTTTCTGCATAGTTTCCATCAGCTGTTGCTCAGGCAATACATTAGCAGCCGGATGAAAATCTTGCGGCATAATACCCTGCCCCATCATCACCTGAAGCCAGGAAGCATCTTTAAATATATCGTGCTGATCGTTAAATATCGCGCCAACGTCTTTAAACACATCAATCTTCTGTTGCAGTCGAGGCGGCAATGTCAAACGCCGCATGTCACGCCAAAAGTCTGAGTCGTCGCGCTCATTCACCACATAATGCAAAATGATAAAGTCGCGGATGGTGTCATATTCAGTTTTAGATTCATCGTTATATAAAGCAATGGCCGAATCTTTAATACCATCATGAGGGAAAAGTTTAAGCAAACGCACAATGGCAGATTGAATAAGATGAATACTGGTTGATTCCAAGGGCTCTAAGAACCCGCTCGACAAACCAACCGCAACCACATTTTTATGCCACTGCTTAGAAGTGCGACCGGTTTTGAAATTGATTTTTCTGACGTCATTCACCGTTTTAGACTCAAGATTGCCCAGCAGTGTTTGTTCTGCTTTATCATCAGATAAATAGTCGGAGCAATAAACGATGCCATTGCCATTTCGGTGAGTCAGCGGAATACGCCATTGCCAGCCTGCTTCATGTGCAATGCTGCGAGTATAGGGTAAGGTTTTTTCAAAGCGCTCTGTTTGCACCGCTAAAGCAGAGTTAGCAGGCAATAAATTCGACCAATCTAGATACTCAACACCCAATGTTTTTTGCAATAGCAAACCACGCGTGCCGGTGCAATCAATGAAAAGATCGCCTTGTATTTGGGTCCCGTCAGCAAGCTGTAAGGCTTCAACATACCCATTTTCACTATTAACAGAAACGTGTTCAATTATGCCCTCGGTGCGCTTCACTCCTGCTTTTTCAGCAATTTTGCGTAAATATCTGCCATACAGCGCTGAATCGAAATGGTAAGCATAAGGCACTTCATATACTGGGTTTTGCGTATTTATTTTATTGAATACCTCGCTTTTGCAGCATAAGTAATTCAGGTCAAAATCCCACAAGGAGTCGGCAAGACCTTGCTGTTTAGCGCGCAACCAATAGTGGTGAAAATTACAGAACCCTAAATTAGCGCCAGGTGCGCCAAAGGTGTGAAAGTAGCTATGGCCTTTGGTTTTCCAATTATCGAACTTTATTGCCAGCTTTATAGTTGCGTTAGTTTCTCGCAAAAACTCTTTTTCATCTAAGCCCAGAAACTGATTAAATACTTGAATAGGCGGTATGGTCGCTTCGCCTACCCCAACGATGCCAATGTCTTCAGACTCTACAAGCTCAATTTCAACGTGTTTGTGCAATACTTTTTGCATCAAGGCCGCTGTCATCCACCCAGCTGTTCCACCGCCGGCAATGACTACTTTTTTTATTGGATTTTGCATTCAAATTGCCCGTATTAACCTTTTACGTATATTCAAATAATACCTTGATTTATACGTAAAAAGTCAAAAAAAAGACCCCTATCCCTGAGGATAGAGGCCTTTAACACACAAACTATTAATAGAACGAGTAATTGAAGTTAAGCATGTAACGAGGGCCAAAGGTACGGCGCTGCGTTACGATGCCATTTGCATCAACTGTTTCCTCTTCTACGTCTGTTAAGTTCTGACCTTGCAGGGAAACACGTAGTCCCTCTAGCACGTCAAAACCAGACTCATCAAAGTCGTAGCTGATTTGTGCATCAACAATGCTCACACCGCTTCTTGTGGCTTGAGCAATTTTGTTTGAACCGCCACGCTCGTAGGTATCAAAACCAGAACGCTTAGTACCTGCAACTCTGAACTCCCATCCTGCCATTTCATAATATGCAGTAAGTGAGTAGGTCTCATCTGATTGACCTGGGATCGGGTCGCCATTATCTAGCTCAGCATCAATGAAAGAGGCAGAACCAGCGATACCGAAGCCGTCAAGCATATCAGCGAATACGTTTAACGGTACGTTTGCTGTTAACTCAATACCTTCAACTTTACCCTGCAAGCCATCTTGGAAGTTATCAAAGTAACCAAAGCGCGGAGGTGCTAGGTAATCACCAGCTTGAAGCGGAACTTCAGCAGGGCCATATAAACCATCTTCTGGTACGATGCGGTCGTGGAAACCAGGGATAAAGTAATCAGCACCACCATTTGTCTCATCGTTAAAGAAGTTAATCAGCTGGCGACTGTTGTCGGTCCAATTAATTAGCTCTTTGTAGAAGTATGCAACCGCTACGTAACCGTCTGGTGCGAAATAATTTTCATACGAGATGTCGTAGTTGTTAGCTTCTAAAGGACGCAGTGTAGGCGTGCCCTGAACTTTCGACCATGGTGAACCAAATTCCTCAACATCTGCTTCAGTGTCGGGGATTGCAATAAATTCAATGTTTTGGTCAAACTTAACGAAACCTGAAGCACTCATTTGGTCAATTCGCGCGCGGCTAATGGTCTTAGACGCTGCAAAACGAACGAATTGTTCATCATCTACTTGCAATGTCAGGTTCAAAGACGGAAGTACATTGGTGTATTTAGCACCGTCTTCAACTACACAAGCTTGATCTATACCGCCACTACCGTCTTGGCAAACTGCGAAGTCAGAACCTACGATACCGATAAAACCAGTCGAAGATTGGTCGGTCTCGATAACCTGCACACCAGCGTTACCAAATAACACCATATCACCGATATCTGTTTCAAAATCAGCACGTGCGAATAAGGTAAAGATTTCTTCGTCAACGGTGAAAGTATCACCTAAACGGTCTGGCTCAAGTGTTTCTGCTTGAACGCGCAAGTAAGTACCGTCGTTGTATGGTGCAAATCCATCATATGCAACCACTTGGCCAAGGCCAGCCCAACTAAGGTCGGCTAATCCAAAACGATATTCTTCAGGGATTGGGCCATCAACTACGCCGGTACCATCTCCGAATGGATATGTATTAGCAGTTGCGAAGTCACCATTGTTGTCTTTGCTTTTTGTTCTATCGCTGTAATATGCACCGAAGGTAAGCATATTGATAGGACCCCAATCTACTAAGCCCTCAAATGACAACTTAGCGGTAGTCAGCTCTTCTTCAAAATCAGCATAGTTAATAAAACCGTCTTGAGCGTTTAGGAAGCTGTAGTTAGCAACTGGGCTTGTTGGATCTGACGGATTAGTTAACAAACCATCGCCTCTAGGAACGTTTGATATAAATCTATCGGCTTCAGATGCTAAACCGCCACCCCACTCTTGTGGACCAGTCAATTTAGTTGAATCAAAGCTGCTGAAGTCCATTCCCGAGATGCCAGTAAAGAAAATACCGTCTGCACTCATTTCAAACTGACGCTGACCTAATGAGGCATTTCTTAATGAACCAGAGCGACCAATACCTGCATAAGATTCCGCACGGATATATGTTTTAGTTGATTCGTTTCTAGCAACATCAACAGTAGCCGTCCAATCGTCGCTTAGCGCATATTCAATGTTTAAACCGAATACTTCTAAGTCACCTTCTGTGATTTCTGGGTCAGTTCTTAGCACTGGGTTTGCATTGATTTGCGTACCAGTAGAGTTGACGCCGCTACCCGAGGTAACTACTGCAGAGAATGGTTCGATGAAGCCACGTAAAATACCAGAGTCTTCAAAGTCGATGTTAAGATAATCAACAACGATATCTAAATCTTCTGTAGGCTGATATTGAAAAATAGTTGAAATCGTATCGCGTTTAAGTTCTTTAGAGATTGCGAAGATGTCTAGACCACTAGGTAAAAACACACCATCGTCATTCTCGCCATAACCCCAAACGCCGTATTTACGTTCATTTGTAGGAGACTCTGTAGATGCTAGCGCTACTGCAACACCTAAAGTGTCGTCCATGAATTTACCAACCCACGAACCTGCCACACGAAATCCTGTGTCATCATATTCAGGGTTGTCTGAATCTTGAGATGCCATATCATAAACGGCATTTACTGTAAGTGTCTCTTGCGCTTGCAGAGGACGCACAGTTTGTAAATCAACCGTACCACCGATACCCGTTACCATAAGCGTGGCATCAGAGGTTTTATAAATCGTTGCACCTGTCATGATCTCTGCTGGATACAGATCATATTCAACACCACGGTTATCACCGATACCGATGAGTTCACGGCCGTTAAGAGTCGTGCCAGTAAAATCTTCTTTAAAACCACGAACCGAAATACCTGAGGTACGGCCACCGCTTCGCTCACCTGCTAATCCAGGCAAACGACCAAGTGATTCTGCAATGGATGAGTCGGGCAGCTTACCAATGTCTTCTGCTGAAAGAGCTTCAACGATTGAAGAATTATCTTGTTTCACAGCCTGTGCACGAATAAGTGACCCGCGTATACCGGTCACCGCGATAATTTCTGTGTTTTCGTCTTGTAACGCTGAGTTCGCATCTTCTTGTGCGATACCAGCCCCTGAATAAAGTGCGCTTGCAACCGCAATAGACAATAGCGCTGGTTTGAATGTTTGTGTTTTTATCATCTGTGTGCCCTGAGTTTGGTGGTTACAAATGTTAATTTTTGATAACAACTGTAAACCCGTTTCTTAACATTCCGCATCATACTCACATGCGTATTATCTTGCTAATAGTTGCATACGTATTCAAATCTAATAAAAACAATGTATTAGCAATATTCCCCTGTTGATTAGACCAAAATCCACTCTTATTGGGAGAATTTCCTCGCAACCTTAAGCCGATTTTGTCTCATCTGAATCCTGCTAATTCGTTGCGTTATAAATTTCATACACAATAAATTAACAGCAATTGTGACTAATGTCTCAAATTTGTAATAAGTTTGCAACAAATTTCTTAATCGATTAAGAAGCAGTGTTAAGTGCATTTTACAAATATCATTGCGCACATGAAGTTAAGATGAATTTAAGATGGTAACTTAAGGGTGTATAAAAATTGTTAAGTCAAATTTAAGACGTTCGATTAAAAATAGTAAAAAAAAATCCGCGTCTAGCGCGGATTTTTCATTGAGATGTAAAGATTACCAACCGGTAATTTCACGTAAACCTTTACCAATTTCTGCTAAAGAACGTACGGTTTTTACACCTGCAGCTTCAAGTGCTTTAAACTTCTCGTCTGCTGTTCCTTTACCACCGGCAATGATTGCTCCAGCATGTCCCATACGTTTTCCAGCTGGTGCTGTAACACCTGCGATGTATGAAACAACTGGCTTAGTGACGTTGTTTTTGATGAACTCAGCAGCTTCTTCTTCCGCAGTTCCACCAATTTCGCCAATCATCACGATAGCTTCAGTTTCTGGATCTTTTTCAAACATACCTAAGATATCGATAAAGTTAGAACCTGGAATAGGATCTCCACCAATACCTACGCAAGTAGACTGACCAAAACCTTCATCAGTAGTTTGTTTTACCGCTTCGTACGTTAAAGTACCAGAGCGCGAAACAATACCCACTTTCCCTTTCTTATGAATGTGGCCTGGCATAATACCAATCTTACATTCATCAGGAGTGATAACACCTGGGCAGTTTGGACCAATCATACGCACGCCTTTCTGCGTTACATATTCTTTTACGTATAGCATATCAATCGTTGGAATGCCTTCGGTGATACAAACGATTAGTTCGATACCCGCGTCAGCAGCTTCTACGATTGAATCTTTACAAAATGGTGCCGGTACGTAAATAACAGTAGCAGTTGCGCCTGTTGCTTTAACCGCATCTTTTACTGTGTTAAATACTGGAAGACCAAGGTGAGTTGTGCCGCCCTTACCTGGGGTAACACCGCCAACCATTTTTGTACCGTATGCGATAGCTTGTTCAGAGTGGAAAGTACCTTGTCCACCAGTAAAGCCTTGGCAAATTACTTTAGTATCTTTATTGATTAAAACTGACATTATTTACCCTCCGCCGCTGCAACCACTTTCTGCGCTGCATCTGTTAGCGACTCAGCCGCAATAATATCTAAACCAGAGTTCGCTAATACTTCACGACCTAGCTCTGCGTTTGTACCTTCTAAGCGCACAACTACTGGCACTTTAACGCCAACTTCTTTCACTGCACCGATGATACCTTCTGCAATCATATCGCAACGAACGATACCGCCAAAAATATTCACCAATACTGCTTTTACGTTGTCGTCAGACAAGATAATTTTGAATGCTTCGGCAACACGTTCTTTGGTTGCACCACCACCTACATCTAGGAAGTTAGCTGGGTTACCGCCGTGAATGTTTACGATATCCATCGTACCCATTGCGAGGCCTGCACCGTTAACCATACAACCCACGTTACCATCAAGGGCTACGTAGTTAAGTTCCCACTTAGCTGCAACTGCTTCACGCGCATCTTCTTGAGATGGATCGTGCATATCGCGCAATTTTGGTTGGCGATACATAGCATTGCTGTCTACGCCTAATTTAGCGTCAAGACAGTGAAGATTACCGTCAGTTTTAATTACTAAAGGGTTAATTTCGATTAATGCAAGGTCTAAGTCTTCAAACATTTTCGCTAAACCCATAAAGATTTGCGTAAACTGTTTAACTTGAACACCTGATAAACCTAGGTCGAAAGCGATTTGACGAGCTTGGTAAGGCTGTGCACCTACTAGCGGGTCAATTTCTGCTTTAAGAATCTTTTCTGGTGTTTCTTCGGCAACAGTTTCAATTTCAACGCCGCCTTCAGTTGAGGCCATGAACACAATCTTACGAGATGTTCTGTCAACAACTGCACCTAAATACAACTCTTGGTCAATGTCTGTTAAAGACTCAACAAGGATGCGAGTAACCGGCTGTCCATTTTCGTCAGTTTGGTAAGTAACGAGGTTTTTACCCAACCAGTTTGACGCAAAGGCTTTAATTTCGTCTTTGTTCTTAACAAGTTTTACGCCGCCCGCTTTACCGCGACCGCCTGCGTGTACCTGACACTTTACTACCCACTCGTTACCGCCAATGCGGTCTGCTGCTTCAACGGCAGCTTGAGGAGTATCAGCAGCATATCCTTCAGAAACGGGAAGACCGTATTCTTTGAATAACTGTTTACCCTGATATTCATGCAAATTCATGGTGATTTATCCGATTTTGTTGAGTGATGAGCCGCACAACACGACCCTGTTAAACAGCGCAGGATTCTATCACGAATCCTGCTTAATTACAGACGATACGCTAAGTATCGTCTAAGATTTTAGTTTTAGATTACGCTTTTAAACGTCAAGTAAAAGTCTTGTTGGATCTTCTAACATTTCTTTTACAGTAACTAAGAATCCTACTGACTCTTTGCCGTCGATGATTCTGTGATCATACGAAAGCGCAAGATACATCATTGGAAGTATTTCTACTTTCCCATCCACCGCCATGGGACGATCTTGTATTTTATGCATACCCAAAATAGCGCTTTGTGGTGGGTTGATAATAGGCGTAGACATCAGCGAGCCAAACACACCACCGTTGGTGATAGTAAAGTTACCGCCCTGTAAATCGTCCATAGACAACTTACCGTCACGACCTTTAAGTGCTAGCTCTTTTATACCCTTCTCAACACCTGCCATACCTAATGCATCACAATCTCTTAAGATTGGTGTAACAAGCCCACGAGGGGTAGATACTGCAATAGAAATGTCAAAGTAGTTGTGATAACAAATATCATCACCGTCTAGAGAAGCATTTACTTCTGGATAGCGCTTAAGTGCTTCGGTAACCGCTTTCACATAAAACGACATAAAGCCTAAACGGATGCCGTGACGCTTTTCAAAACTCTCTTGATACTGCTTACGCAAATCCATGATTGGCTTCATATTCACTTCGTTGAACGTAGTCAACATCGCCGTTGAGTTTTTCGCCTCTAGCAAGCGTTTTGCAATCGTTTTACGCAAACGTGTCATAGGAACGCGTTTTTCAGTGCGATCACCTGCAGCAACACTTGGCGCAGACTCTTGTTGAGCAGCAGGCGCCGAGCTTGGTGCTTTAAGATGTTTTTCGACGTCTTCTTTAGTAATACGACCGCCTTTACCAGTACCCTTAACTTTGCTTGGGTCAATGTCTTTCTCGGCCAATAGTCTTCTTACTGACGGCGATAAGGCATCAGACTCTGAATCGTCAGACTTTTCTTCAGCGCTTGGCGCAGCGGCTGCACCTGATGAAGCGCCTTCAATAAAGGTAGCAATGACAGCTTCAGCAGTAACTGTCTCGCCTTCGGCAGCTAAAATTTCTTTTAATGAGCCATCTGCTGGGGCCACAACTTCGAGTACCACTTTATCGGTTTCGATATCAACGAGGTTTTGGTCTCTTGTTACCTGCTCACCAACTTGTACATGCCATGTGGCAATAGTAGCGTCGGCTACAGATTCTGGTAACACAGGCACTTTAATATCTGATTGTGCACCAGATGCGGCGCTTGCTTCAGCTTTAGGCTCTGACTTTTCTTCAGATTTTGATGCTTTGTCATCAGACTTAGGTGCAGGAGCTGCGCCTTCGCCTTCCTCCATAGACCCAATGACCTGCTCACCAAGAACGGTTGCGCCCTCTTCTGCAGTAATTTCTGACATTACACCGTCTGCTGGTGCAACCACTTCAAGAACAACTTTGTCAGTCTCAATATCTACCAGATTTTGGTCACGAGTCACCTTGTCACCAGATTTAACGTGCCAAGTAGCGATGGTTGCATCTGCAACTGACTCTGGAAGAACTGGAACTTTTATCTCATGTGCCATTGGGGTTCCTTATTTAATTGTAAGTGCGTCTTCAATCAACGCTTTTTGTTGCTGATTGTGAACAGATACATAACCAACCGCTGGCGAGGCAGAGGCATTGCGACCTGCATATGTTAACTTGGCATCTTTTGGTACAGACTGCCAAAAATTGTGTTGTGTACAATACCATGCGCCTTGATTCTGTGGCTCTTCTTGGCACCATACCCAATCTTTAACGTGCTTATATTTTTCAACTACTTTGGCCATTTCCTCTGCAGGGTATGGATAAAGCTGCTCAACACGAATAATAGCTATGTTATCCTGTTCGTTCTTGCGTCTTTGTTCAAGTAAGTCGTAGTAAACCTTACCAGAACACATCACAACGCGTTTAACCTTTTTCGGTGCGATCTCGTCCTGCTCGTCAATCACGTTTTGGAATACACCGTTAGCCAATTCATCAAGGCTACTTACAGCGAGTGGATGACGAAGCAAAGATTTCGGTGACATTACAATCAGTGGCTTACGCATTGGACGAACAGACTGTCGACGCAGCATGTTGTAAACTTGTGCAGGTGTAGAGGGAACACACACCTGCCAGTTGTGATCTGCGCAAAGCTGTAAGAATCGTTCTAAGCGAGCCGAGCTATGTTCCGGACCTTGTCCTTCATACCCGTGCGGAAGCAACACCGTTAAACCACAGAGTCTTCCCCATTTTGCTTCACCCGATGATAAAAACTGGTCAAATACTACCTGAGCACCGTTAGCAAAATCACCAAACTGAGCTTCCCAAATTGTCATGGTTGCCGGTTCTGCGGTTGCATAACCATACTCAAAAGCCATAACCGCTTCTTCAGAAAGTACCGAGTCATAAATTTCGATAGTGCCTTGCTTATCGCTAATATGACGCAGCGGCATATACTCTTCGCCAGCATCCTGACCATGCAGTACAGCATGTCTATGGAAGAAGGTACCGCGTCCTGAGTCTTGTCCGGTTAGGCGAATGTTAGTGCCGTCTTTTAGGATGGCTGCATAGGCTAAGTTCTCCGCCATCCCCCAGTCCAACAAGCGCTCACCTTCAATCATCGATACACGGTCTTTGTAAAGTTTATTTACTCGTGACTGCAATCGGTGATTTTCAGGAATTGTGGTTAATGCTTTACCAAGACTTACAAGCTCGTCGTTACTTAAACTTGCATCGTATTTAACATCCCAGTCATGCCCAAGATACGGAGACCAGTCAACAGAATGTTCAGTCATCGGACGCCATTCTTCAACTACGCAAGCACCGTGATCTAATGCTGAGCGATACTCAGCCATGAGTCTTTCAACTTCATGTTTTTCAACAGAGCCTTCAGCAATAAGCTGGTTAGCATAAATTTCTCTTGGTACTGAATGTTTTTTAATCTTTTGATACATCAATGGCTGCGTTGCATTTGGCTCGTCAGCTTCATTGTGTCCATGACGGCGATAACACACTAAATCGATTACCACATCACGTTTAAACTTATTGCGATAATCAAGCGCAAGCTTAGTAACAAACATGACCGCTTCTGGGTCATCTGCATTCACGTGGAAAATCGGTGCCTGCACCATTTTTGCAATATCAGTACAGTACTGAGTAGAGCGAGTATCTTCTGTTTTAGAAGTGGTGAAACCAACTTGGTTGTTAATAACGATACGCACTGTACCGCCAACCGAGAAGCCTCTGGTGCGAGACATATTAAAGGTTTCTTGCACAACACCTTGGCCGGCAATTGCGGAGTCACCGTGAATGGTAATAGGCAAAACGGCTGAACCGTCTGTGCAGTTGCGTCTAACTAAGCGAGCTCTTACAGAGCCCATTACTACCGGATTAACAATTTCTAGGTGAGACGGGTTAAACGCTAATGCGAGATGCACGTTACCACCTGGCGTAGCAAAATCAGATGAGAAACCCGCATGGTATTTCACATCACCTGCGCCTAAGCTGTCGTCGTGTTTACCGGCAAACTCGTCAAATAATACAGAAGGATTTTTACCTAATACGTTAACCAATACGTTTAATCGACCGCGGTGAGCCATACCAAGCACAACTTCTTTCGCACCGCTTGCGCCGGCTTCGCTGATCAAGCCTTTTAGCATCGGAATAAGCGCGTCACCACCCTCAAGTGAGAATCGCTTTGCACCCGTAAACTTAGCGCCTAAATACTTCTCCATGCCGTCGGCAGCAATCAGTCCTTTCAGGATTTTGATTTTTTCGTCGCGCTCAATGACAGGCCTTGCTTCTACCGATTCAATACGCTGCTGAAGCCAACGCTTTTGTTCTGTATCAGTAATATGCATATACTCTGAACCAATAGAACCGCAGTAAGTGCGGTTAAGCGATTTGAATAAATCGCCCAAGTTCATCTTTTCTGCATCCACAGCATACGAGCCAAGATTGAACATAGTGTCAAAGTCAGACTCTTTCAGATTATGATGAGATAACTCTAAATCGCGAACTCGCGGCTGACGCCATAACCCTAAGGGGTCAAGGTTTGCGTGTTGATGTCCACGAAATCGATATGCGTTAATCAGTTGAAGAACTTTAACCTGACGTTCGTCAGTAGGCGCATCACCTGCGCTCGAACTACTTGAACCAAGTCGGGCTGCGGGCCCAAGACTCGCCATCTTTTTAAAGTCTTCACGTATAGAAGTATGGTTTGATTCAACGGAAACGCCCTCTATTGACGGTAATTCGTCAAAAATAGCTTTCCAGTTTTCAGGTGTGTCTTGTGGGTTTTCGAGATATGCTTCATAGAGTTCTTCTACGTAAGCGGCGTTGCCGCCCGCCATATGAGAAGAATCCCACCATGCTTTCATCACGCTATTTTGCATCGTTTAGCCTTGATTTCGGTTGTAGACTGTATTGTATTCTAAGTAAATTTTTTTTTAAATCGCCTAACACTATAGTGGTACAGAAAATTGAAAAAAAACCTATTTTCGGACAAAAAAATAGCCATCCACTGCTGGACGGCCATTTTTAATCGGCAAATACTACCAAAACTGCAGTCAATTACACTGCTCTTTGTAATAGCATTGACTTTATTTGTCCGATTGCTTTTGTTGGATTAAGACCTTTTGGACATACACTTACGCAATTCATGATGCTGTGACATCTAAACACGCTGAATGCATCGTCAAGATCGTTAAGCCTTTCGTCAGTTGCTGTGTCGCGCGTATCAATTAAGAAGCGATATGCGTGCAGCAGTCCAGCGGGCCCAATAAACTTATCTGGATTCCACCAAAACGATGGGCATGAAGTTGAACAACAAGCACACAAAATACATTCGTATAAGCCATCAAGCTTTGCGCGGTCTTCTGGGCTTTGTAGATGTTCTCTTGCTGGCG
The DNA here is from genome assembly GCA_964418575.1 of uncultured Glaciecola sp. GTDB lineage: Bacteria > Pseudomonadota > Gammaproteobacteria > Enterobacterales > Alteromonadaceae > Glaciecola. The sequence goes on from CAYQMI010000040.1 coordinate 24,653, forward strand.
CATCTTTGCCATCGTTAATTAAGAAAGGCTTGATTTTTTCATACTGAGTATAAAATTGCGTTAAGTCGACAACAAGGTCACGTACTACTGGCAGACCAGGTAGTGGACGAATCACAATTTTGCCCTTACCTAAAGCAGACAAAGGCGTAATACATGCCAAGCCATTTTTGCCGTTCATGTTCATTCCGTCAGAGCCACATACGCCCTCTCGGCATGAGCGACGAAACGCCAAAGATGGATCTTTTTCTTTTAAGGCAATAAGTGCATCAAGCACCATCATATCTTGCCCTTCTTCAACGTCTAACTGGTAGTCGACCATGTTAGGCGCATCATCTACTTCTGGGTTGTAACGGTATATTGAAAAAGTAAGTTGCATCAGGCTGCTCCTATTAATACGAACGCACTTTCGGAGGGAATGCTTCCCTCAACTTCGGTGCCATGTTTACATCACGCTTTCTCATTGAATCTGACTCAGGCAAGTAGATTGAGTGACATAACCAATTTTCATCATCACGCTCGGTGAAATCGAAGCGGCTGTGAGCGCCACGACTTTCCGTTCTGAAGTTTGCAGCAACAGCAGTGCTGTAAGCTGTTTCCATCAAGTTATCTAATTCTAAACACTCGATACGTTGAGTGTTGAAATCGCTGCTCTTATCGTCAAGACGCGCGTTCGCTAAGCGTTCACGAATCTCTCCCAACTCTTTGAGGCCTTCAGCCATTGCATCGCCTTCACGAAATACAGAGAAGTTAAGCTGCATGCACTTCTGCATGTCTTTTTTGATTTGAACAGGGTCTTCACCCTTACCTTTCTCTGAATTTTCCCAGCGATTGAATCGTGCCATCGCTGCATCAAGATCTGACTCAGATGCTTCAGACTTAATATCGATTTGGTCTATGTTTTCACCTAAATGCAAACCGGTTGCACGTCCAAAGACTACAAGGTCAAGTAGTGAGTTGCCGCCCAAGCGGTTCGCACCGTGTACTGATACACAAGCAATCTCACCACAAGCAAATAAACCATCAATAAAGCTTTCATTACCATCTTTATCAATACCAATAACCTGACCATCTACGTTAGTAGGAATACCGCCCATCATATAGTGGCAAGTTGGTATTACTGGAATTGGCTCTTTAACTGGGTCAACGTGAGCAAAGGTGCGAGACAACTCTAAGATACCAGGCAAACGAGACTCAAGTACATCTTTACCTAAATGGTCAAGCTTGAGTTTAATGTGCGTGCCCCACGGACCTTCACAACCTCTGCCCTCGCGGATTTCTGTCATCATAGAGCGAGCAACAACATCTCGACCAGCAAGATCTTTTGCGTTTGGCGCGTAGCGCTCCATGAAGCGCTCACCATCTTTATTAAGAAGATAACCACCTTCTCCACGACAACCTTCAGTTACAAGCGTACCTGCTCCGGCGATACCGGTTGGGTGGAACTGCCACATTTCCATGTCTTGTGCAGGAGCGCCAGCTCTTAGTGCCATACCAATGCCGTCACCAGTATTGATGTGCGCGTTCGTGGTAGATGCATAAATACGACCAGCACCACCGGTTGCTAATACAACTGCGCGAGATTTAAAGTATACAAGCTCGCCTGATTCAATATCGATTGCAGTACAACCAACTACCTGACCTTGTTGGTTTTTAACCAAATCAAGTGCATACCACTCACTAAATACTTTTGTTTTGTTCTTTACGTTTTGTTGATACAACAAATGCAACAAAGCGTGACCAGTACGGTCAGCTGCAGCGGCGGTTCGAGCTGCTTGCTCACCGCCAAAGTTTCTTGACTGACCACCGAATGGACGCTGATACACTTTTCCGTTTTCAAAGCGAGAAAATGGCAAGCCCATATTTTCTAGTTCAATTATGGCCTCTGGACCCGTCTTACACATATATTCAACGGCTTCTTGGTCGCCAATATAGTCAGAGCCTTTAACCGTGTCGTACATATGCCATTCCCAGTTATCTTCATGGGAGTTTCCTAGCGCTACCGTAATACCGCCTTGGGCTGAAACTGTGTGTGAGCGAGTTGGGAACACTTTTGATAAAAGTGCACAAGAACGCCCTGATTGAGAGATTTGTAGAGCCGCTCGCATTCCTGCGCCACCGGCCCCAATTACTACTGCATCAAACTCATGAACTGGTAACGTCATCTTAAATACCCCATAAAACGAACAAGCCAACCGCGACATAAACGATTGCGAGTAAATTCAAAGCAAATTGCAAAACGATTCGCACCTTATGTGCTTTTACGTAGTCGGTCAGCACTTGCCAAAGCCCTATACGTACATGCATCATTATCGCGATCAATGTGATGAGCGTGAATGCTTTCATATAAATCGATGCAAATAAACCTTGCCACACTTCAAAAGTCACTTGTCCAGTGGAAATAAAGAAGTACACCATGAAAATAGAGAACGCAGATATGATAGCTGCAGACGCTCTTAGGGTAACGTAATCCTGAATACCGTTACGTTTAATTGACGCTTGATTAGTTACCATAATACTACTCCTAACGCTATTGTGACCAAAATCCACAGGCCAATCGCAACGTTCGCGCTTGTATTGCCTGACTGAAGCTCTTCCCAATGGCCCATATCCATAATGACGTGCCTTACGCCGCCAATGAAGTGATATGAAAGTGCTGATAGTGTGCCCAATGCGATAACATAGCCCACTACGCCTTGCATGATATCTTGAACTCGAGCGAAACCTTCTGCTGAGCTAACAGATTCAGCCCATGCCCAAATTACGAATATTAATGCAAAAAACATCGCTACGCCGGTTACGCGGTGCAGTATTGATGCCTTACCTGCCGAGGGTAATTTGATTGTGGTTAAATCTAGATTGACTGGTCTTTGTTTTTTCACAATAAAACGCCTGTTGTTGTTGTCCCATTGCTACCCTAGGTTGAGTGCCTCGAATATGCAACTTGAGTTGTGTGTCGCTGCGCAAAATACGCAACCAAATGTTAAGTACTTGTGAATGAATTTTTATAAAGTTATTACTAAATAACCCTTTAAATTCAGTGGGTTTGAAATATACCAACACCCCATTCTAATAGCAATCAAATGTTAGATGTTGAGACATTAGTCGTAAACAATTGTTTATAGGCCTTTATACATCCTCTTTATACAGAATATATATTGAGCAGATCTGCATTTAAATTGACTTAAAGCTTTATTAAGTTAAGAATATCGGCACTTTTTGCACAGATATGACCCATTTGTTGCTCAATGTGAACAAATTCTGCATTTTTTCCGTTTAATGCCGGAACATCAACTTAGGAGTGTATTTCATGTCAGATAAATCAGCCACGCTAAAAGCCGGTGATATTGAAGTCGAGTTACCCATCTTAGAAGGCACTGAAGGACATCCTGTAATAGATGTCAGATCGCTAGGAAGCAAAGGCTATTTCACTTTCGACCCTGGCTTTATGGCAACTGGCTCATGTGAATCATCAATTACATTTATCGATGGTGCGAAAGGTGTATTGTTGCATCGCGGATTTTCAATTGAAGATTTAGCCCGCGATTCAGACTATTTAGAAGTGTGTTACATGCTACTACACGGTGATCAGCCGTCTAAACAAGAACACGAAGAGTTTAAGAAAACCATCACGCGTCATACGATGGTGCACGAACAATTAAATATGTTCTTCCATGGCTTTAGAAACGACGCTCACCCAATGGCAATGCTGTGCGGAACCGTTGGTGCAATGTCTTCTTTCTATCACAGTGATTTAGACGTTGGCGACCCAGAGCAGCGTAAACGTTCTGCTCACCGCTTAATCGCTAAAATGCCCACTCTTGTTGCCATGTGTTATAAATATAACGTTGGCCAACCTTTTGTATATCCGCGTAATGACCTTAGCTACGCAGCAAACTTTCTGAACATGATGTTTTCTGTGCCTGCTGAAGAATACAAAATTAGCGCAGCAGTAGAAAGAGCAATGGATCGCATCTTTATTTTACACGCTGATCATGAACAAAACGCATCTACCTCAACTGTACGTCTAGCGGGCTCTTCAGGCGCAAATCCTTACGCATGTATCGCTGCGGGTGTTGCATCTCTATGGGGACCTGCACACGGTGGTGCCAACGAAGCATGTTTAAGAATGTTAGAAGAAATCGGTACGGTTGATCGCATTCCTGAGTTTATTGAGCGTGCTAAAGATAAAAACGACCCTTTCCGTTTAATGGGCTTTGGTCATCGTGTTTATAAAAACCACGACCCTCGTGCTACTGTTATGCGTGAAAGCTGTCACGAAGT
>CAYQMI010000041.1:0-28520 GCA_964418575.1 uncultured Glaciecola sp.
AAAAAGCCCGCTACATGAGCGGGCTTTTGAGGTTTACCTGATATGTTACGCTTCGCTTTTTTGAGCCTCTATTGAGCTGTATTTAAAGGTTAACTTGTCGCTGCGTAAGCCGACTTTTACTTCGCCGCCTTTGCTTAATTGACCAAACAGTAATTCCGAAGCAAGTTCGCGTTTAAGCTGGTCTTGGATTACGCGAGCCATTGGTCTAGCTCCCATAGACTTGTCGTAGCCCTGCTCTGCCAGCCATGCTCTTGCTTTCTCGCTTACTTCTAGCGATACGCCTTTAGCATCTAATTGGGCTTGTAGCTCAATAATAAACTTATCGACAACTTGCAGTATCACTTCTTGCTCTAAGTGGTTAAACCATACAATGCTGTCGAGTCTGTTCCTAAACTCTGGCGTAAAGGTACGGTTTATTTCGCTCATTGCATCTAAGCTGTGGTCTTGCTGTTTAAAGCCAATAGACTTCTTAACCGTAGCTTGCACGCCCGCATTGGTTGTCATTACCAACACCACGTTTCTAAAGTCAACTTTACGACCGTTGTTGTCAGTTAAGGTACCGTGATCCATTACTTGCAACAAAATGTTGTAAATATCGCTATGTGCTTTTTCGATTTCATCTAGCAACACAACCGAGTAAGGATGTTTAATTACAGCGTCGGTTAATAATCCGCCTTGGTCAAAACCAACATAGCCAGGAGGTGCGCCAATTAAGCGACTCACCGCATGGCGTTCCATATATTCAGACATATCAAAACGCACTAACTCAACGCCCATTATTTTGGCCAGTTGTTGCGTGACTTCTGTTTTACCTACCCCAGTTGGACCAGCGAATAAGAAGTTACCAATTGGCTTTGACTCATTACCTAAACCTGAGCGTGAAAGCTGAATGGCATTGGTTAATGTTTCAATGGCTTTATCTTGACCGAACACCACCATTTTTAGGTTACGGCCAAGGTTCTTGAGTACGTCTTTATCTGATGCAGATACTGACTTCTCAGGTATGCGCGCGATTTTTGCAATGATATGTTCAATATCTGCAACGTTAATGGTCTTTTTGCGTTTAGACGCAGGCAACAAACGCTGACTCGCACCTGCTTCATCCATTACATCAATCGCCTTGTCGGGCAAGTGACGCTCGTTAATATATTTAGCCGATAGCTCCGCCGCAGCTTGAATTGCCTTATTCGTGAAACGAACGCTATGATGTTCTTCGTAACGTGACTTCAAGCCCATCAATATCTTGGTGGTATCGCTCACGCTAGGCTCAAGTACATCGATTTTTTGGAATCGTCTAGCGAGTGCACGGTCTTTTTCAAAAATCCCTTGATATTCTTGATATGTCGTTGAACCAACGCATCTTAACTCCCCGCTGCTTAACTTAGGTTTGAGCAAGTTAGAGGCATCCATCACACCGCCAGACGCAGCACCTGCACCGATGATGGTATGAATTTCGTCGATAAACAATATGGCTTTAGCGTCTTTAGTCAGCTCTTTCAAAATACCCTTTAAGCGTTTTTCGAAGTCACCTCTGTATTTTGTTCCTGCTAACAAACCACCTAAGTCTAGAGAATAGATCGTGCTGTCAGCAATGACTTCAGGGACGTCATTATTCACAATTCTATAAGCAAGACCTTCCGCAATAGCCGTTTTACCCACGCCAGCTTCGCCAACTAACAAAGGATTATTTTTACGGCGACGACATAAAATCTGAATAGAACGCTCTACTTCACTGTCTCGACCGATTAGCGGATCGATTTTGCCCTCTTTTGCGGCAAGATTTAGATTACTTGCATATTTAGAGAGCATTGACTGGTTCTCTTCGCCCTCGCCCGCTTCTTCGCTGATTTCATCAGAATGTGTATCTTCATCGTCGCTTTTACTCACACCGTGAGAAATGAAATTCACCACATCTAAGCGCGTGACATCTGATTTTTTAAGAATGTAAACGGCTTGTGATTCTTGTTCACTAAAAATTGCGACCAAGACGTTAGCACCACTTACTTCGCCTTTACCAGAGCTCTGCACATGAAAAACAGCACGCTGTAACACGCGTTGAAAGCCTAAGGTGGGCTGTGTTTCTCTCTCTGCGCCATCGTCTTCTGCAATCAATGGTGTAGTTTCGTTTACGAATTCGGTAAGCTCGCCACGCAGTATTTCAACTTTTGCACCGCAGGCCTTTAGGGCTTCGTTTGCTGCTGGGTTATCGAGTAACATAAGCAGTAAATGCTCGACGGTCATAAATTCATGACGATTCTGACGCGCATAAACAAAGGCCTCGTTTAAGGTCTGTTCTAAATCTTTATTTAGCATGATTTCCCCTTATTGCGCCGGTTCCATAGTACACATCAACGGGTGTTGATGTTTACGAGAATATTGGTTTACCTGCATTACTTTTGTCTCTGCTATCTCTGCAGTATATATGCCACAAACGGCTTTGCCGTGATAATGGACCGTTAACATCAACTGATTTGCCTTTTCTAAGTCCATCGCGAAGAACTTAGTCAACACCTCTATAACAAAGTCCATAGGGGTATAATCGTCATTGTTTAACATCACTTTATACATGGGCGGCGGTTGCGTTTTTTGCTTTTGCAGCTCAATTAGTTTTTCGCCGTCTACGTTCACAATATCTTGTTTAGTCATCGTCTCTTTCAATTACTATAATCTGGCATTTAATTAGCGCAAGCATTCTTTTATCGCCCTCAAGCTAAAAGCATGGGCCTAAAACTTGACAAATTCAACGCAAACCCCCTACAGTGTTTATATGAAGCTCGTTTTGTTGTAAGCGCTTCATAACAGTCGCCACTGGTAGGATTGGTTTGTGCATTACTTCGTAGTATACATAGTGGAGACGGGATCAAAAGTTTTCAAGGATTACGAATAGGAAGTTGTGTCATGGCAGTCGGTAAAGTGAAATGGTTTAATAATGCAAAAGGCTTTGGATTCATCGTCCCGGAGGACGGTGGAGAAGATATCTTTGCACATTATTCCACAATACAGATGGATGGTTATCGCTCATTGAAAGCTGGTCAAGCAGTTAAATTTGATATTGAGCAAGGCCCTAAAGGTTTACACGCTGAGAACATTGATTTTGCTGATGAAGAGCCAAATCGATAGTTTTAAATGGTAAACACCATAGAATATAAAAAAAGCAGGCATTGGCCTGCTTTTTCTTTTCATGAGTTTCTTACCATGAACGAGGCTTAGCACAAATTAAGAGACCTTATGCCCAAAGCGAATAAAAACATTGTATTGTTCAACAAGCCTCACTTAGTTCAGTGTCAGTTTACTGACAGCGAAGGCAGAGCATGTTTAAAAGACTATATCAATATCCCGAACGTCTACGCTGCTGGCAGACTTGACCACGACAGTGAGGGTCTTTTAGTGCTCACCGATGATGGTAAGCTAATTCATCAGTTGGCTCATCCTGAAAACAAAGTCAGCAAAACCTACTGGGTACAAGTAGAGGGACAGCCAAACAAACAGGCTATTAAAGCCCTTTGCGATGGTGTAGAGCTCAAAGATGGCATGACCTTACCGGCAAAAGTAAAGTTAATGGACCCACCCAATGTATGGCCGCGCACGCCGCCAATAAGGGAACGCAAGCACATCCCTACCTCTTGGCTAAGCATCACTATCAGCGAAGGACGAAATCGACAGGTGCGCAGAATGACAGCGCATATTGGGCATCCTACCCTGCGCCTTATACGCTATCGAGTGGGCAGTTGGACGATTGACGGTATCGATAACGGCCAGTTCATATCAATCTAGTTTTTATAAACAGGCACTAGAACTAAATTTGCTCCTTTGGCGTACCGTAGATGATAAAACTTTGCTATAATCCGCGGCTATTTTAATGGTCTTTATTTCGGCAATTTGAGCGAACACTGCATATAAACTATGACAGCAACATTTTCTGAGCAAAATACAAAAATTAAAGTTATCGTCGGTATGTCTGGCGGTGTCGATTCCTCTGTGTCTGCGCTACTTCTGAAGCAACAAGGTTATCAGGTTGAAGGCCTGTTTATGAAAAACTGGGAAGAAGACGATAACGACGAGTACTGCGCGGCCGCAGAAGATTTAGCCGATGCGCAAGCAATCGCCGATAAACTTGGAATCAAATTACATAAAATCAACTTTGCCGCAGAGTATTGGGACAACGTGTTCGAATACTTTTTAGAAGAATATAAGTCAGGACGCACACCTAACCCTGACATCATGTGCAACAAAGAAATTAAATTTAAAGCCTTTCTAGAATTTGCTGCCGAAGATTTAGGGGCAGATTACATTGCAACTGGCCATTACTGCCAACGCCGATTCGTTGATGATAAGTGGCAATTGGTCAGAGGCCATGACAGTAACAAAGACCAAAGCTATTTTTTGTATACCTTGAGTCATGAACATATTGCAAAAACGCTCTTCCCAATTGGTGCTATCGATAAGCCTGAAGTACGAGAAATTGCTCAACAACACGACTTAATTACGCACGACAAAAAAGACAGCACCGGCATTTGTTTTATTGGTGAGCGCAAGTTTAAAGATTTTTTAGCTCAATATCTGCCCGCTCAGCCTGGCGTTATTGAAACGGTTGATGGTGAAGAGATTGGCAAGCACGAAGGCTTGATGTATCACACTTTAGGCCAGCGCAAAGGTCTGCATATTGGCGGCAGCGCCAATCACGGTGAAGAGCCTTGGTATGTGGTTGAAAAAGACTTAAAGCGAAATGTGCTTATTGTTGCACAAGGCGCAGATCACCCTCGACTCTATTCAAAAGGCTTAATTGCCAACCAAGTGCATTGGGTTAATCGCCTGCCTCTGCAGCAAGAAATGCGTGCAAGCGTAAAAACACGATACCGCCAAACTGATATCCCCTGCACACTTACACCAATGAGCGACGGCAACTTAAAAGTCATGTTTGATGAAGCGCAAAAAGCCGTAACCCCAGGCCAATCAGCTGTATTTTATCAGGGCGATGTATGTTTAGGGGGCGCAATAATCGATGCCTACATCGCGATAGATAGCCAAGCTTCGATGGTGGCAAACGCATGACAGCACATAGCTTAAACGAACAATTGCTTGCGCTTGCGGGCGTATGCCAAGCCGCGAAACTGGTGCAAAACGTCGCGCGAAAAGGCGAAGTAGATGAGATTGCGGCCGAAGCCAGCCTCTCAAGCATTTTGGTTACAAACCCAGATAATACTCAGCAAATTTATGGCGCATTGAATAATCTAAAATTGGGCTTTGGCATTCTTGTAGAACAACTTGATAACGCCAGCAAAAACAAAGATGCCGAGCTTACCCGCTATATCGCATCAATAATCAGTTTAGAGCGCAAATTAAGCCGCAATCGAAATGCGTTAAACGAACTAGGTGAACGCGTATCCCATGTGCAAAGACAAAGTGCTCACGTGGGCTTTGAAAATGCGCAAATAATGAGTTCGCTTGCGAGTATTTATTCTGATGTAGTTAGCCCGCTGGCCGCAAAAATCCAGATAGCCGGCAGTCCAGAAAATTTAAAAATTCAAAGCAATCAGATGAAGGTCCGCGCCTTGCTATTAGCCGGTATTCGTTCAGCTGTTTTGTGGCGACAGCTTGGCGGTCAACGCCGACAAATTTTATTTTCAAGAACTAAGTTGGTGCAAAGCGCCAAACAAACACTGCGTTTAATGGACTAACTTAAACTACCACCCATAATTAACAATTAACCTCTTTATTTCACAGGAACTACCAATGGACTTATCCACTCTCACTGCACTCTCCCCCGTTGACGGTCGCTATGGCGATAAAACCAAAGCGCTGCGCACTAGCTTTAGTGAGTTTGGCTTAATTAAATGTCGGGTGGAAGTAGAAGTAAGATGGCTACAAGCGCTAGCAAACGAATCCAAGATTACCGAAGTCCCACAATTTGGTGCACAAGCAAATCAATTTTTGAACGACTTAGTTAGCAATTTTTCAGTAGAAGATGCCGCGCGAATAAAAGAGATTGAACGCACCACGAATCATGATGTAAAAGCGGTAGAGTATTTTTTAAAAGAAAAAACCGCTGGCAACGCTGAGCTGCATGCGGTTACCGAATTTATCCATTTTGCCTGTACATCTGAAGATATTAACAACCTATCACACGCATTGATGTTAAAGCAGGGCCTTGACGATGTAGTGCTTCCTCAAAGCAAGCAAATCATAACTGCAATTGCTGATTTAGCCGCACGTTACAAAACCTTGCCAATGATGGCCAGAACTCATGGTCAGCCTGCCTCTCCCACTACCATGGGCAAAGAAATGGCAAACGTCGCAGCTAGGCTTGTTCGCCAGGTTAAACAGATACAAAACGTGCCTTTGTTAGGTAAAATTAACGGTGCGGTAGGCAACTATAACGCCCACTTAAGTGCCTACCCTGACCTTGACTGGCACGAATTTGCAAAGCACTTTGTTGAAAGCTTAGGATTAGAACACAATCCATTTACTACTCAAATCGAACCTCATGACTACATTGCCGAGTTATACGACGCTATCGCTCGATTCAATACTATATTAATCGACTTTGATCGCGACATTTGGGGTTACATCGCGCTAGGTCACTTTAAGCAAAAAACGGTAGCGGGCGAAATTGGCTCTTCTACTATGCCCCACAAAGTTAATCCTATCGACTTTGAAAATTCTGAAGGTAACTTAGGCATTGCAAATGCCATTTTGCAGCACCTTAGCGCCAAGCTACCGGTAAGTCGCTGGCAGCGTGATTTAACAGATTCAACGGTTCTGCGTAATTTGGGCGTAGGCATTGCCTATTCATCCATTGCTTATCAGGCCAGTTTAAAAGGCATAAGCAAATTAGAAGTGAATGAGCAAAGCTTGGCTAATGAACTCGACGCTAATTGGGAATTGATGGCAGAGCCTATTCAAACCGTAATGCGCCGTTATGGCATTGAAAAACCCTATGAGAAGTTGAAAGAGTTAACCCGTGGTAAAAAAGTAAACAGTGCCGCGATTGCTGAGTTTATTGAGGGACTGGATATGCCAGAAGAAGCAAAAGCCTCACTCACACAAATGACACCTGCTTCCTACATTGGTGATGCCGTAAAACTGACCGAGGAATTACTTTCAGATATCGCTGCTACCATACTGTAGGGTCTACGCGATAATAAGAGGCGAGCTGCTGATATAAGTCAGGATGCTCGCTTTTTAATTGATGGGGCTTTTCAAAAAATACTTCACTGGCTACCGCGAAAAACTCCGCCGGATTAGTCGCCCCATAATAATCAAATATAGATGGCTCGTGATTTTGTGCTTGCTGCCTGAGCAATTCATATTGCGCTGAAAAGGCCTTTGACCAATCTTCATAATTTTGATGTTTGCCCAAGATAGGCGCGCCATTTGCGAATCCATCCTCTTGGTCTAGCTGATGAGCAAATTCGTGAATAACGACATTATGACCATCGTCAGGTAAATAGGCACCATCAAGCGTGTCTTGCCACGACAACACAATCGTACCAAAACCCCATGATTCACCCGACAAAGCCGTATTTTGCGTAAATTGAACACCTGAGGAGTCAGTCACCTGATGTTTCTTCACAAAGGCTCTTGGATAAACGAGGATGCTTTGTAACTTGGGGTAGTAATCGGTTTTACGATTTAATAGCAACAAACATGCTTGAGCGGCGATGGTGACTCTGATCTCGTCGTTAATCACAATACCGTTATAGCCTATAAAACGTTTTTCAGATAAAAACACCTGAATGTGTTTTTTTAACTGTAGCTGAAGGTCAGCTGGCATGGTTTTAAAATAAGGCATTCGGCGCTGAATTATCTTGCGCCACTCTTTTTTAAACGGCAGACCCGCAACGATCTTTCTTTTATGTTGACGCCAGTAAGGTCTGCCAAAAAATACTATCAGGATGAGTATAGCGATAAGAGAAAGTAGAATATGTGAAAGCATTTTTTACCATGTTTAGGTTATAGGCTTGCGCTAAGGTATTAGTAGTGCGTCCAATATCGAACAATTCAAGGCATTATTCATATTAGGAATACCCTCTGTTCTTTTAAATATAAATCAATGTCTAAAAAATTTACAAGTTTTGGAATATACTCATTGATAAAAAAGATAAATCATTGATATTTATATAATTTTACATAAGGCTTGAATTTTGCTTGTTTTTTAACCTGAGTGCTTCCGAAGCTTGTGAACTACACGAAGCACCCATTCGATTAAAACTACTCCACTTAAATAAAAATCATAATTAGGGAACTACAACAATGATTCGCGTAACAAAAGCAATGAAAAACGTATTAATGGCTGCCGCAATGACGCTTGCGTCGATGAGTGCATCTGCGGCTATCATTGATATCAATATAGACGGTATTAACAGCTGGGACTCAGAGGGTGACAGCGATAATATCGTATTATTAGTAGATATCGGTGGCGGCAGCGAAGCTACAATCGATGGCCTTGGTTGGGACCTAGAAATTACTACTGTAGGTCTTTCTTGGTTGAGCGAAGCGACGATTGGCTTTGGCTCTACAGCTTTGCCTAACGAGATACTCGTTACGGCCGGCGTATTTGACAATAACGCAGGTAATTCAGCCTATACTAGCGGCGGCATCCTTGATTTAACTGATGCGGGTTTGTTTGACATTGTGCTGGCTGACGGCTTTTTACGCTTAGAGTTTTTTGAGTCGTTTGATGACGTGGCTGACGCATTTGATGCTACGTATCAGGGTACAGTAAGCGTCTCAGTAACTGAGGCGGTAGTAGAACCGAATCCTGTATCTGCTCCAACTACACTTGCACTTATGGGCATCACCTTACTAGGCTTATCATTGTTGCGCAGACGTTAAGCATTCAGATGAGTATATAAATTGCCTCATTGGCAGCTTAATATAATCAAAAAAGGACCTTTTAGGTCCTTTTTTTTTACATTACCCCGAATCACTTAACACAAAGCAAGTCGATGTTAGCGAAAGCAAATTTTGGTCATGTTGTTTGTATTGTTTTTATACTACTTAGCTAAGCGACATGTGGTAAGTCATCGTTTGACCGAGCCCTTTAAAATTCCATACCGCTGGTTTTGAAAAGAAGAAACGTTCCTGCGCAAGCTCATAAGTATGTTTATCGCAATGAATATGCATAGGCGTACAGCTTTTTTCTAATCGAGAAGCCACAACAACTGACTGCCCCCAAACATCAAAGCTCGGGCTTTTTAAATTAACGACGCCAGCAGAGACCTCGCCCGTTGCGACGCCACAGCGCAAGCCTAATGGTGTTTGTGCGGCTAAATTATCAAATATCACATACAATTCTTTAATTAAGTTTAAACTTTTACACACCTTCGCTTCATGTCTGCCTTGTTTAAGCTCTGTGACAAAGATGTACTGATCTCCATTGGTTTTTATCCGCAAACAACCCGATTGGCGAATGGTATCGTCAAAAGCTGCAAAAATAGTATTAAAAAGCTCAATTGAAGCCTGCTCGCCAAACTTTTTCATATAGCTAGTGGAATTTACAATATCCATAAAAACCACCGTCATAGGCGCCTTATACATTAGGTCTTGAGCGCTGCTCTTTCGATTATTGTGTAGTGATATTAATTTACCTGCAATTCGCTCTGGGAATACTTTGTAAATCACGTTCGCCTGAGACTGAGTAAAGTTTTGTGCTTTTTTCCAATTGGATAGGGTCATGCGCCTAACTATCCATGCACAGCCGAAACATGAGCTTGCTAAAACCACACTATTGACCATGGTGAGTATAGAATAACTGCCGTCTACGCTCGTTGCAGCGGTATGCAAATGCTGAAAAACAAGAAATAAAGCGATGTAGATAACGCAAAACATGATAAAGAACTTTGTTTCACGCTCGCTGAACATAAAACCGGTCACAAACAGAGCCAAGAGATAAAAATATTGCAGTGCCATATCTGTTTGCCAAAGCAGCCCGGCCGTGGTGATAAAGCTGATAAAAAACAGCTGTAACAACCATTTTCCTAAATCAAATCGATTACGTTTGAAAGCAAGCACACAGGCCGTAAAGCCCGCCATGTGGAACAATGCATTACCAATATGAAGACCAATATTGGCATGCATCGAAGTCGGAAGAAAAAGCAGTTTTGTGGTTTGTAAGGCTGTCATAATCAACAGCAAATAGGTTACCTTGCGCATAATTGAGCGACGAGAATACATAAGATGTTCGCTCTTATTAAAAGTAAATGTATTCAAATCTCTATGAAACATGCTTGCGCCAGTGTCTGCCTAATGGAGTTATTTAATCAAAGTACGCGTACTAATTCACCTGTATTTGAGTACAGAAAACGCATATAAAAATCTCCCTATTGAATATCTAAATCAGAAAAGCTTTTGACTAGGTCGTCAAGGCGCTTCATCTGGCTTAGGTATTGTTCGAGCTTATCAAGTGGAAGAGCACAAGGACCATCGCACTTAGCGTTATCTGGGTCAGGGTGCGATTCAATAAATAATCCCGCAATGCCAAGAGCCATGCCGCTGCGAGCAAGTTGTGCTGCTTGGGCACGTCTACCGTCTGCAGAATCCGCGCGCCCGCCAGGTTGCTGTAAGGCATGTGTTGCATCAAAAATTACCGGCGCCATCGGACGCATCAAATCCATACCCAGCATGTCTACGACTAAATTATTATAGCCAAAGCTAGTGCCTCGCTCACACAAAATAATGTTGGTGTTTCCACCCTCTGCGAACTTTTTAATAATGTGGCGCATTTCATGGGGCGCCAAAAACTGTGGTTTTTTCACGTTAATAACTGCGCCAGTTTTAGCCATCGCTTCAACTAAGTCAGTTTGCCTTGCCAAAAACGCCGGTAACTGAATCACATCAGCAACTTCCGCGACTGGGGCGGCTTGAAATGGTTCGTGAACATCAGTAATGATGGGTACACCGAAAGTCTCTTTAATCTCTTGAAATATTTTAAGGCCCTCGTCCATACCGGGTCCTCTATACGAATAAAGCGACGAACGGTTAGCTTTATCAAAGGAAGCCTTAAACACATAAGGGATGCCAAGCTTTTGGGTCACTTCAACATACTTCTCGGCTATGCTCATAGCTAAGTCTCGTGACTCAAGCACATTCATGCCGCCAAATAATACAAAGGGCTTTTCGTTGTTTACGCTAATATCTTGTATCTTTACTTCTTTAATAGCCGTCATTGTTTACATCATCCTTTACGAAAACATTGCTGGGCCGGCAAGGCCTAAGCGCGCGGTCATATAAAACCAAAATAGCGTGCTCACCGCCCCTACAATTCGCCAAGTGTTAGTTTTAGCCCAGCGCAAGGTTAAGAAGATAGATAGTATATAAAACACAAGGCCGGTGAGTTTAGCCGAAGCCCAGCCGTTGGCGATGGGATAAATTGAAAGCTGCACGCATAGCCACACAATAGTAACAATAAGCAAGGTATCAACCACATGAGGAAGAATTTTAAGCCATTTTTGCTGGAGCACCGGTGACTGACGCAAAAGCAAAACAAAGCGTATTAAAAAGAAAACAAGTGTAAGTATGGCTGCAGTTAAATGCAGGTGTTTCGCTATCATATACATGGCATATCCGTCGTTTTTATTGTTGTAATACCGCAGGCAAAAGTACCTGCTTAGTTTATATTCTTACCGTTTTACCATTCTTTTGAACTGCTAAGAACCTTCGCCAGCTCAATTTCTGTTACTTAGTTTTTCATGCACCGGGCTTTTTAGCAACAATGACGCGTGCTAAATCGTTATAGTCTTTGATGCTTTCTATTTCAATGTAGCCCTTAGCTTGCAGTAATTGAGCTATAGCAGGCGCTTGAGAAGCCCCATGCTCTATGACCAAATAAGCATCATTGTGTAAATGAGCATAAGCCTGATCAACAATTAAGCGAATATCATCTAAGCCATCCTCACCCGATGTAAGAGCTGAGTGTGGTTCAAAGCGCAAATCACCTTGCTGTAAATAATCGCTGTTTTGTTCAACGTACGGCGGATTACTTACGATCAAATCAAATTGTTGTGCATCAAGCACGCTAAACCAATTGCTCTGCTTGAAATTAACGGCTAAGCCATTGCGCAGCGCATTACTCTTGGCGAGTGCCACAGCTCGTTCAATTCTATCGACGCCAGTTATTTGCCAGTTCACTCGTTCCTTTGCTAAGGCCAATGCAATTGCACCTGTTCCCGTACCTAGGTCTAACACTTCAGCGTTTTCACAAAGAGGTAAGCTCAATGCTAGCTCAACCAGTGACTCAGTGTCTTGCCTAGGAATTAAAGTAGAACTGTCAACCGCCAAGGTCATCGACCAAAAGTCCTGTGTTCCCGTTATAAAAGCAATTGGCTCTCCAGCTAATCGCTGCGCCAAGGCATTTTCAAAAGCGGCTTTGATATCTGTATCGAGCATGTCTTGCCCGTGAGCAATCTGCCAACTGCGCCCATGACCACTCACATGCTCAAACAAAATACGCGCCTCTAAATCAGGCGAGCTAAAAGTCAAATCCTCTTGAGCGGCAATCTGCGCTTTCGCATTTAGCAAAAGCTCAGATACTGTCAGTGCATCTGTATTCGCACTTTTCATTGAGAATTAGTCGTCTGATAACGAGGCTAGCAAATCAGCCTGATGCTCTTGCCTGATAGGGTCTGATAACGCAGCTAAATCACCCGCAATTACGTCATCTAATTTGTATAAGGTTAGATTGATGCGATGGTCTGTTACGCGCCCCTGCGGAAAATTATAGGTGCGAATACGCTCACTTCTATCACCGCTGCCGACTAAAGATTTGCGCGTACTTGCCTCTTCAGCTGAGCGTTTATCTTGTTCCATCTGGTTCAGTCGCGCCTGCAGCACCGACATCGCTTTTGCACGGTTTTTGTGTTGGGAGCGTTCGTCCTGGCATTCAACCACTACGCCAGTGGGAATATGAGTTAAGCGAATTGCTGAGTCTGTTTTATTTACGTGTTGACCACCCGCGCCTGATGCTCTGAATGTATCGATGCGTAAATCGCCAGCATTAATATCAATCGCTTCAGACTCTGGTACTTCAGGCAAGACCGCAACAGTGCATGCGGAGGTGTGAATACGTCCTTGCGATTCAGTCTCAGGAACGCGCTGCACTCTGTGCCCGCCTGACTCAAATTTCAAAATACCGTAAGCACCGTCTCCCGAGACATTCGCCACAATTTCTTTATAGCCGCCGTGCTCACCTTCATTTGCATTAACAACCTCAACTCGCCAGCCACTCGTTTCAGCAAAACGACTGTACATGCGAAATAAATCACCTGCAAAAATAGCGGCTTCAT
Organism: uncultured Glaciecola sp.; assembly: GCA_964418575.1. Classification (GTDB taxonomy): domain Bacteria; phylum Pseudomonadota; class Gammaproteobacteria; order Enterobacterales; family Alteromonadaceae; genus Glaciecola. Next base: position 13,284 of record CAYQMI010000041.1, read on the forward strand.
CGCCACCCGCTCCTGCTCTAATTTCTAAAAAGCAGTTGTTGTCGTCGTTGGGGTCTTTAGGTAGCAGCAGTATTTGTAAGGATGTTTCTAACTCTTCCGTCAGCGCTTTTGCGGTTTTGAGTTCTTCCTGCGCCATTTCGCGCATCTCAGGATCGCTTTCCTGAAGCATCTCTAGAGCAGATGCAATGTCGCCTTCTGCCGCTTGAAATGCACCAAACTGCTTAACTACTTCCTCAAGCTGAGAAAACTCTTTTGAAAGGGCTCTGAATTTTTCTTGGTCGCGGATAACAGAGGCTTCCCCGAGAAGCGCTTGTACTTCTTCAAAACGTTCAACTAATGATTCTAGTTTATGAACAACTGACTGTTTCATTTTATTCCTGTTTAGTCGGCACCGAGCCGTTTAAATTAAACGCATCGGATAACAAATTAATGCTTGGCGTATGCTGTTGCACAATTGCTGCTTGTAGCGCCTTTGTTGGTCCGTGCATCATCTGCTGGCTTAATTTATAACTCAGCTCCTGCAACACGGTTTGAGTGTCATCCCCTTCAGCAATACGCTGCATGGCTTTTTGCGTGAGTTCGTCGCGCAATTGCTGTGCCTGCTCTCTGTACGTTTTGATCAAATCAATATGAACAGACTGCTGTAACCATTGAGCAAAATCTGACACCTTTTGGCTAATCAATCTAGAAGCTTGCTCAGCCGCCTGCTCACGATTAGCAATGTTCTGGACAATAATATCCTGTAAATCATCAACGGTATACAAATAAGCATCGTCAAGGTCGGCGACCTCGCTCTCAATATCTCTTGGAACGGCCAAGTCGAGTAACAACATAGGTTTATGTTTACGCGACTTTAATGCTGACTCCACCATACCTTTGCCAATTAGAGGAAGCGCACTAGCAGTGGAGCTAATCACCACATCTGCTTGCGCTAGGTGGGCAGGAATCTGACTAATGGTAATAGCTTGGCCGCCTAAACTTTGGGCCAATGCTTCAGCATTTTTCAAGGTTCTGTTAGCTACCGTAATCGATTTAGCATTGGCCTCTTGTAGATGCTTAGCAACCAGCTCAATGGTTTCACCGGCACCAACCAGTAAAATATGGCTCTTGTCGATGGCTGAAAATATTTGCTTGGTAAGTTTTACCGCTGCATAGGCTACCGATACAGCACTGGCACCAATATCCGTTTGCGTGCGCACTTGTTTCGCGACCGCAAAGGTCGTTTGAAAAAGCTTCTCAAAGTGCGAATTAATCGTGCCTGCACGTTTGGCCTCCATAAACGACTGCTTCACCTGTCCTAAAATTTGAGGCTCGCCTAAAATCAAAGAATCCAAACCAGAAGCGACTCGCATAAGATGCTCTACTGCGGCTATTTCGTTATGCTGATAAATATGCTGAGCAATGTCGTTTGGATTAACCTTATGAACTTGCGCAAGCCATTGGGTGACTTCATCTTGTGTAAGGTTTTGAGAGTTAACGTAGAGCTCAGTGCGGTTACATGTAGAAAGAATAACCAGTTCGTTGTGTTCGCTGATGCCACGAAAATCCACCAAACTTTCCACCAGTTTATCTGGAGTAAAAGCAACTCTCTCTCTTAGCGCGACTGGCGCAGAGTGATGGTTTAAACCTACGGTAAAAAAGGGCATTAAAAGTTAGTAGTTTCTACACTTACCTAAAGAACGCGCATTGTAGTAAAATCCCCCATTAATTAAAAGGATAAGTACTCCTAATTAGCGTTTGCTGCTGTCAACTGCAGTTCAAGTGCGGTAATTTAACGCAAGCCTTTGCATAAGGAAAAATAAAAAAGTGCGAGATGTAAAACAAAGTTCGAGGGGTAATTTTAGAGCTTTTACGGCCTTACTAGCCACGTGTATGGTGCTTTCAGGTTGTGCCTCGCGCATTGCAGATGTAAGTGAAACTCAAAAAGCAGCAAAAATAGCGCAACAACAGCTCGATGCATTGACAGTATGGTCAGTACGAGGAAAGTTGGCGATCATTTCGCCAGATGAACGTAAAAGTGCGAACCTCTCATGGCAGCAAGAAAACGAAAAAATCAGCATGCTGCTAACAAGCGTCGTAGGAAGCACCATTGCTCGGATGACCTACGATGGTGAAATGGCAACACTCGAAGCAGACGGGCAAAACTGGCAAGACCCCTCCCCTTCGGTTTTAATTTATCAGGTGACTGGGTGGGATGTGCCGGTTGAACAACTCGCTCAGTGGATGAAAGCAAGTGTTGAACAACAGCATGTCAGCGATTATTTTGAAAACGGCCTGGTCAAACAAATTGTTACCAAGTGCACAGGGTGCTTACCTTGGGTCATTGACTACACGCGGTACGGGGAGTTTTTATTGAATGACCGGCGTTTTACCTTGCCCACCTCGATGCGTCTTGAACAAAGCAATACACAAACTAAGTTAATACTGCGCATCGACGACTGGAGCAGTAAAGGTGTTTAATTTTGATTCATTTGTGTGGCTACCGAGCCCTGCCAAAATTAACTTATTCCTGCATATCTGCGGACGATACGACAACGGCTATCATGAACTGCAAAGTTTATTTCAGTTGCTAGACTATGGTGACAGGCTCGGCTTTAAATTTATAAACAGTGATGCGCCATTTGTATTGACCCAAAACATCGCGGGGCTGCAACCAAGCGATAACTTAATACATAAAGCCGCAATGGCCCTATTGCCATTTAAGACGAGAGTGCAGAGCGTTGAGATAAATTTAGAGAAATCGCTGCCGATGGGCGGCGGTCTTGGCGGAGGCTCATCAAATGCGGCAACCACTCTTTTAGCACTCAATCATATTTGGGGATGCTCGTTAACTACGGAAAAATTAGCCGAGATAGCCTTAAGCCTTGGCGCAGATGTGCCTGTTTTTGTTCATGGACACACCGCCTTTGCAGAAGGTGTAGGAGAAAAACTCGAGCGTGTGTCATTACCCAAACGCTTTTATTTAGTTGCCACACCAGATGTGCATATAGCTACCGCAGAAATATTTAATCATCCAGAGCTCAAACGCAACACCCCTAAAATCAGTGCCAAGGAATACTCTTTTGAAAAAACCCATAACGATTGTGAGGTTTTAGTGGCGAACTTGCATTCTAAAGTTGCAAATTTATTACAGTGGTTGATACACTACGCACCGTCAAGAATGACTGGCACGGGTGCCAGCGTGTTTGCAGAATTTTCGAATGAAGCAGATGCCATTGAAGTTTTACAAAAACTGCCTAGTGATGTGAAAGGCTTTGTTGCAGCAGGTGTCAACCTATCACCGCTCCACGAGTTTTTAAGCGCTCACAAGCTATACTAAAGCGTTTTTTGGATAGATTTCGCCAAGAGCATGAAGCTCGACATTCTTGGTAGCCGCCATTCGCCATCGCCTAGATGCTTAAAAACATTTGCACTGAGGATTATCTTGTGCCCGATATGAAGCTATTTACAGGAAACGCCGTTCCTGAACTCGCTCAAAAAGTTGCCGACCGCTTGTATACTAAACTTGGAAACGCCAGTGTTGGGCGTTTCAGCGACGGAGAAATCTGCGTAGAAATTCATGAAAACGTCCGTGGCTCGGACGTTTTTATTATCCAGTCTACCTGCGCGCCAACAAACGATAACTTAATGGAACTGATTGTCATGATTGACGCATTTAGACGTGCGTCAGCAGGCCGTATTACCGCAGTTATTCCATACTTCGGTTACGCAAGACAAGACCGCCGCGTTCGAAGTGCACGAGTGCCTATTACCGCAAAAGTCGTTGCTGACTTTTTATCGAATGTGGGCGTTGACCGCGTACTAACGATTGATTTGCATGCTGAGCAAATTCAAGGCTTCTTCGATGTACCAGTTGATAATGCTTTCGGTACACCCATACTGCTTGATGATATGTTCCAACGTGATTTTAAAGAGCCGGTTGTAGTATCCCCCGATATCGGCGGTGTAGTGCGTGCTCGAGCTACCGCAAAACTGCTTAACGATACCGACTTAGCAATTATCGATAAACGCAGACCTAAAGCTAATGTTGCGCAGGTTATGAATATTATTGGTGATGTGAAAGGTCGAGACTGCATTATTGTTGATGACATGATTGACACTGGCGGTACCCTTGCAAAAGCTGCTGAAGCATTAAAAGCACACGGTGCAAATCGTGTCTATGCCTATGCAACTCACGCCATTTTCTCTGGCAATGCGGTTAAAAATATTGAAGAGTCAGTGATTGATGAAATCATCATCACCGACAGTATTCCGCTTAGCCCAGAAATGCGTAAAGTGAAAAAAGTGAAACAATTAACTTTATCTGAAATGCTTGCGGAAACTATTCGCCGAATCAGCAACGAAGAATCTATTTCAGCGATGTTCGAATACTAACATTTGATAGTTGATTACTGAAAAGCTTGAAACAAAAGCCGCTTAAGTGCATTGAACTTAAGCGGCTTTTTATTAATCAAAGCATCGAAGCTTATATCAATAAACACAAAATTGGAGTTGGCATGTTAAAAACGATGGTCCTATTTTCTCTATTCGTTTTGGCGCTCAGCGCATGTAATAGTGATAATCAATCGCATGGCAAATATGAAAAAGGTCCAGAAATGCCCGTTGCAACACCTGAAAATGAGTCGCAACAAGCGAAGCCTATGATAATTACAGGTACGGTAATATATAACGATTTTGAAGGCGGATTTTATGGCTTTATTGCAAAAGATGGCGGCCAATACACCTTACGCGGATTGCCTAAACAACACCAGAAAGACGGATTAGTGATAAAAATTTCAGCCAATGAAATCACTGGAATATTGACTACCACTCAGTTTGGTGCGGTGCTGCAAGTAAATGATATTGAAGTCATAGATGATTCGAATGTAAATCCTAAAAAAGAAGCTAAAGACATTTAACTTGCTACAGTACCTGACAGCCGCTCAATTTAAACGCATTAACGTTTAAGCCTTACGTTGAATGTTTTATCTTAGTTCAGCTATTTTTACATCGAAAAACCCTGATAGCACCACCAAGTAAAATAGCCGCGAGACTTATCTGTATTTGCACTATACTCCTTTGCGCTGTTTTTATCCTTTGGCTCTTAAAGCAAGGCAAATTAAACTGTTTTCATGTTCAGGCGATATATACTTAATTATTGCTTGGTGAGTGACCTTAGGAAATTTTGAAAATATCAAAAACCGCAATAAATACTAGATCTTATGCACCGATTCACATTACAGTATGCAACTCAAAGTGCTTGATAAGCGTTGAATAAAAATTGGAGCACAGTGACACTATGAGCTTATTTTGGATAACAGCAATCCTATTGATTGGTGTATTGGTACCCGTATTCACAGAGCGCCTTGGACGCAATGTAAATACCCTTTTCACCATGCTGGCTCCAGCCATTGCGCTTGCCTACATCGTCAGTCTTATGCCAGCAGTGCTTGCCGGCGAATCTATCATTGAATATCTAGAGTGGATACCCGCAGCTGGTCTTACATTATCCATGCGCCTAGACGGTCTTGCCCTAATGTTTTCTTTGCTGATTTTAGGGATTGGCTTACTCATTATTTTATATGCGCGCTATTACCTCAGTGAAAAAGAAGCTGTGGGGCGCTTTTATGCTTACCTGATTTTATTCATGACAGCGATGCTGTCTATTGTCCTCTCCAACAATGTCTTGCAAATGTGGATGGCTTGGGAGGTCACCAGTATAAGTTCATTCTTACTTATTAGCTTCTGGTCATCCAAATCTGAGTCACGCAAAGGCGCACGTATGGCACTGACCGTGACAGGTGCGGGTGGTTTAGCTTTGCTAGCAGGTTTATTGTTAGTCGCCAATATCACCGGAAGCTATGAATTAAGTACTATTTTAGCAAGCGGAGATTTGATCAGAGAGCACGCACTCTACCCCGTAGCGCTTATTCTTATTCTCTTGGGTGCTTTTACTAAGTCTGCCCAATTCCCTTTCCACTTTTGGCTACCCCATGCAATGGCAGCACCAACACCTGTAAGCGCTTATTTGCATTCAGCCACCATGGTAAAAGCCGGAATATTCTTGCTTGCTCGCATGTACCCTGTGTTATCTGGTACTGAAATGTGGTTCTTAATTGTTAGTTTAACAGGATTAACTACCCTACTAATCGGTGCTTACGTTGCACTGTTTAAACATGACCTGAAGGGTTTGCTTGCTTATTCAACAATAAGCCACCTTGGTTTAATCACTTTGTTGCTCGGACTCGACACCCAGCTAGCAGCAGTGGCAGCTCTCTTCCACATTATGAACCACGCTGTATTTAAAGCTTCCTTGTTTATGGCGGCGGGTATCATTGACCATGAATCAGGCACCCGCGACATGCGTAAGCTTGGCGGTTTATGGCGCTTTATGCCCTACACTGCCACGCTTGCTATGGTTGCGGCGGCTTCTATGGCTGGCGTTCCGCTGTTCAACGGCTTTTTATCTAAAGAGATGTTTTTAGCTGAGACGCTTCATTCATCGGCACTGGGCTTTTTATCGTGGATGATTCCTGTATTGGCCACCTTAGCGGGGATATTTGCTGTCGCTTATTCGATGCGCTTTATTCACGATGTATTTTTCAATGGTGAACCAAAAGATTTACCCCGAACACCTCATGAACCGCCTCGTTATATGAAAGTGCCCATCGAAATACTCGTCGCACTTTGCTTACTCGTAGGCATATTCCCAAATTACACCGTTGGCCCGCTTTTAGCCGTTACAGCACAGAGCGTGTTACTCACAGAACTCCCCTACTACAGTTTAGCTATTTGGCATGGCTTCAATCTTCCATTGTTAATGAGCGCAATTGCCATTGGCGGCGGTTTAATTGTGTATGGCTATCGCAGGCATCTGTATCGCTTCCAAGCACAGTTCAAAGAAAACGACGAGAAGCTTATTTTTGAAGGCGCAATACAAAGACTGGTAGCTTGGGCCGAAAGATTTGACGATGGCTTCAACAACGGCTCTTTGCAGCGCTACATTGCAGCTCTGTTAATATTCGCGATTGTGATCATGGCCATTCCTTTGGTTAACTTACACAGCGTGGTTTCGCATTTGCCTGACCAGGCAATAACTGGCGTTGAGATTACCGCTGCTGCCATTTTATGTTTAAGCGCAATTGCGACGGTTATTTACCACCGTAAACGAATGATTGCCTTGATCACTTTGTCGGTGGTTGGCTTGATTGTTTCGGTTGCCTTTGCGCGCTTCTCTGCCCCTGACTTAGCCTTGACCCAGCTTTCGGTAGAGGTTGTTACGGTGATATTGTTAATGCTGGCATTGTTTTTCTTACCACAAAAAACGCCGGCTGAGTCTTCTCCATCAAGAGTGGTAAGAGATGTGGGTATTGCTGCTGCACTTGCAGGCATCGTTGCTTCTATTAATTACGCTTTTATTTCGCAACCTCTAAACAGCATATCGGATTTCTTCATAGCCAATAGTAAAACTGGTGGTGGTGGCACAAACGCCGTCAACGTTATATTAGTGGACTTCAGAGGCATAGACACGCTTGGTGAAATATTAGTCTTAGGTGTTGCTGCCTTAGGTATCTTTAAATTATTGGCAAGAGTGCGTCTAGCAATGCCCTCAGCAAACGAGAATGGTCTTGCATGGGCAACAGATCGCCACCCCCCCATATTGGCAATGATTTCACAAAGCTTGCTTCCGCTCGCCTTATTAGTGTCGTTTTACATATTCTTGCGCGGGCACAATATGCCTGGAGGCGGATTTATTGCAGGTTTAATCACTTCCGTTGCAATTATTCAGCAATACATTGCTCATGGCGTGGACTGGGTTAAACCCCGCATCAAAGTCGATTATCAAAACCTGATTGCGCTCGGTGTTTTAATAGCAGCGCTTACCGGTGTGGGTAGTTGGTTCTTTGGCAGACCATTTATGACAACTTGGTTTGACTATTTCGATATCCCCTACATCGGTGAAATTGAGCTTGCCAGCGCGCTTATTTTTGATTTGGGCGTGTATTTAACGGTCATTGGTGCAACCCTACTGATATTGGCGAACTTAGGTAAGCTTACTTCAGTGCATCGCCCTACTGCGGAGGAATAATGGAAACTGTATACGTAATTTGTGTAGGTGTTTTGACCTTTTGCGGCGTCTTTTTATGTTTGCGCGGCCGCACATTCCCGGTTGTTGTAGGGCTCACTATGCTCTCTTATGCAGTAAACCTATTTCTGTTTTCAAGCGGTCGATTGAATCTAGAAAATGCCGCTATTTTAGGTCTATCTGAAACGCATGCAGACCCTCTCCCTCAAGCATTAACCCTAACCGCTATCGTGATTGGTTTTGCAATGATTGCTTTTGTTGTGATACTCGCTATGCGTGCAAGGGCCGATTTGGGTAACGACTTTGTAGACGGCAGAGAGCCGCCTGATGCCAAAAAATTAGTTAAATCAAATAGGGGCAAAGCATGACATTTCATTTGCCAATTCTGCCTATTTTAATCCCGATGATCGGGGGCTTGCTTATGTTGCTCCCGCCTTTTGTGGGACCGACAAGGTATCAAGTTAGGCGCGGTGGTGCATTGTTTTTGATGCTCGCGCAGGTTGCCTGCGCAATTTGGCTAGTGGTAACTGTAATGCAAGACGGTGTGATGATGTATGCCGTTGGCGATTGGCAACCACCCTTTGGCATCATTTTGTATGCGGATTTACTCTCAGCAATGCTGGTTTTACTTACCTCATTTTTGGGTTTAGCCATAACGCTGTATTCATTTTCTGGCAATGACCGAGAAGGAAAGTACTTCCACCCAATAGTACAATTTCAAGTACTTGGTATTTATGGTGCATTTCTAACCAACGACTTATTCAACCTCTTTGTATTTTTCGAAGTGTTGCTCATTGCGTCCTACACCCTACTTATTCACGGTGGGGGTAAACAAAAAACCTTTGCTACCGTGCACTATGTAATTTTAAATTTAATTGGCTCTAGCTTATTTTTGTTTGCGCTTGGAACGCTCTATGGCATCACTGGTACATTAAACATTCCAGATATGGCTATCCGCGTTTCTGAGCTATCTGGGAGTGACTTGTTAATTGCGCAAGCCGGCGGCGGTTTACTATTAATTGTATTTGGTTTGAAGTCTGCCATGCTGCCCCTGCATTTTTGGTTGCCCCGAACCTATGCGGCGGCTACCGCACCAGTCGCAGCGCTTTTCGCAATTATGACGAAAGTGGGTGTGTACTGTATATTCAGAGTGTATACCGTTGTTTATGGCGAGCATGCTGGCGAGTTAGCCGACATGATTGTGCCGTGGATTTGGCCCTTAGCAATACTCAGTATTGTTGGCGGCACTATTGGTGCTTTGGCTAGTGCCAACTTGCGCATGCTTGCAGGAAATCTTGTCATAGTATCGGTAGGTACACTGTTAATCACATTCTCACTAAGAACACCGGAAGCAAGCGCGGCAGGCTTTTTGTATCTTATTCACAGCACATTGGTCACCGGCGCCTTGTTTTTAATTGCCGACATGGTGAGTCAACAGCGCGGCAAGGCTACAGACTACTTTGTACAAGCGCGAGAAATAAAACAAAAAGCATTATTGGGTATAGTGTTTATTTTAGTAGCAATGACAGTCGCAGGCTTACCGCCTTTCTCTGGCTTTCTAAGCAAACTTGTGATTTTACAAGCGGCAGGTGCAGCAGATGAGCGCGTATGGGTATGGTCATTGATTTTAGTATCCAGTTTAATGACCATTATCGCCCTTTCTCGAGCCGGTACCACTCTGTTTTGGCGCTGCACGCCGAGTCACGGTTCAGATGACACCCCAGATATATCTAAGTGGCAATTATTCTCGGCGCTACTGCTGTTGGTTGCATCTCCTGTTCTTGCGCTTTTTGGTGCGCATATTATTGATTTTACAAATAATGCGGCGGCACAACTCCACGACGTTCAGTCCTTGTTGGACGTAATGCAATTAGAGGGAGGCGCAAAATGAAATTAGTATCTCGTATATTCCCAATGCCATTGCATACTGCGATGCTGCTAGTTGTATGGCTAATGCTCAATAACACCGTAAGTTTAGGACATATTTTATTGGGCAGCGTGCTAGCCATTGTAATCCCATGGTTATGTGCACCTTTAAGAGTGCCTCAACCTGGGGTTAAACGCCCACTGAAAGTCGTTTCGTATGTGCTCTTAGTTTTGTGGGACATTGTAGTCGCGAATATTGAAGTTGCCTTGTTAGTAATTGGGCCAATGAAAAGAATTAAACCTGGCTTTGTAGCAGTACCACTCGATCTTCCCGATCCTTTGCCGATTACGGTACTAGCGAGCACAGTTACCATGACGCCTGGCACCGTAAGTGCGGAGGTTTCAGCCGACAAAAAATGGCTGTATGTTCACGTATTAAACATGCCTGAAAACGAACAAGAAGTGATTGACTCAATCAAGCAGCGTTATGAATCACGCGTTAAGGAGATTTTCGGATGTTAGAAATGTCTGTAATGATAACCACCGGCATGATTTGTATTGCGCTTGTGCTTAACCTTTGGCGCCTAATTATTGGCCCGCATGTTGTTGATAGAATTTTGGCTCTCGATACTATGTACATCAACAGTATCGCGCTTATTTTGATTTACGGTATCTACAACAAAACCCCACTGTATTTTGAAGCGGCCTTGCTTATCGCGATGCTTGGCTTTGTTAGCAGCGTTGCATTTGGCAAATATTTGCTTCGCGGCGACATCATCGAATAGGAGTGAGTATGAGCTTTATATCTGAACTTATCATATCGGCATTACTCATTTTAGGAGGGCTGTTTGTGCTAGTCGGCTCAATTGGCTTGCTGCGTTTAAAAGACTTATACGTGCGCTTACACGCGCCAACTAAAGCCACTACGCTGGGTTTAGGCAGTTTATTGATAGCGTCTATGCTTTACATGTTTAACAATAACGGGCAATTTAGCGTAAATGAATTATTAATCACTTTGTTTCTGGTAATTACTGCACCTGTTACAGCACATGTACTAGCTAAAGTCGCAATGCACCACCGCGTAAAAGTCATGGACAGAACGCGAAATCAAGACTTAGTTGAAAAAGCACGCATGCAATTAGGGCCGCACGGTGATGAACAATCAGAGCAAATAGAATCATCGAAAGAGCAGTAATCTTATTGCATAAAAGCCTTACAAAACTTAGGCGGCATTAACTTCATTGACTCTGCTTAATCGAATGCGGGAATTAAAACTCCCCATTTTGAATGTTATGTCGAAATAAAACCTTAGAATCCCCATTAATTAATTGTCTGAAAGCCCGCACGATGATAGAATGCGCCGCCGTTTGAATACGGCCTTATGTGTTTTATCGTTGATATAAGTTGTGGGCGTTACACTTAGTAGTGCCTCACTGATTTATTATCGATGTAAGTTAAAGCCATAAGTAACGCGCATTACTTGGTCGCAAAGTAGTGCAAAACATACATTTAATGGAGACAATCATGTCTGAAGCAATTTTTAATTTGGATGCAAGCGTCCGTACAGACTTAGGGAAAGGTGCGAGCCGCCGCCTACGTCATACTGGAAAAGTTCCTGCTATCCTTTACGGTGCCGGCAAAGAGCCAGTGTCGCTTACCTTAGAGCACAACAAAGTAGTTCAAGCTCAAGATTTTGAAGCTTTTTACTCACACGTACTTACTTTGAACATCGACGGTAAAAAAGTTGAAGCCTTAGTAAAAGATATGCAGCGCCACCCTTTCAAGCCAAAAGTTACGCACATTGACTTTCAGCGCGTTGTTGCCGGTGAGAAGTTACATACTAATGTACCTATTCACTTCATCAACGAAAGCAAGTCACCAGGCATTAAAAACGACGGCGGATATGCTGACCACCTAATGCAAGAGCTTGAAGTAACATGTTTACCAAAAGACTTACCTGAGTTCATTGAAGTTGATATGGCTGAAGTAGAAATGGGTCAAACACTACACTTAACTGACATTAAACTACCTAAGGGTGTTGAATCAGTTGAGCTTGGTAAAGGCGAAGGTCATGACCTAGCGCTTGTTACTATTAAAGCACCTAAGGGCCCAAGCAAAACAGAAGAAGAATCTGACGATACTGCTTCTGAAGAGGCTCCAGAGGAATAATCACTTGTCTGATATTCGTCTAATCGTGGGCCTGGGTAATCCAGGCCCCGAATATCACAACACTCGGCACAACGCAGGTGCCATGTTAGTAGAAAACTTAGCTTCTTGTTTCAATATCCCTATGAAATACGAAGCTAAGTTTTTTGGTTTTACCGGTAGAGGAACGATTGAAGGCAAAGATGTAAGATTACTCATCCCTACTACCTTCATGAACAAAAGCGGTCAAGCAGTTGGCGCAATGTGTACATTTTTCAAAGTTTTACCTGATGAATTACTGGTAGCTTATGACGAACTAGACTTTGAGCCCGGAATAGCAAAATTCAAAATTGGCGGAAGCTCAAGTCAAAACGGCATTCGCGATATTGTGAGAAGTTTAGCCAACAGCAAAGACTTTTTACGCTTGCGCATCGGCATTGGTCACCCCGGGCATAAAGGCAAGGTTACCGGACATGTGTTAAGTAAAGCCTCACCCGAGCAGCAGGCCTTAATTGACGGCGCCATTGATGAAGCCATTCGCTGTATTCAAATTCTGCTGAAGCAAGACTTAGTGCCTGCCCAGCAACGCTTGCATTCGTACAACGCGGCAAGCTAATCAACTTAACGTTTTAATAAACTTAAACCTTACTGAATTAAAAGGCATCTATTATGGGTTTCAAATGCGGCATAGTCGGCTTACCTAACGTTGGTAAATCCACTTTATTTAACGCGCTAACAAAAGCTGGTATAGAAGCAGCTAACTTTCCATTCTGTACTATAGAGCCAAACACCGGTGTTGTCCCTGTTCCAGATACGCGTTTAGATGCACTCGCGAAGATTGTTAAACCTCAAAAAGTGATTGCTACCACTATGGAGTTTGTCGACATTGCAGGCCTAGTAGCGGGTGCTTCAAAAGGTGAAGGTTTAGGTAATAAATTTTTGGCCAACATACGCGAAACAGATGCTATTGGACATGTAGTGCGCTGCTTTGATAACGACAATATAGTGCATGTAGCGGGCAAAGTTGACCCACAAGAAGATATCGATGTTATCAACACAGAGCTTGGACTGGCTGATTTAGAGACCGCTGAAAAAGCAATGATTCGAGTGGGTAAACGCGCGAAAGGCGGAGACGCAGACGCGAAATTCGAAGTTAAAGTACTTGAAAAGCTACTGCCGTATTTGAACGAAGGCACTTTGCTAAGGGCGGTTGAATTAACGCCAGAAGAACACAAAGCCATTAGCTACATGAACTTTTTGACCTTAAAGCCCACCATGTATATCGCAAACGTGAATGAAGATGGTTTTGAAAATAATCCTTATCTGGATAAAGTAAAAGCAATCGCAGAAAAAGAAAATGCCGTGGTAGTGAGTGTATGTGCTGCAATAGAATCTGACATTGCCGAGCTCGATGAAGAAGATAAAGCAGACTTCATGGAAGAGTTAGGCCTTACAGAACCTGGGCTAAATCGCGTGATACGCGCAGGCTATGAGCTACTAACTCTGCAAACCTACTTTACCGCTGGCGTCAAAGAAGTAAGGGCGTGGACCTACCCTACAGGCTCTACGGCTCCGCAAGCGGCAGGTAAAATACATACAGATTTTGAGAAAGGCTTTATTCGTGCTGAAATCATTGGTTATGACGACTACATCACTTGCAACGGCGAACAAGGTGCTAAAGACAAAGGGAAGTGGCGTTTAGAAGGCAAGGAATATTTAGTGAAAGACGGTGATGTTATTCACTTTAGATTTAACGTTTAAACGCTTAGTGACTTTAAACAATGGCTATCGTAAAGATGGCCTTTTTATTAACGCTTGAGCAGCACATCTTGTCACACAAATTTCATAAATTATTGTCCCTAGCTTTCAAACCTTTTCAATACGCTAAGCGTAATCACCTCATATTGAAATAAACCTTATAAATACTAGGTCTATTTATTAGCCTTTACACTACAGGGTTGCGTCATCCGAGCGATATGAAAATACAACTACCTTTACTTCAGGGTGAGTCACCCATTCCAAGTGCCCCAAATATAGAGCTTGATGATGGCACCAATTGTATTCCTCAGCATTATTTGAGTTATCAGCATACGCTTGAGTCGGTGTCGAACATCGTCGCTGAAATTGAATACGATCCCAATTACATACTCTTTGTAGACCATGATCACGGTGGCATATTTATTCAAATCGGCATTGTGGGGCTCGATAACTACATCGCTGCGCAATCCCAAGACAGCAAAAAAATAGTGTACGGCAGGCGCTGGCGAGTAGAGGCTAATTTGCCGTCTTCTGAAATTATTCAAACCGCATTTTTAGCCTTGTGCAAAGCTCGCGAACATGAAGTGCGCGAGTTACTCAAATGGCAAACAACTAGCAGCACAACCACCCCCTTTAGTTGTCATCACGATTTGCCCCTAATGGCAATGTCTGCCGACACCAACACCAAAAGGCTAAACAACAGCGAAGATAGTTTTGCGCAGCTGTCTAAGGTGTTGGGCTCACTTTATTATGATGGTGCATCGTTTTGTTTAAATACCATCACCTTAATAGATAGCAACAATAGCGTGCTATCAATTAAGGTTCAGGCGGGAGTGCACAGTAAATTACCGGAGATAACGCAATCGCCCACTATATGTCTGTTGGTAGACAATTTAGAGCAAGATACTGTGCTTTATGCGCTAATGGATAGGCTACTGGCCTTAAGTAACTCTCATGTTGAGGAGCATTTTAGCTTTAAAGGCTATCGTCGTTTTTCACGAAGCAATAGCATCGAAAAAATCGCGACGCTTTCCGCAAAAACTAGGCGCAAAGAAATACTCAATGAAAAACTCGATTTTAAGCAGTTACTTACACATAGCAATTACGAAACCGACACTACTCGCGTGCCTAGCATTAGGCATGGAAAATTAGGCGGCAAAATACAAACGCAGTTAAGTAGATTAAATGTTGGTGCAGGCATATTACCGCGCATAAATTAAACATATCTGGCTTGGTTTACACTCTGTATGCTTAGAATATGCGCAACTGGCAGTAAATCTTTAAAAAACGGTTGACGACCTAAGTTCAACTAAGCATAATACGCGCCACTCAGAAATGAGCGGATAAATGGCTAAGTAGCTCAGCTGGTTAGAGCACATCACTCATAATGATGGGGTCGCAGG
>CAYQMI010000042.1:0-22049 GCA_964418575.1 uncultured Glaciecola sp.
TTTATAAAAACCACGACCCTCGTGCTACTGTTATGCGTGAAAGCTGTCACGAAGTGCTCAACGAATTGGACGTTAAAAATCCACTTCTTGAAGTGGCCATGGAGTTAGAAAAAATCGCCCTTAGCGACCCGTATTTTGCCGAGAAAAAGCTCTTCCCTAATGTAGATTTTTACTCTGGTATTGTATTAAGCGCAATTGGTATTCCAACCAACATGTTTACTTGTATCTTTGCCCTTGCAAGAACGGTTGGATGGATTTCACACTGGCATGAAATGCTTAGCCAGCCTGGTCAAAAGATTGGTCGTCCTCGTCAGTTATACACTGGACACAGCAAGAGAGCATATACTCCAGCTAAATAAAATTGAGCTTTCTTTTATTACAAAAGAAAGCCGGTTTCTTGTTAAAGAAAGCGCTTTATGCGCTTTTTTTGTACGCCTTTATTTATGCAACGTGCTTGCTTAGTATTTGTGTAAGCATTCATACTGCAAAGCTTTTTGATTCTTGACGAAACATACACGTTTATTGGACTATTAAATTACATTGAGATTGAAGGACTGATATGCATTTTTCTGCAAAGCTACTGGGCTATGCTGGTTTACTTCCGTTTTTGGGAATACCCGTTTTGATATTGACAGGCCAGTTACACTATTTTCAAGGCTATACGTACTTTGTGCAGTATTCTGCCATCATCCTATCTTTTTTCGGCGGTATCCACTGGTTAGATGCCTTACAAAATAGACGTAAAAATCATCAGCTATACGTAGCGATGTTGCCCAGCATTGTAGCTTGGCTTGCCTTAATATTTTTGGACGGTTATATGCTACTCAGTACCCTGTCTGTGGCCTACATAGGCATATTAATGTACGACAAATACGTGCTAGCGCTAGAGAAAGACATCCTTATTGATTACACCTTTTTACGCACAATATTGACGACAGTAGTGGTTCTATCTCATTTGTTTATGGCTTCAATTTGAGTCTGATAGATCAACACGTCCTAGTTTATTGAGCTAAGCTTTGAAAGGTTTTTGAACTGCCAATTATCTTACTTTTATTAAGGCCCGTGCGTTGGTGGATAGCGACAAAGTATTGAATCGGCAAATGCAGCTTCTCAACAAAGCCTGGCGTATCTACCGATTTATCTAGAGGTCCAGTCCACACAACACTGGCATTGCCACTAGCGCTATCTATTCCGCAGTTAGGTGGCACTTTTCCAGCGTATGAAATGGTTTGAGTTTCGCTTTTTGTATAAAACTGAACCGAACAAAAGTATGCATCATCGGTAGCATCAAACTCACTTATTGAGTAGTCAAAACTAAGCGATATTTTGTGATGCCCTTCTTCCTGTTTTAGTGTTTCGTCGATTACCACATTACTTAAATACGCTGAAGGTGCAGATAGCTTAAAATCTCTTGTTTTTGTTGCGCAGCCCGTGAGAGCGAGTACTGCGCAAATCATGATTATCCGTTTCATTATTATTCTCCATTACCATTCAAACACTTTTATTACTTAGTTAGATGATGCTGCACACCTTATGAGTCATCTTTTATTGTGGGGACCCAGATTTAATTAAGGACTCTAAGTACTCAGTACGCTCATTCATCAAAGCAATATCGCCTTTCGATTCCACATTCAAACGAATCACCGGCTCGGTATTTGATTTTCGTAAATTAAAGCGCCAAGTACCGAACTCCATGCCGATACCGTCGGTTTTATCTATAATTTGTGCATCTTGCTCAAAATGCTCAATAATACCCTTTATGGTTTTACCTGCATCTTGCACGCGATAGTTTATTTCTCCAGAAGATGGGTATAAAGCGATGCGTTCTTTAACCAATTCAGACAACGCTTTACCACTATTCGACAGTAGTTCAGCGACAAGCAACCATGGGATCATGCCTGAGTCACAGTAGGCAAAGTCTCTGAAGTAGTGGTGAGCGCTCATTTCACCGCCGTAAATGGCATCTTCTTTGCGCATACGTTCTTTTATAAATGCGTGCCCAGTTTTTGATTTGACAGGTTTGCCGCCGGCAGCTTTTACGATATCTTCGGTATTCCAAAATACACGAGGGTCATAAATGATGCTTGCGCCTTTTTCTTTATTTAAAAAGGCCTGCGCAAGCAAACCAACAATGTAATAACCTTCTATAAACTCGCCTTTTTCATCAAACAAAAAGCAGCGGTCAAAGTCGCCGTCCCAGGCAATTCCCATGTCAGCTTTATGCGCAATCACCGCCTCAGAGGTATCTGCTCGATTATCCACAAGCAAAGGATTTGGGATGCCGTTTGGAAAGTCTCCATCTGCAAGGTGATGGACTTTTATAAACTCAACAGTAACGTTTTGATGAGAGAAAAGCAGTTCAAGCGCATCAATAATATGACCAGCAGCGCCGTTGCCTGCATTCACAACTAATTTTAGAGGCTTAAGTTTAGCCACATTTACATATTCACAAAGATGCAAAATATAATCGTTAATACAGCTCACGCGTTCGTATGACTCAGACGCTAAAAGCTTTAGTTCTGTAACGCTTGATCCACCTTTTAAAAAGGCCTCTGCTGTGACTTGCTCGCCATAAGCATTTAGGCGCTCTTGCACTAATTCATCATCAAAGCTTTCTGCGATTTCTTTGATGGCGTTTAAGCCGCTGTCACCGCTTATAGGAATGGAACCAGCTTTTACCAGCTTCATACCATTATAGTTAATAGGATTATGACTCGCGGTTACCTCAATGCCTCCATCTACTTGTAAGTGCTTTGTAGCAAAGTAAATTTCTTCAGTGCCTGCCATGCCTAAATCAAGAACCTTTGCACCGCCATCTATTAAGCCAGCGCTTAATGCTAACTTTAAAGGCCGAGCGGTGTGTCTCACGTCTGAACCTACAACCACCGACTTTGCGCCTAAATACGATGCAAAAGCGCGTCCGATTCTATAGGCGACATTTTCGTCAAGTTGTTCTAGTAATTCACCGCGAATATCGTAGGCTTTAAAACAGGTGATTTTTTTCATGAAAGTCCTTTTAGTTGGGCGACTGCTTCATTAGAAGTAAATATGTAAGCAATACTAGGTAAATCGGCTTTATAATTCAATTTTTAGTGAGTTGTGCTTGACTGCTTTGGTTCATGTATTCTCAAAGGCCAGCGCAAGTGCTTCAGCTACTCTGATGCCATCAATTCCCGCCGACCAAATACCACCGGCATAACCTGCTCCCTCTCCCGCCGGATATAAGCCGCGCACGTTAACACTTTGGTAGTCCTTATCGCGTTTAATGCAAATAGGAGATGATGTTCTTGTTTCGACGCCGGTTAACAAGCCGTCGGGCTTCGCAAAGCCTTTTATTTGTCGGTTAAAAGCAGGAATGGCTTCGCGAATAGCCTGCGTAACGTAATCCGGCACAACTTTGCTCAAGTCAGTCAGGGTTATGCCGGGTGTATAAGAGGGTTTGACATCGCCTACTTCAAGACTGTTTTTACCTTCAAGGAAATCGCCGATTAACTGAGCGGGCGCGTGATAGTTTTCGCCACCAGCATGATAGGCTAATTCTTCTAAATCTCGCTGCAGCTGTATGCCTGCTAACGGATTGCCGGGATAATCTTGTTCAGGCGTAATCCCCACCACTATCGCGCTATTTGCATTGCGCTCATGTCGAGAATACTGGCTCATACCGTTGGTAACTACCCGGCCTGGTTCTGATGCTGCTGCGACAACGGTACCGCCCGGACACATACAAAAACTGTAAACCGTACGGCCATTTTTACAGTGATGCACAAGTTTGTAGTCTGCGGCACCTAATATTGGATTGCCGGCATTATTGCCAAAGCGAGCGTGGTCAATCATGCTTTGTTCGTGTTCAATGCGAAAGCCAATAGAAAAAGGTTTTGCCTCGATGTAAACACCTTGTTCATATAATGCGCTGAAAGTATCGCGAGCACTGTGACCCACTGCCAATACAACTTGCTTACAAGCCAAATACTCGCCGCCCGACAAATGCAGACCTTGAATTGTCTTTTCGCCATCTACATCGACTAAATCAAGCTTTTCTACTCGTGTGCTAAATCGAAATTCACCTCCCAACGAGATGATTTTTTCGCGCATTTTTTCCACCATGTTAACCAGCTTGAACGTGCCGATATGCGGTTTGCTAACATACATTATTTCTTCGGGTGCACCGGCTTCAACAAATTCGTGTAGCACCTTGCGACCATAGTGTTTGCGGTCTTTGACTTGACTGTAGAGTTTGCCGTCTGAAAAGGTTCCCGCGCCGCCCTCACCAAATTGCACATTGGATTCGGGATTAAGCGGCTGCTTGCGCCAGAAGCCAAAAGTGTCTTTGGTGCGCTCTCGCACGGCTTTGCCACGCTCAATAATAATTGGCTTAAAACCCATTTGCGCCAAAATTAAGGCCGCAAATAAGCCACAGGGTCCAAGGCCTACTACAACCGGCCTATTGGTCATATTCTCTGGTGCTTGCGCAACAAACTTATAGGTCATATCTGGCGTACGACGCAAATGCGGGTCGCGAGAAAACTGCTCTAACAATTTGTCTTCTTGTTCGGGGGAGGCAAGTTGTATGTCTAAGGTATAGATAAGCTGAATGTTATTATTATTACGCGCATCGTAGCCGCGTTTAAACATATCAAAGGCCACTAAATCACTGTCGGGAATATTGAGTTTGGCGATTATAGCCTGCTGTATAGCATGCTCATCGTGATCTAGGGGAAGTTTTATTTCAGTTATACGCAACATAGCTTTTTGTACTCTTAAATACGCCGGACAGCCTCTCTGTCAAAGCGCAGGCATTTTAAAACAAGTACCGCTTTATAGATAGGCTTGTTTATGTATAGGCCTTGAGCCATTTCCACGAAGAAACGTCATTCCCACGAAAGTGGGAACCTCGAAACTTCTCCTGTAATGCATAAATTTCAGCCTGTAGAGCTTTTGCTGTTGTATTGGGAGATTACCGCCTGCGCGGTAATGACGGTAGTTTGCTTTCTGCTCTTCACAATTAAAAAACTCGTTCTCACGAAGCAACGGCACTCCACGAAGAACCGTCATTCCCACGAAAGTGGGAACCTCGCAACTTCTCCTGCAATGCATAAATTTCCGCCTATCGAGCTCTTGCTGTTGTATTCGGAGATTGCCGCCTCGGCGGTAATTACGGTAAGTTGCCTAATTCAACAACCGACATTTTATTACAAAGAAACTTGTTTTTTCAGCATGCTACTTTAGACTTAGCGACTGTATCAATATCCTCAAAAAGAGTGCCATGACCTTCGTAGTTACCGAAAACTGCATTAAATGCAAATACACAGATTGCGTAGCGGTTTGCCCAGTGGATGCCTTCTTTGAGGGGCCGAATTTTTTGGCTATAGACCCTGTGATTTGTATTGACTGTGCCTTGTGCGTACCAGAGTGCCCGGCAGATGCGATATATCAAGATACTGAACTACCAGAAGATCAAAAAGATTTCCTAGCATTAAACGAAGCGCTATGCGCAACATGGCCAAATATTACTGAACTCAAAGCAGCACCTGAAGATGCTGATAAATGGAATGGTGTGGCCAACAAGCTTCCCTTGTTAGAAGAATAGCGTTTAACTAAGCCCCTTTAAAACCTTTGGCCACGATGTAGACCTCACGGGATCTAGGGCGAGACGCTGCGGGTTTTCGAACAATGACTTTATCAAAGGATGTTCTTACATCTTTAACGTACTCTTCATAGCCTACGCCTTGGAACACTTTTGCACAAAAGTTACCGCCAGATTTAAGAACATTGCGCGCCATATCAAGCGCTAGCTCTACTAAATAGATGGAAGCGTATTGGTCGGTCGTATTCACGCCACTTAGATTAGGCGCCATGTCCGAGACCACTAAGTCTACCGGTGCGCCATCTAAACTCGCTAGAATGTCGTTGTATACCGACTCTTCAGTAAAGTCTCCTTGAATAAAGGTCGCTCCAGCAATACCGTCCATATGCAAAATATCTGAGGAAATTAACTTGCCAGAATCGCCTACCATAGGGGCAATAATTTGCGACCAACCGCCCGGTGCAGCGCCTAAATCAATCACTACCTTACCTGGCGCAATAAGCTTGTCTTTATCGTTGATTTCAATGAGCTTATAACTTGCGCGGGAACGATAGCCATCGATTTGAGCTTGTTTAACGTAAACATCGTTTACGTGTTCATCCATCCACCCTTTGCTAGTTTTAGATCGAGCCATAAATTATTGCTAATGCCGTAAAGATAAATTCGACGCTCATTTTAAACTCGCTAAGCCAATTTGCAAATCGCATATTCATACAATGCCTGTTTTACCTGACTAAAAGCTTTTAACGCGATACAATTGACTAATTGTAAAGCACTCTATTCTCAGTCACTCGCTAAGGCGGTAAATGTATCGCTGAGCTTTAAACTGCAAATAAGCCAAACTACATTAAGACAACTTAAATGAAACTCGATGACTTAAAAAAACTCCATCAAAAAAAATATCGCGCGCAATTAGGTCATTATTTAGTTGAGGGTGAGCATTTGGTGTTAGAACTTATCAAAGCTGCAAAAAAACAAGGCTACCTTTTGAAGTCAACGCTGTATGTGACACAAGAGAAGGCTTCATGGGCAAATCAATTAAATACTAAGTTTCATACTGTTGTGCTCAGCAATAAACAAATGGCGCAAATTAGCGATACCAAAACGCCTCAAGGTGTGTTCGCCTGTGTACCATTCCCGCCCACTATAAAAGCAAAGGCGCAAAGCGAAAGCATGGCTGAACCTAAGCAGCGCGCCGTCTATCTGCATGAAATACAAGACCCTGGTAACTTAGGTACTATTTTGCGCAGCTTGGCATGGTTCTCAGGCTTTCGCCTGCTGCTCAGTGCTAATAGCGTAGACCCATACAACCCCAAAGTAGTTAGGGCCAGCATGGGCGCAGTTTTTCATATTGATATGGAGTTAGAAGTTTCGCTTGATGATTTACAAAATCGGTTTGAACGCTTTGCATATTTAGACATGCAGGGCGCGCCAGTTAACTCACCAGATTTTACAGAGTATGATTGCTATCTATTTGGCAATGAAGCCCGCGGCGTACCTAGCGAGGCATTGCAAGCATGCAATGCCGATGCTTTTACCATAAATGGGGCTGGCAATATCGACTCGCTTAACTTAGCCAGCGCCGTGAATATTTGTGCATATCAGCTCTCCACGGCACAGGCTTAAGCGTAAAGAATTAAGCTAAGGCACCTGATTGATAATCTCTGAGCGCTTGCTGAATCTCCTCCTCGGTATTCATTACAAAAGGACCATATTGCGCAATAGGCTCACCAATAGGCGTACCGCTTACAACAATTGCTTTGGCGGCTACAGAAGAGCTTACCGTGACGCTTCCATCAAATTCCAAAACACCTAACTGCCCTTTCGTAAGTCTTTCACCTTCTACCTCAACATCGCCCTCATAAACATAAATAAACCCATTTTGACTGGTATCCACCGGCCAAGTAAGCGAATCAGTTGAGGCATCCTCGTTGCTGTTTACGCCAAAGTGTAAGTCAAGAAACTGTGGCTGAATCGCTTGCGTTTTTACAGGCCCTTGAACACCTTGATATTCCCCGGCTAGTACTCTCACCAATGTATTGCCGTCAATCACCTCTGGAATGAGATTGGTCGGAATATCCTGATAACCTGGTGCAGACATTTTTTCACTTGCAGGCAAATTAACCCAGAGCTGAAAACCACGCATGCGGCCCTGTGTTTGTTGGGGCATTTCTTCATGAATAATCCCTCTGCCTGCATTCATCCACTGCAAACCTCCGTCTTCAATTACGCCTTCATTGCCAACAGAATCCTTGTGCCCCATCTTTCCCTCTAACATATATGTCACAGTTTGAAAGCCGCGATGAGGATGCTGAGGAAAACCTGCAATGTAGTCTTGCGCTTCATCAGAACCAAATTCATCAAGCATCAAAAAAGGGTCTAAGCGTTTCAGCCCAGGCTGACCAATAATACGCGATAGCTTTACCCCGGCTCCATCGGAAGCTGGCATGCCTTGGGCTTTGCGAATTACTTTGCTCATAATAAACTTCCTCGCGTATGTGCACTGAGTAAATCATCCAATGGACCTTTAGGTACCACTTGCGTCGGGTTGATCATGGTGTGACTATAATAATAGTGCTGCTTGATATGGTTAAAGTCAGTGGTCTTTGCCACGCCTTCAATCTGATAGAGCTCTTTCATATAGTTGTAAATATTGGGGTAATCAGCAATGCGCTTTAAATTGCATTTAAAGTGCCCTACATAAACTGGGTCGAAGCGAATTAAGGTAGTAAATAATCGCCAGTCTGCTTCAGTTAAACGCCCGCCAGTGAGATAACGTTGTTTAGACAGTATTCCTTCTACCTTGTCTAGCGCTTCAAACAATAAGGTGACAGCTTCTTCGTATGCCTCTTGAGTGGTGGCAAATCCAGACTTGTATACTCCGTTGTTAATATTGTCGTACACAAAGCTATTGATCAGATTAATTTGCTCGTGTAAATCCTCCGGATAATAGTCGTCTGTATTGCCAGTAATATCGTTAAAAGCTGAATTAAGAATACGAATAATATCCGCTGACTCATTATTAACGATTTGCTCTGTTTTCTTATCAAACAGCACAGGCACGGTAACGCGAGTGGTGATATCGGGTTTAACTTTTGTATACACCTGATGCATATACTCAAAGCCAAATAAATGGTCTTGAGTCGCGCCTTCATAATCACCAAACTCCCAGCCATTTTCGAGCATATTCGGGCTGACTACCGACACACTAATGTGCTTCTCGAGCCCTTTTAAAGATCTGAATATCAAGGTTCTGTGAGCCCACGGGCATGCTAATGAAACGTACAAATGATAGCGCCCTGATTCGGCAGGAAATTTTGCATCAGGACTTGCCTCTATGGTGTCTCTGAATTTAGAATCTTGACGAACAAATTTGCCATCGCTGTTTTTAGTGTCGTACCATTGGTCTTTCCATTGGCCGTCTACAAGTAATCCCATAATGTTTCTCCTATGATTAGATGGCTCTAGTAAAACATTAATTAAAACGAATAAAAATTGTTATAAATCGCACATTTCATTCGAATAAATAGAAAGGTCAACTCTCATATCATGTCGAGCACATCGTCTTATTCTCAAAGATTTTCAGGCTTATTACGTTTATTTGGCCGCGTTGGCCTAGATAAGCTTTCACAAGCATCTGTGGCTGTAATCGGTATTGGCGGCGTCGGTGTTTGGAGTGCAGAGGCGCTCGCGCGCTCAGGTATTAATAATATCACCTTGATAGATTTGGATGATTTGGCCATGAGCAACGTGAATCGTCAGCTACATGCGCTATCCTCGACCATTGAGCAAAGCAAGGTCGAGGTAATGAAAAAACGTATTCTCGATATCAACCCTGAATGCGAGGTGCATGCTATCGAAGACTTTGTCACTAGCGATAACGTTAACGACTACCTTCGCAAGTCTTTTGATGTAGTGATAGATGCAGTGGATAGCGTTAGTGCGAAAACCGCCATTATCGCGCACTGCAAGCGCAATAAGATTAAAGTGATCACCGTGGGAGGCGCGGGAGGACAAATTGACCCTACGCAGATTTGTGTTGGCGATTTGGCAAAAACGACACAAGACCCTTTACTTGCAAAAGTGCGCAGTGAATTGCGACGTCACTATAATTTTTCGAGCAATTTAAAGCGCCGATTCTCCATAGAAGCAGTGTATTCGACAGAACAGCTGCGCTACCCAATGGGCGATGGCGAAGTGTCTTTTGCTAAAAATAATGCTCAGGGTTCAGGAAAAATGGACTGCAGCACTGGCTTTGGAGCCTTTGTGGGCGTGACCGCTACCTTTGGTATGGTTGCAGCTAGCAGAGCTATCGCTCATATCACAAAATAAAAGCGACATTCTCAATCGCAGTGACATGTAATCACCGTGAAGAGCAACTATTGCCCCGTGAGCTTTGAGAACAAAGCATAAGCTTAGGCTGCTGATTCATTGGCCTCTTTTTTATGCTTTCGAAAATCGTAAACCATTGCCGCAACTAACCAAATACCGATAAGCGAAAATAGCAGAACCGTATTTTCGGCCATCGCCATCACCTCTTCGCTTAATACCGCAGTGCCAGCTATGAGCAGCAAGTAATAGGGTAAATTCAACAAGCCCGCTAACAAAACAACCTTAAAAGTTTTGTTATTTGCACCCTGTGAAAACATGAAAAACGCGAGAGAATTAATATGAATCATGGCCAGAAGAAGATGCTTTAGCTTAGTTTCAGAGGCATTTTCGTCTTGGCGCTTTGTGGTTTTGCCAAGATAATAATTAATAGCAGAACCGATGGTTGCAGCTAAGACCATGGCAATTGTTAAATAGAGCACATCTAGAGGCGTTGGCTTGGCTCCCACCACTAATAAAACAGCAAAAAATTGACCTGGAAAATAAAATCCAAGATACACTATCGACTCAAGTAAAATGATTAAAAAAATTACAACGTAAAAACCTTGGTCGAGTGCCCCACGCAAACTTTCCAGAATCGCCAGTCCAGGAGGAATAACATCGTAATGCACTAATAGGTTTATTAGGCCCAGCGCAACTAATGCAGATAGCGGTAAAAACGAAGCGTATTTCATATTTGTTCTTTTTGTTAAGGTCTAACAAAATTTACACGAAATAATAAAGAATAGTTTATTTTTTATAATTACGAATGTTTAACGTAAAATCGATGGTCTAATATACATAGACTAACAGCGGTAAGGTAACTCCTTGTGTACAGACCAAAGACTACACTAGAACAATGGCGCATTTTGCAGGCGGTTGTCGATTTTGGCGGATATGCTCAGGCGGCTCAGGCCCTGAACAAATCACAATCGTCGTTAAATCATGCAGTGTCGAAGTTGCAGGACATGCTTGGCGTGCAACTGTTAGAGGTGCTTGGACGAAAAGCTGTGCTAACAGAAGCAGGCGAAGTAATGCTGCGCCGCTCCCGCGATTTAACCCAAAACGTCGAATCCTTAGAACTACTAGCCGTCAATATCAATCAAGACTGGGAGCCTGAAATTGTGATTGCGGTGGATTTAGCCTATCCACGAGCGGCACTTTTTCCGGTTTTAGAAGCCTTTTTACCAGAATCTCGAGGAAGTCGTTTAAAAATAAAAGACACCGTGCTAACCGGCACTAGCGACGCAATACTAAAACACCAAGCAGACTTAGCAATTAACATGAGCATTCCTAAAGGTTATTTAGGTGAAGCCCTGTGTCACGTTGAGTTTATTTTAGTGAGTCATCCACAGCACGAATTAGCGGCCATTGAAGGACAAATTGAACCCAGTGCGTTAGCACAGCAACTTCAAATTGTAATTGCAGATAGCTCTGACAAGCCAGAAGAAAAGCAAGGTTGGCTTAAGTCTGAGAATCGCTGGACAGTTAGTCAATTCGACACTGCAATTGATTTACTCCTGCATAATATTGGGTTTTGTTGGCTACCTGTCCACAAGGTTAACGAACTTGTGAGCAAAGGCGATTTGAAGCGACTTTTAGTAAAAGGCAGCGAGTTTAAACAAATGACTGCCTATTTAATCAGCCCTACGCCCGACGATAAAGGGCCAGGTACATGCCTACTTGAAAAACTTATTTTACAACACCGTCAAATTGATTTACCTTCTGAATAATGCAAGCAAACAGTGAAAAAGTGATGCTACAACAAGAACTTGATACCTTAATGGCAGAAACTGCTGCTGATGCAATAACGGCAGCAAAAGAAGAATTCGATATTACCCTAGACAATTCAGTAGATAGCATTACTGAGGTAGATACAACGATTGAAAAATTTATTTCTACCTACCCTGCTCAAAGCCTAGAAGACAAAGCCGTCTTCACCATTTGTAATATGTATGGCGCTTACACGGGTGAAGTGTTTCGAAAATTAGCCGGAGGGCAATGGCATTATGATACATCTGTGCCGGAAGCACCTAGCATATTTTTGGTGAACAAAGATAAGTCCTATGCTTTTGCGGGAATTTGCTACGATAAGCTCGTGAAAAACCCTGATATTCAAATTAAAGAATACTTTGATAAAGCTCTAGCCGCGAACACTAACTAGGCTTGTTCTGTTCGCGCCTTGCTGAGTCTGTCCTGAATCGATAGATCAGTCTGGCTTGCACCAATCGCGCGGTAAATCTTTCATGTGACGACTTTTTGCAGCATAGGCCAGCCCTACTCCCGCAATCAATAAGGACAAGCCATGAGTAAACGAGAAGCGAAAATCCATTCGAAATAGTATACTCAGCTGTACCGCGATATCCGCAAGTAAGGCTAGCAAAAATATGGCGGGAATAAATTTAAACATGCCGTAACGGCCTTTTTCCCAAAGCTTAGAGCGTTGTGCAAACAGTCCTAAAATTACAATTGCCGGAACACTTGGCAATAAGGACCAATAAAAATCCCATTTACTTGGGTAAAATAGCGACATCATTCTACTGCTGTCTTCTCTAAACGACAGAGAAATAACTAATAGCAAAAAGCCTCTACACAAAAACAATAAAAACACATAAAAAAGCAAAGGCGGTTTTAAGCGCCCAGCTTCATCATAATGATTCAGTGGAAATTTTAATGCCATATCACTACTGAGCCTTTTCTATCAAGTGCTCAAACATGATTAAATCTATCTCCGTTATTAGTGAAACTTAACTTCTGCGCCTTTTTTCTTAAACAACAAAGTCATTCTGTCACTTTCACCGATAGCTTCCATAGCTGCTCGCTTCTCTGGGTCGTCCGCGCTTCCATTAAAGCTTGGCGGCAACCTCCAAACAATGTCATTGCTAGTAGGCTGATCTTTGTCGTTTGCATTCACTTCACTAGAGGCAACTAATTCAAAGCCTGCTTGTTCAAACGCCGCAATTACAAAACTTTGCTTTAAATATCCGGCGCTACCATCCGCCCATGCATCATCAGCATTTTCAGGGGCTCGATGCTGCACAACGCCTACCATGCCATCTTCTTTTAACAGGTCAAAAGATAGGCTAAGCGCTTCACTAAGCGTACCTGCTTGCTCTTCGAAACGAGCCAAGTTGTGCAAAGCTCTTACAAAGAGCACTCTGTCGAGTTCACCGTTTAATGATTCAGGCGCAGTTGAAAACGTAAATCCACCAGCGGTAATTCCGTTGTCACTTAATTCGTTAAGCATTTCGGGAAAAGCTGCCGTGCGGGCTGACATTTCCTCAATCCTTTCAGGTGTAAAAAATCCAAACATCGGCCACATACTATCGTTATAGTTAATGCCGTACAGCGCACCATCTGCACCTAGGTAATTTGCAATAATTTCAGAATACCAACCACCACCGGGCAAAGCCTCGGCAACTTTCATCCCAGGCCACACATGAAAAAATGACAGTGTTTGAACTGGGTGGCGGCTTGCGTCGCGTGAGCGTTTATCTGCATCTCGGTCAAGCACAACTGTTGCTAGTTCTTCATTTCCATCGTGCGCAATGGCTGAAAAACTTACTGCTGATAAGGTCAGCACAGTAATTGCTGAACAAGATACAAATCGCTTTACTATTGCGCTTAAATTGATCATGGTTTTATTCCTTTCCTAATAAGCTTTCATTGTGCGCGATAATGCAAATTGCAATTTCGCCGCACTTGAATTGACAGTAATGTAAACAAGGCGAATCATACGCAATTATATCGCCTACACAAACGTTTATATAAAAATGCATACACTTTTGAAGTGCGCTTTCTAAAAAGCATATTCGTCCCAGAAACTTAGTGTATCTGCATTTTTGCCGCTTGATTATAACTTCAAGTCTAGCGTCATTCTGCCGATAACCACAGTTAATCGTTTCGGTAAAATACACTAACAATATAACCAACGCATAAATACCCTACGCCATCCATTATCTTAGGTAGTAGCGTATAAGTTTAGCAGACATACACGAATGGTGAGATGACACACACACTTCTTGGCAAGTTAAAACAAATACACAGAGCATTTTTGCTTTGTGCACTTTTGTGCTTAGTCAATCCACCGCTTGCCGCAAATATTGGTGTAGATTCAGAACAATTGCGTTCAATTGCTAATTATCGGGCTATACCTGCCCATTTCTCCCAAGAAAATCAAAAGTTTTTTGTACGTGAGAGTCAGCAAGACAAAGAAGGCTACATCTGGATTGCAAGCTCTTCAGGTTTAAAACGTTACGACGGGTACTCCTTAGAAAATTTTGAATTATACAATCCTGTTTTGCAGTCTGGGAGTGTTTCTCCGCGTTTGCTACTTAACAAAAATCGAGAAATTTGGGTCGCGGCGAATGGCCTACATCGCTTTGACTATGAAAATAATCGCTTTGACAGTGTTGAAGTCCTTCAAGAACAAAAGATCAATGCCTTAATTTCCGATAAAACGGGCCATGTCTGGCTAGTTGATATAAACGCCAACCTAAGTGCATTCAATCCCGGCTCTATGCAGCTTGAGGCGCATTATAACCTGCTTGATTTTGGACTAAGCTCTCGTTTAGTGCATGCCATCGCTTATGAAGAGTCGAGTCATAGTCTTTGGTTGGCCTCTGAGGATGGCCTATTTAGATTTGACATCAATGCTGAAACAATTGAAGAAGTACCAATATCTATCAGTGGTCTGTTCAAGGTAATTTTAATTCGCAATATTGCAATTGACGAAACTCGCTCGCACCTATGGCTGGGAACGCCGAAGGGCTTAATTCAACTAAATACAGAAAACTTAGAATACACAATTCATTCAATTGAAAACGGTGCAAAAGGACTTTTGACCAGCGATGTGTCTACTGTCTTTATCGACTCTGCAAACAACGTTTGGGCAGGCTTAGAAAAACACGGCGTCTGCGTTTTTGACCATGCTACAGACCAATTCAACTGCCATAAATCTAGCATTGATGAACACGGTCGACTTCCCTTCGCAACTATCGAAGCAATTTCAGAAGATGCGTATGGCTCTCTGTGGATAGCAGCAAACCACTACGGTTTGTTCAGGCTTACCCCAAAACTTGAAATTTTTAGAAGCTTAACTCAACAAATCACTGAACAAGTTGGAGAAGTGTTCCCACACTCTTTTGATGCGATAGTCCGCGAGAATAATGACATGTGGTTTGCCACTGACGGCGGTGGCATAAACGTATTTAATCACCAAACAGGTAAATTTTGGAGCGTTCAAAGCGACCCCTTAAACGCTAACACACTTTCATCAAATGCAGTGATATCGATTGCGCAAGACCCAAGCGGCTTCATTTGGACAGGTAGTTGGGCTGGGGGAGTAAATAGAATTGATCCCGACACACTTGATACTGAACGCTTTGAGCACGAGCCAGAGCAAGCACTAGACAAAACCCTAGCTGGCAATAATGTGTTTGTTGTGTTGCCCGATGACAAAGGCGGCATATGGTTAGCTATATGGGGTTTTGGCTTACAATACTTTGATTACGAAGGTAAGCACTTTACCAACTTCATTCACACTGTTCGCGGCGGCGATTCTGAAATAGTAAACTCTGAAATTACTCACTTACAACTTTACGAGAACAAACTATTTATCGCTGGTCAACATGCACTGGAATACCTAGACCTAGAAAGCATGGAGTTTCATACGATGTTAGCGTTCGATAACAATCGTATGTATTTTGTCTTAGTAGAATCCATGGAAGAAATATGGCTTGGCACCGTCAATGGACTTATAAGATATAACGCCATCAATAAAGAGCAACAAGGTTTTACGGTCGAGGACGGGCTGTCGAGTAATGCTATAAACTATTTGTACAAAGATGAATTTGACCGCTTGTGGATTGCAACTGATAAGGGGCTTTCCATACTCAACATCAATACCGGCAGCTTTAGTCATTTTTACGAAAGAGATGGCCTAGTTAGCGATGCGCTTAGCACTCACGGTGAATTTACCCGAGTAGGCGATAATCTTTACATTCCGAATAAACGCGGTGTAAACATAGCTAACGTTAACAATATGGCTGAAAATACGCACGCGCCAAAAACTAAGCTTTTAAAGGTTGAATTTACTCAACAAGGTGACACCAACAAACTAGCTATCGTTCCTCGTTTAGTTTCATCAAGTGAAACCACCTTAGCAATGAAGCATACACTCAATAACGTGAAATTTAGTTTTACTGCGCTAAGTTTTATCCACCCTGAATTTAATCGCTTTAAGTATCGCCTAAAAGGTTGGCGACAGGAATTTACTCACATTGGTGCCGGTGAACGTTTTGCAAAATATGATAATTTACCTCCTGGTGACTATGAATTTGAGGTTTTTTCGGCAAACAGCAATGGTGTTTGGGATAGCGAAGGTACACGTTTGTCTTTTACAATATTGTCGCCATGGTGGAGCACTTGGTGGGCAAGAATACTGTTTATCTTATGCTCTGCTGCCATGGTCTATGGCTTTGTTAAATGGCGAATGTCCTTGCTTGCTAGCAGAGAAATAGCGTTGGCAGAAAAAGTAGCAGAAAAAACCCAACAGCTAAAAGAGCACGCCGCTGAATTGCAATATACTACTGACTCCCTCGCTAAACTTAACGACGAACTTGAGCAAAGAGTCGAGAGCAGAACAGCAGAACTCCAAGTTGAAATAAACGAAAGAAAAGTCGCCGAAACCAAACTATTTCATCTTGCTTTTCACGATTCATTGACTGGTCTCCCAAACCGTCAGTGGCTCATAAAACGTGTAACATCTCTCATAAGCAAAAATCAAAACGAGTCTGCAAAACCCTTTGGTTTAATGTTTTTAGACGGCGATCGTTTTAAACAAATAAACGATACGCATGGACACAACATCGGGGATGAACTGCTTATAGCTAGCGCGATGAGGTTGTCAAAATTACTGTCTGACAATCAACACGCTGCGCGCCTTGGTGGCGATGAATTTACCGTGATTTGCGAGGACGTCGACGACCTAAAAGCCTTGGAAGAATTGGGTACGCGTATCATTGAATCATTCAATGTACCCTTTGTATTGGACAATCTCACCGTGCACTTTCAAATGAGCATAGGCCTTGTGCTTTGCGATAGCTCATATACCGCAGTCACTGGTGCTTTGCGCGATGCCGATATAGCCATGTACAATGCGAAACAAGACGGCAAGGGCAAGTTTAAGACCTTCGATAAAGAGATGCGCAAAGTGTCGCTGGAATTATCGGAGCTTGAAGCTGATTTACGCCGCGCGGTCAACCTTGATGAATTCAAATTGGTATATCAACCCTTAATTGATTTGCAAACCAATACCGTAAGTGGATGTGAAGCACTCATTCGCTGGAACCATCCAACGCGAGGCAATATACCGCCGGATATGTTTATCCCCATGGCTGAAGAGACCGGACTCATTGTTGATATTGGTAAATGGGTACTTAAAACCGCCTGTGAGCAACTGAGGCAATGGCAACTTTTCAATTGCTTAGACCAGCTTACGGTATCGGTTAACCTCTCCTCGAATCAGCTTAAAGGAAATGATTTCCTTAAAATAATCGATGACGTTTTAATGAGCACGGGGCTTGAGGGAAAATACTTAAAACTGGAGCTTACTGAGTCTGCTTTAATTGAGAATACAGAGCATATTAAGTATTTACTTGAACAAATTATGAAGCGCGATATAGAGCTTGCTATTGATGATTTTGGCACTGGCTATTCATCTTTAGCCTATCTGCATCAGTTACCTGTTCAACATATAAAAATTGACCGAAGCTTTATAGATGCGATTGACAACACCGCAGATGGCAAGATAAATGAAGACGCACTAGAAATCGTGCGCGCGACAGTGGCATTAGGGCAAAGCTTGCGCATGAAAGTTACTGCCGAGGGCATTGAATCCCTCAGTCAGCTCAATGCCCTCAAAGAGTTAGGTGCTGATTTTGCTCAAGGTTATTACATAGCAAAACCTCTACCGCCAAGCGAGCTTGCACGCCTAGTGAAAAAGCCTCTGCAATTTAACGAAACGCAGGCCCCCCCTAACCCGCTTAAAAAATATAAAGACAACATGGCGAACAAAGCAATGAGGCTTAAAAAGGGTAAAGGTGAAGAGTAAATCAATGATGTCATTATCGTCCGAAATAACCACCGGATAAAAACACCACAAGTATGTTACCCGCAGGTAAATACGGTATAATGCGCGCAATTTAGTTGTTCTTGGACCATATAGCATGACCGTTAAGCAGTATACACCTGCATCAGGCAGCAGCATTAAGCAGTCGACCACCTTAGAAACGCCTATTCGCGTGCTCACTGAGCAGCAAAGCATGAACCATCAGCAAGGTGCAAAGATTGGTTTTGTGTCGCTAGGCTGTCCAAAAAACTTGGTAGATTCTGAACGTATTCTGACCCAGCTGAGAACAGAGGGATACGATGTGGTGCCCACTTACCATGATGCAGAGTTGGTTATTGTAAACACCTGCGGGTTTATAGATTCTGCTGTTCAGGAATCTTTAGATACCATTGGTGAAGCCCTCGCTGAAAATGGCAAAGTCATTGTGACTGGATGTTTAGGTGTGAAAGAAGACGAGATTCGTCAGGTACATCCAAATGTTCTGTCTATTACTGGCCCTCATGCATATGAATCGGTTGTGCAACAAGTTCACGATCATTTACCTAAGCCAAAACACAATCCTTTTTTACACTTAGTGCCTGATCATGGTGTAAAACTTACTCCCAAACATTTTGCTTATTTAAAAATTTCTGAAGGTTGTAATCATCGCTGTACTTTCTGCATTATTCCATCAATGCGCGGGGATTTAGTCAGTCGCCCAGTGGGAGAAGTATTAAACGACGCGAAGCGTTTAAAAGCCGCGGGTGTGAACGAATTATTGGTAATTTCACAAGACACCAGTGCATACGGGGTTGACGTAAAGTACAAGACTGACTTTTGGGATGGAATGCCGGTTAAAACCCACATGCAGCAGTTATGCGAAAAGCTCGGTGGTATGGATATGTGGGTGCGTTTGCACTATGTTTACCCCTATCCGCACGTAGATGATTTAATTCCATTGATGGCAGAGGGAAAAATCCTGCCTTATTTAGACATTCCTTTCCAGCATGCAAACAAGCGTATTTTACGTCTGATGAAACGCCCTGGTAGCGCCGAGCGCACAGTGGAACGCATTCAAAAATGGCGTGAGATGTGTCCAGATTTGGTGATTCGCTCTACCTTTATTGTTGGCTTCCCCGGTGAAACAGAAGAGGAGTTCGAAGAGCTTTTGACCTTCTTAAAAGAGGCTCAACTCGACCGTGTGGGTTGTTTTAAATATTCGCCGGTAGAGGGTGCAACCGCAAATCAACTGCCTGACCATGTTTCTGAAGAAGTAAAAGAGTCGCGTTTGCGCCGCTTTATGGAAGTGCAATCGCAAATAAGCTACGCACGACTTCAAGCAAAAATAGGCAACGAATATAATGTCATTATCGACAGTGTTGACAGCGAAGGCGCCATTGCCCGAAGCTTCGGAGAAGCGCCAGAGATAGACGGCGTGATACACTTAAATGACGTGCACGACGTTGAAGTTGGTCAAAGACTATGGGTGGAAATTATCCATACCGACGAGCATGATATGTGGGCCGTCGTATCAAACGAACAAGATTAGTCGCTGAAAACTTAAAGCCTAAACACGGTTCAGTTTATCCAAATCCTCTGGCGTGTCGACCCCATGCGGCGGCGCACCGGAGGCAATCGCAATGTGTATTTTGTGCCCATATTCAAGCACTCTCAATTGCTCCAATGACTCTAAAGACTCAAGCGCGCTGTCACCCATCTGACTAAAATTCAAAACAAAGCTTGCTCGGTAACCGTAAATGCCAATATGTCGAAGAAACATATCAGTACGCTGAGAAGACAGCTTATCAATAGCGCCTTTATCAAACGAAAGGCTCCCACTCACATCTTGCTTTAACAGCCCTCGAATAAAAGGAATAGGCGCTCGCGAAAAGTATAGGGCCTGCCCTTCAACGCTTTTCACTACCTTAACCACATTGGGGTTTAATAGGTCATCATAACTATCAATTGGATAGCACAAGCTAGCCATAGGATAATTGCTGTTTGCTGCTAAATTGTCGGCGACTTGTTTGATATTTTCTGGTGGAATAAAAGGCTCATCGCCCTGCACATTAATCACAATTTCATTTTCATCTATGCCGCGCGTGGAGATAACTTCTGCAATACGGGTTGTGCCCGACTGATGATCTTGTGAGGTCATACACACATCTGCACCGAAGGCTTCAGCAGTCTGCTGAATACGCACGTCGTCAGTGGCCACAATTACTTTTGTCGCGCCCGCCTCTAAGGCCCTTTCGTGTACGTGCTGTAACATGGGTTTATTGCCAATTAAGGCGAGCGGCTTGCCAGGGAAACGAGAGGAGGCAAACCTTGCGGGGATAACAACCGTAAAATCAGTCATGAGATTTTACCTTTTCAAGCTCGTCTAAGCTTAGTTCACGACCGTCGCTTTCTAACAATACTGGAATACCATCTTCGATAGGATATGCTAAGCGGTCAAAGCGACAGACTAACTCATAGCTTGCATTGTTCGAATCACTCTCTGAGTCGCTAGATTCAGGTGTATCAACACCCTCTACACTAACCTGATGCAACACCAACTTGCCCTTACATACAGGACAAGCAATGATATCTAGCAGTTTCTTATTGAAGTTCATTTTATCTCGCTTGTTAAGTTTGTACTTAATTGCTCGTGAAAATTTGCATTTTTGTTAGCAATTTTTTGCAGTATATCTTGATAAAAAACATCGTCAATTTGCGCATTCACCTGCAAATACCAGCACTTTTCTGATGCAAAACCCCTGCACTTTACCGCGTCTTTTTCTGTCATTAATACCGCATCTGCATTGGGCAAGTCATTGGCTGAAAACTTATGATGATCTGGCAATGCAATCGCTTCATTAGGCTTGATATTTAAGGTCTGCATGGTGTTGAAAAAACGTTTAGGATCACCAATACCTGCTAGTGCAATAACACTTGGGCTAGCTGAGAATTTCTTTACTCCACTGCTTATATCAAGCGTCTCTCCGCTTTTTACATTTATCCATGCATGGGGGACTAACTGCATCTCGGTGACCGGAGTATTTGTTGCGTTTAAGGTAGCATCGCTCTTTTCACGCTTACCGTTCAAGACTATCCAATCAACACTGTTTAATCGCTTGGCTGGCTCTCGTAGTGGACCTCGTGGTAAAAGTCTGCCATTGCCCACACCTCTTGAGTCCATGACGCACAATTCGATATCTCTGCCCAAGGCATAATGCTGCAAACCATCGTCACAAATGATGATTTGTGCATCTGTATTCGCTTCAA
This sequence comes from uncultured Glaciecola sp., assembly GCA_964418575.1. Classification (GTDB taxonomy): domain Bacteria; phylum Pseudomonadota; class Gammaproteobacteria; order Enterobacterales; family Alteromonadaceae; genus Glaciecola. The sequence continues at coordinate 21,330 of CAYQMI010000042.1, forward strand.
TAAACTGCGCGCCTCTTGCACGTTTTGGGTCAATCACCACTGGAATATTAAGGCGCTGGCAAATCAACGCAGGCTCATCCCCCACCACTTCAGGCATATCTTTGTTGCTTAACAAAAATGGAAATTCTGTTTGTGAACCACCGTATCCACGCGATAGCACCGCGCATCGAATGCCCTTGTCGCTGAAGTATGAAGCCAAAGCTAACACAAGCGGTGTTTTCCCGTTGCCACCAACGCTAATATTGCCAACAATCACAACAGGCAAGCTGCTTTTATATTGATGCAAGATTCCGCGTGAGTATAGGCTTTTGCGAATGCGCGCGACGAGGCCAAACAAGAGTTCAAAGGGAATGAATAAACGCAACCACCAAGGTGCTTGTTTGTCACTTAAATACCAAGCGCGCTGCAAAGACATCACATTTATCCAGAAAACTGCATGCTGTGCAGCGTTGCGTACATACCTTGTGCATCGAGTAGGTCTTGATGAGAGCCTGATTCAACTATTTCGCCGTCTTCCACCACCAGAATTAAGTCTGCTGCTTCAATGGTTGATAAACGGTGCGCGACGACGATACTGGTTCTCGATTTTTGCAATTCATCCAACGCGGTTTGAATAAATTTTTCAGATTCAGTATCTAGCGCCGACGTCGCCTCATCTAGAATGAGAATTGGCGCATCTGCAAGAATGGCCCGCGCAATTGCGATTCTTTGACGTTGACC
>CAYQMI010000042.1:22149-28455 GCA_964418575.1 uncultured Glaciecola sp.
ATGGTGCCGCTATCAGGACGATAAAAACGGGTAAGCAGATTCGACATTGTTGACTTACCGCTTCCTGACCGCCCTACAAGGGCTACCGTTTGCCCGGGCTTCACCTCAAAGCTCACGGATTTAAGCGCAGGCTCGTGTTTGGTTGGGTAAGTAAATGTCACGTCGTTAAACGACAATTCGCCGCTAGCTCGTTCGAGCTCAATGGTGCCGTTATCCGTTTCATCCAGTTGGTCTAGTACTTCGAATATGCTGGCGCAGGCCGCCATGCCTTTTTGAAACTCAGTATTTACGGTGGTCAGCTGTTTTAAAGGTTTGAGCAGCATGACCATACACACCACAACATTAATAAAAATACCGGCTGTAAGATGCTCAACCATGCTTGGTGTGCTTGCAAAAAACAGCACAAAAGCTAGTGCGATTGAGGCAATAACCTGAATACTCGACACGCTTAAAATTTGCGACGTCACCAGCTTCATAGTTTGCTGGCGATTTTGGTTGTTACGCTGAGAAAAGCGAGAAGACTCTAACTTTTGACCGTCGTGCATCAAAACTACTTTATGCCCTTTCACCGCTTGTTCAATAGATGAAGTTAGTGAGCCCATGGCTTGTTGAATCGCTTTACTGACTTTTCTAAAACGCTTACTCACAAAGGTGACAATAACCGCCACGAGCGGCCCTATGAGTAAAAATATCAACGAAAGCTGCCACGAATAGTAGAACATCGCTGATAACAATCCGATTACCAGAGCACCCTCGCGGATCAGCGTTAAAAACGCTTTACCCGCTGCGTTTCTGACCTGCTCAGTGTCGTAAATAATTTTGGAGATTAAGGTGCCGCTGCTGTTGTGATCGTGAAACTCTATAGGCAGATGGATATATTTATCAAATAACTGCTGACGCATAGTCATTACAATCTTTGTGCCCACATATTCGAGCGTGTAGGTACCCATGAAATTGAAAACACCGCGAAGAAAAAACAAAGGAACAATAAAATAAGCTGCCATTTTTAAGTAGGCATAATTACCACTGTTTAGGCTTTCGTCAATGAGCGGCTGAAGCTGCATAAGCACAAAAGTATCGATGGCGGAGTATCCCACCATGCCAATGATTGCAACAAAGAAAAGTCCTTTATACGGACCTAAATAACGAACAAAGCGACGAATGATCGACTTACTCACGGGTTTGTTCAATGGCTTAGACGCCGAAAGTTCCATTTGTCTCCTTAATGCCGCAAAAGATACAGCTATGCGAGCATGCTTTGAACAGGTCTAGATTAAATAACAAGTACAAGATACAAAGTATACCTGAAGCTCATCCAATATGGCTAATTTGCTGCTTTAAAATACCATCGATTGTAGATATTTTGTCGATAGGAACGCTGCTGTATGTGATTGTCTTGAAAGCTAAATTCAATAAATCCGTGTTTACCCGTTTGCAAGATTTCACTCCCTACTTCTTGATAATTTGCGACAACCTCTGGATGTGGAAATTGCCATCGATTAGGCTGCGCAGCAGTAAACACCACATAGGAAGGCGATACTGCTTTTACAAACTCCTTTGTTGATGAGGTTCTGCTACCGTGATGAGGCGCGATTAAAATGTCAGCTTTAAGCTTACTCGTACCACGGTGAAGGTGCAGCAGCTCATCCTCTTGAGCGCGCTCAATATCCCCAGCAAACAGTATGCTGGTATTGCCAACATTTAGCCTTATGACGCAACTGTGGGCATTGAGTTCACCGCTTACTGGCAACAAAGGCCAGAGTATCTCGATGCCCAAATTAACAGCGCCCAGTTCAAGCTCAGCAGAGCCTGCTTGGTTGCATCGATGCTGAGGCGTGATCACTTGCTCAATATTCATCGCTGCACTTAGTACATTCACCCCACCAGCATGATCATTATCAAAATGGCTCAGCAATAATACATTAATTCGGCTTATGCCCTGCTCTTTTAAATATGGCAAAATCACGGCCTCAACCATTGAAAAGCCAGATCGAAAGCTAGCGCCTGTATCAAACAGCCATGCCTGTGCTTGCTCATTTTCATCACTAAAGCGAAGCAGTGAAGCACTGCCTTGACCCACATCGAATATAAGCAAACTTGCCTCGTCAGGGCCTTGTGCATACGCTTTAGCAAAAAAAGTGATAACAACACAGCTGACAAGCACCTTTTTTAAAGGCCAAAACGGTAAAACAAATAATAAGACTAACAAACCAATCAGAAACAAACTGCCTGTATCAAAATGCAAATCAGGCAAATCAATCACATGAGAAGCAAGCACCGTTTTCTGCATTAACCACAGGCTTGCTTCCATCGCGCTATTTGCCCAAGTAAACAAATGGGCATGTAAAAGCCCAGACACATCAAAATACATCGAAACAAGCATTGCGCTAGAGGCCAGAACGCACAAAGGCACAATCACAATACTCACCCACGGTACTAATATCAGATTGGCAATTAGCGCGAATATCGGTAGCTGGTCGAATATATACAGCGTAAGCGGTAAGGTAATTAATGAAAGCCAGACTTGCAGATAAAAGGTCAACTTTAATTTATGCAAAAACGAAGGCTTTGCAGTTGCGCCATAACGCCAGACAAATACCCAAATACTGAGCACCGCGATAAAGCTAAACCAAAAGCTTATGGACAAGATTGAAAAAGGAAACAGAATAAAAAAAGCGCTGAGTAAAAACAGTAATACCGACGGCATTCGCCAATATGTGCCCGTTGCCGTTAAGTAAACCCACAAAGCAAGCGCCAGTACCGCCCTTAAAACCGGCACTTGAAAACCTGCTAAATAGGCGTATAGCAAGCACATTAAGCCTGCGGCTAAGGCACAAAGCTTGTGCAAATGATACTGCGGGAGACCTGCAAAAGCGCAAAGAATAGTAAGTGGTTTGGATAGCAAAAATAAACAATAAGCAAATACAATAGAGACGTGTAGGCCTGAAATAGCAAATAAGTGTGCGGTACCGCTCAGCTGTAATAATTCCCAATCATCTTCTGTAAAGTCAGCGCGATGACCAAAGCTTAATGCTTGCAGCCAAGGAAGTTTAGACAGCGGCAGTTTAGCCAAAGTGTCGATACTTTTTTGCCGCAAGCTTACATTAGCATCTAGTACTGCATTACTAGGACTATCAATCACGTATGCAGTGGCTACAATATTCTGACTAGCCAGCCATGTTTGATAGTGAAAAGTATGTGGATTTGCCAGCCCATTCGGCGCTTTGAGATTTACAAGCAGCCGTAGCCTTTGCCCCTGCTTTGGCACAAACTGAGCGCCATACCAGCTCAAGCGCACCTTTGGCTTGGCTAGACTCGGATATTTGCCCACTTGATTAAGCGTAAAATTAAACTGGAGGGTTTGAATTTGATTAAATCCGTCGGCTTGCTGATTACCCTCTGCATTGGTTTTATTGATAGCTTTTTTATTTGGGTCTTCATCCTCAGGCGCTTTAAAAGAAATCACTGAAGCTACTCTACCCTCAATAATTACGTTTTGATTAAATAAGCCCTCGTCTAGTTGCCAAGTGCTATACCAATAGCCCATACTCGTAGCCCATATGAAGCCAAGTAATGCCCCATTTAAAACAGCCGATACGTATATTATGCGAATAATTACAAAGACAATGATAATGGCAAATACCAGTGATATTTCAGGCAAATTGGGCCATAATGCGCTACTAGCGAAGACACAGATAAACGCGCTTAGTGTTTTGTCAGTTGATTTCAAACAGTGCCCCAAACATGTAAGTGACTATGCCAAGAAAATTTATTAAGCGACTACTACCGGATTTCCACACGGTAAAAGCGAATAAATCTTTAAAGATGTTCGGTTCGTTGCTGCACGATCCAAATCTATGGCACCTTAATCGACGCTCTGCCAAAGGGGCTTTTGGTCTGGGTTTATTCTTTGCTTTCTGGCCAGTGCCTTTCCAAATGGTGTTGTCAGCCGCGGCGGCGATTTTTTTGCGTGTTAACCTGCCCCTGTCTATTGCAACGGTTTGGATAACTAACCCCTTTACCATGCCTCCCATATTCTACGGTGCATATCTGGTCGGGAGTACTGTACTTGGGACTGAAATGACAAACTTTCATTTTGAACTGACATGGACCTGGGTAATCGAGTCGCTGACCACAATTGGGCCCGCCTTTCTTTTAGGATGCTTGATATGCTCGGTGATAGCCGGGACGATTGGCTATTTCGGACTCGACGGGATCTGGCGTTGGTCGGTAAACAAAGCTTGGCGTTCTAGAAGAGCTGAAAAACAATAAGATTCAGCGGGCTCTATTACAGTCTTACTCGCTTACGCTATAAATCGTCATTCCCGCGAAGGCATAATACTGTTCGTTTAAGCAACCCTTCGTCATTTCGGCGAAGGCCGAAATCTCCCAAAACGACAATTAATGTCAAATTCAGCTGTTTATTTATACAATTCTAGTACCGTTGGGAGATTCCAGCCTTCGCGGGAATGACGGAGCAATTGCGTAGAAATACGACAATTAGTATTTACGCTATTAGGCTCTAGAGCGAAAAGCGCTCTCGTAAAAAGTGTGCGATACCGTCGCTGTGATTGTGCCCGATGATGGCATTCGCTGACTGTTTTACCGTATCTCTTGCGTTATCTGGGGCATAGCTCTCGTCAGCTAAAGCAAACATGCTTAAGTCGTTTTCACCATCACCAAAACAAATAAGGTTTTTGGCTCCTAACTTATCTTTTAAGCCCATCACCGCGCTGCCTTTATTGGCTCTGCGGTGATGCACATCCATCCATCTAAACTGTTTTCCTTCAAGAGCAATACCTGAGTAAGCAACTAATGCGTCATGCGCACTTAACTCACTGTACATCTGTTCAATGCGCTTGGCCTCGCCAATCATACTGATATTGGTTACCTGGCTGTCACTAGTTAATGCCTCTAAAGGAAGTAGTTTGGCGTCGGTACGCTTAAAGTATTTATTCACTAGGTCACTTTCAACCTGATGAACGGTAGGCGGGTGATAAATAAGGTGTTGGTGTTTTTGACCTGCATCAGGGCCTATCGCGTTCACAAAAGGGGTAATACCATAAGATGCCGCGCTTGCGATAATCTCATCAATTTCGGAGTTGGCGAGTACATTTTCAAGCTTAAGCTCTTGAATTTTAGGATCCCAAAGAGTTACCCCATTGTTGTACACGTGGGGTAAATCAAAATTATGGCCCGCTACAATTTTGCTAGCAGAAAGCATTGTGCGTCCAGTGGCAACCGTATATGCAATATCTTTATCTTTAAGAAGAGCCAAGGTCTCTTTAGTGAAACTCGATATCTGTGACGCGTCGTTTAATAAAGTGCCGTCTAAATCAAAAACTACTAAATCCATAATTTATCAATTGCTTAGACTTACTAAGCCTGTCCTTATTTGTTTGTTCACTTGATTTTTACGCGATCCGGCGATTTTTAGTTTTGTATCGCTCTGGCAAACTAGCATACGAAGTAAGCATTATAGCAAACACCCCACTTCCGTTACGCTGTGCCCTGTTAAAGGAATGATGCTAGGGTCTGCTACTTATCACTTTTTATAAACTCACACTCTGTGATGCTGAGCAAGTGTTCTTAAACGGCATTGTGCTTAATTACTTGCTAAGTAATCAACGAGCGCCTGCTCATCCCAAACTTCAATGCCAAGTTCGCTTGCCTTCGCAAGTTTAGAGCCCGCCTTCTCACCTGCAATCAGCAAATCAGTTTTAGCCGAAACGCTACCTGATACCTTCGCACCCAAGGTTTGCAGTCTAGCTTTAGCTTCGCTTCGTCCCATCTGAGATAAAGTGCCGGTGAGCACAATCGTCTTGCCAGCCAGCGGCTGCTCTTCTACTGATACTTGCTCAATAGCAGGCCAGTGAACGCCTAGCTCTTGCAGTTTATGAATAATGCTCTGATTGGCAGGCTCTTTCATAAATTCAAAAATATGATGAGCAACTATGTCACCCACATCAGCCACTTCAATCAAGCTTTCGGGAGCGGCTGTCATAACAGCCTCTAAATTCAAAAAGTGCATGGCCAAATTACGAGCAGTTGCTTCTCCGACCTCCCTGATACCAAGTGCGTATAAAAATTTCGGCAGTGTGGTGCTTTTGGCGGTATCGAGGGCTCGCAGTAAGTTAACCGCTGACTTATCACCAAAACGTTCTAGTGAGATGAGTTGGGGCAAGCTTAACTCAAACAAATCCGCCGGGTTTTTTATTAAGTTCTGTTCAACCAACTGCTCTACAAGCTTATCGCCTAAGCCATCGATATCGAGGGCTTTTCTTGAGGCAAAATGCTTTATTGCCT
>CAYQMI010000043.1:0-28441 GCA_964418575.1 uncultured Glaciecola sp.
TATGCAGCGGATTGCAAATCCGTGGATCTCGGTTCGACTCCGGGTTCCGCCTCCAATCCTAGCATACACTAGCAGTACAGTGCCCGGGTGGTGAAATTGGTAGACACAAGGGATTTAAAATCCCTCGCCAGTAATGGTGTGCCGGTTCAAGTCCGGCCCCGGGCACCATTTATTTTATTTTCAAATGCTAGCAGTCCATCAAAATGCATGGCCCTCCATGCAGCCTATCAACAAACGTTTATATCAATCCATCGTTCACTAGTTGCAAGTGTTTGACCATACATTTTTAAGGTCTTGTATTGCAATTTAATCGCTTTGCTTCAATAATAACTAAAAGAGCAAAAAAGACGAAAAATGAAAATAATCATCACTTTATGTTTAATAATTTTATTGAGCGCGTGCTCAAACACTGTCGCTATTAATCAACAGTACACCGCTAATAATTATTCGGTAATTTTGCTTCCTTCATTTGATGGTGATGATTCAGATTTTGTTTACGAACGCTTTTTACATGCTTTTGCTACGCAAAGCGACTTTACATTTATTACTCAAGAAATAGTGCAGCAAAGCGCAGAGAATTTAGGTCTCGCGGAGTTGCTTGAGAAGAGCCCTAAATTGGCGCTCAAGCAAATTGCAGAGTCGTTAAACGCTGATGCCTTTATGTTAGGAAAAGTGCAGATTGGCAGGATTCAACTGGCTGCTACTAAAACCTCGGTTTCAGTGAATCTGCAATTAATTGATACGCAAAGCGGTGATATTGTTGCAAGTAGTCTGGAAGAAACAGATTCATTATTTTTTAGTCGCGAGAGAATGTTAGAAGATGTCACTTTAGAAAGTGTTAAATATTATCAAGACATTTTTGCCATTTTACCTCCAAATACACAAATGCAATAAACTTCATGCCTGCAATTTCAGTTGAAACAGTTTACTGTCGCTCGTGATTTAAAGTGCTCTGGGAAATTTAGAAAGTGAAATTGCATATTATTAACTTCGCTGCCCTCTTTTTATGCGGCTTTTTTCTGCTAGCCTGTGGGTCTACGCCAAGTGTTCATGGAAAATTTTCAAATACTCAATATCAGCGCATTTTATTGCCGAAAATACCGGGCGATGTATCTGATTATGTCAACAAGCGACTCATTCAGGACTTAAACACAATTAACTCTATTGAAATACTAGGTCCTGCTGATATTCAGGCTTTGGCTACTGAAATGAAACTGGTTTTGCCTAACTATACGCCCACTGTTGATGAAATGAGAAACTTTGCTAAAAAGCTAGAGGCTCAAGCTTTTATTCTTGGTAGAGTTCGCTCAGGAGCGATGGCAATCTCTGAAAGCACAACGATTCATTCGAGCATTCAACTTGAGCTTATTGATACTGCAACTGGTGAGGTGATGGCGAGCAGTTTCGAAGAGGATAGTAGTTTATCACCCCTAATGCTCAGCAGTAAGAGTCTTGAGAATGTAACAACTAAAGCTACTGGCGATTTCCGAGAAGTAATTCGCAGTTTGTCACTTGAATAAATAGCCAGCTAAATCATGCAAACGGAATAAAATATGTTTGGTTTCAGACGTAAACGAAACACAACTAAAATTCTTTTAGCTGCAATAGCAAAAGATGAGGCCGCATATTTACCAGAATGGATTTTTCATCATTTGTATTTCGGTTTAGATCAAATACAAATCTACGTAAACAGAACGAGTGATAACACCCAAGATATTGCTGACTACTTTTCAAGCAACCCAAAAGTCTCTTTTATTAATTCCGATGAATACTTTTTTGATGGCGCAAAAAACCCACAAATAGATTTGTACAAGGCGGTTTTTGCAAATGCATTCAAGAGTGGCTTCTCTCATGTTTTGTTTATAGATATTGACGAGTTTTGGACGCCATTGAATTTACAATCAAGCATCCAAAGCCTGGTTTCAAATGTTCAAGATGCAGACACTATAAGTTTTCAGTGGTGTAACAAATTAGAGTCTTCGGAGTTATTCTCTCCTGCGCTAAGCCCCTTAATTCAGGTGTTAAGGGCTCCACAGGTTAAATCTGTTCTAAAACTTACCCGTAATGTCCCTAAAAAAATGCATCCTCATAATATTATGGATGAAACTATGCTGCAAAAACTGTCAGATGGCTCGATATTTCGGGGGGTTGACGAACGCATGTCTCGACTGAGAGAGAAGGAGCAATTTGGTCCACTAAAGCCCGCTTTTATTTTGCACCGTATTTTTCGAAGTCAGCAAGAGTTTGTAGCGATGCTCGCTAAGTTTAACCCTGAACAGCAAGTAAACCTAGCGGCGCCTATTAAGCTAAATCGACGTAGGGGATATCCGGCAAGCACTCCTGACGAGCAAATAGCTTTCGACCTGTCAGCATTTGAAAAATATCATGCATATATAAACGAATCGCTTAGGCCATTGAGTGAACTTATAAAGCATGGGCAAAGCTTTGTACTTCAAGACTATCGGCGAGTTCTTAATATTATAGAAGCGGCAGACTCGAGTGCAGAGCCTTTGATTACAGCAACACTCAGAAATATAACGCTTGAAGAGCCTAAGCGGGCACATGCTGCCTTTTTGTCACGTGTAAATAAACAGCCATAATTCAGTGTATATTTGTGTGCCCATGGCATGCTTTTACTACTGATTACTGTATACTTCACGCATTAAAATAAGGACATGTAAGATATTAATGAATGTAAATAATCTTAGCCAATACGACATCGTATTACATATTGGTTTGCCAAAAACAGGCTCATCAGCCATTCAAAAGTTTTGTTTGGACAATCAGGATTGGTTGGCTAAACAAGGTGTACTTTATCCAAAACATGGCATGGATAAAAATGGCGTTTCTGGCGGTCATGATTATTTTTATAAAACAATTCACAACAACGAACTTTCTCTTACCACCGAGTATATTGAAGAAACAATAAAAACCGCTAAAAAGAAGAAACAGGTAGTTTTGTTATCTAGCGAAGGCAGTCATATTTATTCGCAGCGTGTGCAAGAGGTGTTAACACCTTATAAAGTCTTGGTAATTGCATTTTTCCGCCACCCTTTTGAGAAGTTATTTTCGGCATTTAACCAAACGGTAAAGCGCCACTTCGTAAAACAAGCACTTGATGACTATGTGGAAAAGTCACTTAATGAAGATAAACCAATACTAGAGGGGAGGACGCTGTTTGAATATAAGGCTCGCTTTAGTAATTTTATTGTGCGTCCGTATCAAACTCAATTGTCGGGCCCAGGGTCAGTGGTTTACGAAATATTCAAGGTATTAGGTTTAGACACAGAATATGTGGAGTCTCACAATAAAGTCGGCAGAGTAAACAGTGGTTACTGCACGTCCGCGCTAGAACTTAAACGCCTATTAAACAACGTTCTTCCTCCCGATGATAAAAAGCTGAACTCAAAACTCGATCTCGAATTACAAGCAATTTCAGACAGTGGGCGTTATTCAGATATTCCACTTCGGAATTCGTTGTCAGCAGATACTCTAAGTAATCTAAAGAAAAAATTCGAACCGGTCGTTGAGAACATCAATAAAACTTTCGGCATTACCTTACCTAATTTGTCTGAGACGCAAAGTACGTTTTCGTCACTGAACTTGTTATCTGAGATGATCGCTATTGTTCAACATCTTAAGCAAAACAGATCCCGTTTATACAATATTCTGCGTCAAAAAATTGTAGAGCATAATTGGAGCGATGTAGGGCCTGATCAACTAAAGCTCAGTGAACTTTTTGACCATACGATTGAATACCGGTACAAAGCAAAACAAGACTTTTATCACCCTAATGTAGTAAGGGGTATGCCTCAATTTACTGACGTCGACTTTTTTCGTGAAAACGCCAAACTATTTTGGTACCGCGGCGATGTAGAAACTGCATTTAAATTAATCGACAAAGCTTTGGAGCTCAGAAATGGCCCCGTTATCAGAAAGCTACATGAACAGATTAAGAACGATTATTTAAAGCAAAATGCTTCTTAAGGCCCAGTGTCGACAACGTCAATTTAATGCAAAATATTCGCTTAATGCATAGCAACGCTGGTTATTAAAGGAGATATAATGCTCAAGTCTGAAATATCAGTCAGTCAACTTAAAACTAAGCTCGATCAGTCCTCGCTAGTGCTTCTTTTTACAAGTATGAAAGACGCGCCGGTAAATAAGTCAAAAACCATGGAACAACATCCCAATGAGTACATACCTAATTCATTGTTTTTTGATTTTCAAAACGTGGTTGTTGATGTTACCTCTAGCCTAAGCAATACCATGCCACCCATAACAGTTTTCGAGCGAGAAGTAAGAAAACTTGGCATTAATCTTGGCTCTGAGATTGTTGTTTATGACGATTTTGGTAACTTTTGCGCGTCACGCGTTTGGTTTATGCTAAAAAACATGGGGCATGAAAAAGTCTTCGTTTTACAAGGGGGACTAGAAGCGTGGATATCACAAGGTTTAGATACCGCAACTAGCCTTGTTAGCTCTAAAGCACAAGGAGATTTCGTCGCTCGTCCTAGCCGTGACTATCAGTTTGTTGATAGGGCATTTATTGCAAAACACGTCGTAAATTCCACAAAGAAACCCACGCCGCTGCTGGATGCGCGGAGCCAAACAAGATTTAGTGGTGAAGAGCCTGAAGCAAAGACCCATCTTAGGGCAGGGCATATTCCCAATTCTGTTAATATTTACTATAAACAGATACAGCAAAGCGATGGAAGTTTTGTTTCTCTGGAAGAACTCAGAGATATATTTAACTCAACACTAGCAAGCACAGACAATCAAGTACCTATCGCGTTTAGCTGCGGAAGTGGGGTAACCGCTTGTATACTCGCACAAGCCGCTGATGCATTGGGACACAAACCGCTTTATGTCTACGACGGTTCTTGGTCTGATTGGGGCTCGCAAACAAAGCTTCCAATTGCGACTTCTTCTAATAATATGAGCAACACGGGCCCAAACGATGGGCTTTGACTTTAGTGTTTGGATAGCAATAGCCGTCATGCATGGTTTTGCGGTAGCCAGCCCAGGCCCAGATTTTGCTGTGGTCATGAAACAAAGCCTTCAGCAAGGTCGGCGCGCTGGCGTAATCACGAGCATAGGGGTAGGTACAGGTATATTGCTGCATGTTGCTTATTCAATACTAGGGGTAAGCATTTTGATTAAGGCCACACCGTGGCTATACAACAGTTTAATATATGCCGCTGCTGCGTATTTAGTATGGATGGGAATAGGGGGGCTGCGCAGTAAGTCTGCCAATGGCGGTAGCGATGCAAGCGAAGTGATCACGCAACACTCTGGTTTAAAGGCTTTTATGGTTGGCTTTATTACAAACGGTTTAAACCCGAAAGCAACTTTGTTTTTTTTAACTTTATATACTTTAGCTATTCCCGCACAAACGAGCGTCATCGTTAAAGGTTTTTACGGCGTATATTTAGCCTTTGCCACCGCCTGCTGGTTTATATTAGTCAGTGTAATGGTAAGCCATCAAAGAATTCGTAAAGCCTATGTCTCTCATGGATACATGTTTGACCGCTTAATGGGCGCTGTACTTATACTTATGGCAGTTTTATTAGTGGTGACTCAATAATTGGTGTTACCATTATTCTTACGATTAGCGGCACGATAATGACCGCACAATGCTGCAAAGTCTGTTAATACAGATAGCAATAATAGACGGATAATATGAAAAACGACGCTCATATTCAGCGCATGCTGGCAAAAGAATACAATTTTGATGTAAAGCAAGTCTTAGCTCAGGCAAGGGTCTTAAGCTCACAAAATAATTGGACCTTAGTGCAGGGGATTTTAGCTCTTTTTGCAACTGCCTTAGTATTGGGCTTTATATTTATCAGCGTCTTCGACATCCAAACGCCCGATCAAGTTGCACAATTGAGCGATACACAAAACGCGGTAGCAAGTTTGATAATTAACGTGGTTTTAGCGCCATTATTTGCCGGACTGTCTATGTTGGCGATAAGTACTGCCAGAGGTTTACCCGCAAAAGCAATAAACGTATTTAGCTATATCAGCTATATTTTGCCGTTGGGTGTCGCGACTTTATTGATATCGATTGGTATCGACATAGGGATGATACTCTTGGTTGTTCCCGCACTTTATGTTTCGATGGCAACAACATTCACTTTGCCTTTGATTGTTGACAAGCAGCTTACCCCTATATCTGCTTTAATTTTATCTATTCGCATGGCAAACGCGTACCTATTTCAAATGACGGTAATATATTTGATATTCATTGCTTTATTTGTGGGCGTAGTACTTACCTTTGGCTTTGCTTTAATTTGGGTAGGTCCATACTTCTTTAACGTTAGAGCAGTTCTGTATACGGAGCTGTTTTGCTCTAAAAGCGATGATGAATCATCAGAATCTGACAGTTCAGGAGTATTTGATGCATAAAATTAAAATCGTTTCACTTGCTGCCCTCAGCGTATTCCTACTAATTGTTTTCATTCTAATATTCCAGCCTTCCCCCTCTATAGTAGAAGATTTCCCCGAAGTCGAGCATGCGAGCGATCCAGTCCCTGATTTTTCAGTTTATGCTGATGTGACCGACAAAAAGCAGGCTTTTTTCGACTATTTACGGCCTGCAGTTGAGGCTCAGAATGCTTACTTACTTCGGGTTCGCCAATATATTCAGGGTTTACAAGCAAAAGTCGCTCAAGGGGAAAGTTTAAGCGAAGGCCAACAAGAAGAAATTGACTGGCTAGTAAATGAATACAGAGTTGATGAGGATCAAAGCCAACGGCAAGTGTTTGATGCACTATTGCGCCGCATCGATATAATTCCTGTAGAGTTAGTATTGGTGCAAAGCGCTAACGAGTCAGCTTGGGGAACTAGCCGCTTTGCAGTAGAGGGATACAATTTTTTTGGTATGTGGTGTTTTGTAGAAAACTGCGGCTTTGTGCCGAATCGTCGTAATGAAGGGGCTATTCATGAAGTCGCAAAATATGATGACTTATCCAGCGCAATGTACTCATATATGCGAAATTTAAACCGTCATCCAGCATATGAAAAACTCAGAACAATAAGAGCACAGTTAAGAAACACACAGCAAGACATAACGGCTATGAAGCTCGCTGAAGGATTAGAAGACTATTCTGAACGTGGAGAAGAATACATTGATGAATTACAAAATATGATAAGAACCAATCGGGAGTTAATTTAGTGTTGAAGTTTTTCAGTAAAATACAAATTGTTAGCAGTGTTTGTATTGGCGTTGTTTTAAGTCTATCAGTGACTAGCATGGTTCACGCTGAGCAGCTGGAGGTTGCTTATAAGACATTTCACTCTCACGTACGCAAATTAGACAATGACGATACACAAGCGCTGCAATTCGCCTTTGGTTTTGTAAATATCGATACTAATCGACTCTGCCAAATAAACAGTGCGAGAATAAGCACACAAAAGCAACAAATCCCACTAGAGGTCAGCAGTGAGAACCGATTTACCATCCCCAATGAAAAAGCACTTAGAATGGCAGACGCGCTTATTATTCTCGATTTAGTGGAAGCGGCAAATAAGTGTGACATTTCAGTACAGCTAGAGACAAAAGCTGAGTATTTAAAACGCTCTTACAGCTTTGAAGAACTTCAGTTTATCTATCAGCAATACGAGGCCTTTTTTAATGAGATGGGCAGTTTCATGTCTTTTATGATGCCATCGGTAGAGGGCTTAGTGATACAGTTTGAGGATCAAAGTTACACCGCAAGCATGGCAAATGGCTACGACATCACGCAGGGGACTTTGACTTTGACTGATGAGTTTTTTGTACAAGAGAAACCTTTAAATCTACCCATGAAACCGTTACGCATAACCGCGCTAGCTAGCAAATAAAAGGCCTAGCTTGATTAAGACCTTTCATTGTCTTTTAGTTCTAGCTGATAGGCTATTTGCTCGGCAAGACGGCCTACGCTTCGATAGCCTTTGTCGGAAAGTTCTTGTGCCCGATGAAATTCAAGCAGCCCAACGTCTCGTAGCTGCGGTTCAATAAGAATATCAGGAGGATCGCCGGCTAAACGAGAGCGAGTAACCCTGGCTTGCAGTATTTCAAGTGCGCTGCTCATTACGCCCATAATCCCCGGTGGTGTATTTTTGTTAGGCTTAGGATCGGGTGAGAACCATTGTTTCATAAAGCCATTGGCACTTTTCCCCATCATCTCATCAGTTTTCTTTTGAGAAGCGATATGCTCGCTCTCAAACTTTTCAATAAGCTGAGGCCTGAAATCAGCACTTAGATTAACCGCAATAACAAAGTCTGCTCCCAACTGACGACACTGATTAACCGGCACAGGGTTTACCACTGCACCGTCTACTAACCAACGTCCTTCATGCTCAATCGGCGGAAACAAAGCTGGAATGGCGCAAGATGCTTGAATTGCGTCGTTTATATCGCCTTTATTAAATACCACCTCTTTACCGGAATACAAATCGGTAGCAACCGCAGTAAAAGGCTTTTTCATTTTTTCGAAAGACTCGGCGCAAAACTCTAAACGATGTTTATCGAATACCTTCTGACCGCTGGCGAGGCCGCCGCGACGAAAACCAATGCCCAACAAGCTAAATACTTGCCATTCAGTCAGTGAGTAAGCCCATGTTTCAAGTTCATTTAGGTGTCCACTAGCATAAGCAGAGCCTACATAAGCTCCAATAGAACAACCGGCAACTACGTCAATCTTTACGCCAAGTTCTTCTAATGCCTTAATTACGCCAATATGCGCCCAACCACGGGCAGCTCCGGCACCTAACGCTAAACCTATTTTCACGGCCACTCCTTTGTTGTGTGTATTATTTTAATTCTATTATGCTTGCTTCTGTATCTTGCTGTGTGAATTGTTTTGGGATATCGGGGCTATCAAAGCCGATATCACCATCTCCATGCATTTCACTGTCGACGTTTAGCGATTTAAAGTCGAAAAGTTGATGGTCAAGCATGTGTGAGGGCACAATATTTTGCATGGCGCTAAACATTGACTCAATGCGGCCTGGGAATCTTTTTTGCCAGTCTTGCAGCATCATTTTAACGTTTTTACGCTGTAAATTTTCTTGAGAGCCGCATAAGTTGCAGGGGATGATAGGAAAGTCCATTTGCTGGGAATAGCGC
This sequence comes from uncultured Glaciecola sp., assembly GCA_964418575.1. Classification (GTDB taxonomy): domain Bacteria; phylum Pseudomonadota; class Gammaproteobacteria; order Enterobacterales; family Alteromonadaceae; genus Glaciecola. The sequence goes on from CAYQMI010000043.1 coordinate 9,116, forward strand.
TCTATGTCGCTTTCCTTGCAGTAGGCGAGTGGGCGTATCACCATGTGCTCACCATTGTCACTCACGAGCTTTGGTGGCATTGACTTAATTTTACCGCCGTAGAACATGTTTAAAAACATGGTTTCAATCATATCGTCGCGGTGATGCCCCAAGGCAATTTTAGTTGCGCCTAAGGCTTTAGAGGTTTTATACAAGATGCCTCTGCGTAAACGAGAGCAAAGCGAGCAGGTTGTTTTACCCTCAGGTACCTTTTCTTTAACGATGGAGTATGTGTCTTCTTCTACAATTTTGAATTCAACGCCAAGTTCTTCTAGGTATTGCGGCAGAATATGCTCTGGAAAGCCCGGCTGCTTTTGGTCTAAGTTCACAGCAACGATAGAAAACTGAATAGGCGCAATCGCTTGCAAATAGAGCAGGGTATCGAGAAGAGTGTAGCTGTCCTTGCCCCCTGAGACGCAAACCATGATGCGATCACCGTCTTCAATCATATTGAAATCAGCAATGGCTTTACTTGTTTCTCTGCGCAGGCGCTTTTGTAACTTGTTAAAGTTGTAAGAAGATTTAGGTTTTACAGACATATTCACAGTAGCTTCAATTAAAAACGCCGCAATTATACGTAAATTGCGGCGCTATATCACTATTGCTTCATCAAAAGGCACATTTAACCGTTATTTTGCCTGTGCTGAAGGCTACCGAGCCTGTGGTTTAATCACCAAGGTGTCGCAGTTAACTTTATCGATGATATGTTCAGCGGTATTGCCTAGCAGCGCCGCCGACATTCCTCTTCGGCCAACTGACCCAAGCACCAGTAGCTCGGCGTCTAATTTCTCGCATAGGGCAGGAATCATATCTTCAGGTAAACCCTCACCGATGTGCACATGCTCTTGCGGTAAGTCGTGCTGTTTAGCTATTGCCTTGACCTCTCTCTCATGTTTCTCTTGCACATCCCTGTTATAGACTTGGGCATTAAAGCTAGGCACTTCAATTGCGACATGCACCGGCGCACCGGCATAGGTGTTTGCCAAATGTACTTTTGCCGAGACTAGTTCGGCCAAGTCGCAACTGATTTGCGTGACCCTTTCACTTAACAGATTGTGCACTTTATCGTTTGTATCAACACTTATGGCGGACACAATATTGCCATTTTCTGGCCAGTCATGTTCTTTTACCATCAACACATTCACCGAGCTATATCGCAAGAGGTTCCAATCATTGGGGGTAAACAATTTATGCGCCAACTTATTGTGCACTTTGCAGCTTTTAACAATTAAATCGCAGTGCTCATGACTGGCCACGTCAATAAGGCCACGGTGCAAAGACTTATGCCACACTGCTTTGATATCTACCTGTGCATCCCCACATTTGCCTACGTAGCTCTGCATTGCCTTTGTTTGACCATTCAACAGTGCAGATTTCATATCGGCTCTCTGATCAGTGGTCAAAAAGTTGGTCATATCATAAGTTTCATCATAAATGCAGCTTACTAAGAGAATACTTGCATCCATTTTATTGGCTAGAAAACAGGCTCTGTCAAAAGCGGGTTGTTTTTCGTGGTAGGGGTCAAATACAACAAGAATGCGCGAACAGTTAAACATTTGATTTCTCCATCATTGTGGGGATTTATTCTTACAATAACAGTATAAAAAAGGTGGTCTACATATGCATGCAACCACCTTGTGCTGGATCAACGAAGGGATGAATAAAACTTAATTTACTGCCGAAAATAAAATATCGCTTTCTGGCATACGTTGCTTAACACCATCAAAGTCTAAAATAGTAATTAATTTTCCGTCTACCTGAATTAAACCTTCTTTTTGGAAGCGAGTGAGTAGGCGACTGATGGTTTCAACCGTAAGGCCTAAGTAATTGCCTATTTCATTACGAGTCATCGACAAATTAAACTGTTTTGCCGAATAGCCACGTTCATCAAAGCGCTGCGATAAATGGTTCACAAAGTGAAGCAGACGTTCTTCTGCACTTCTTTTACTGAGGAGCATCATCAAGTCATGATCATGCTTAATTTCAGCGCTCATAAACCGCATTATTTGTTGGCGCAGCTTGGGATAATTTTCAGATACTTTATCAAGAGTGTCGTATGGGAGTTCGCACACCATTGCTGTTTCTAATGCTTGCGTGTAGCTCTGATGGACTTGGTCTTTTAAAGCATCGAAGCCGATAATGTCACCAGGGAAGTGAAAGCCTGTAATTTGTTCAACACCGTCTTTGTCGCTGATGTATGATTTAAAGGAACCTGAGCGTACCGCATACAAAGAATGGAAAGCTTGCCCAGTTTTTACTAATTTGTCGTGCTTGTGAAGAGGCCGCTTTCGTTCAATAATATCGTCGAGGGATTCTAGCTCGGATTTATTTAAGCTAACAGGTAAGCAAAGATGACTGAAACTGCAACTTTGGCAGTGTATTGAGAGCTCTGACCCTGAAGACATAGCTACACTCCTTTTCTGATTTAGATCACTTTATACCGTGAATAATGGGTAAAATCAAAACAATTGCAAAAATTATCAACGCTATAGCAATGGCTTTCCGAGTATAAGGATGTTGCAGAAACGGCACCATAAAGCTAGCGCCTAAACTGGTCGCGATAAGAGCGGGAAAGGTTCCCAAGCCGAAAAATAACATGAACAAGGCTCCGTTTAAGGAGCTACCGGATGCCATTGACCACGTTAACGCTGTGTAAACCAGACCACAGGGCAACCAACCCCACACCATGCCATATCCCAATGCGTATCCTGGGTGCTTAAAGGGGAGGAGTTTTTTAGACAGCGGTTGCAGTCTTCGCCATAAATGACTTCCAAGCTTTTCAAAATAAGAAAGGCCTTTGTACCAATCGCTAATATACAAAGCGAGTAATACTAAAAATATCGCACTGATAAGCGTAAGGATAGGCAGAGTCGTGCTTAAACTGCTGCTGGCTATTGCGCCTAGATATCCAGTGACCGCTCCTGCTATGGTGTAAGACGCTACTCTTCCAATATTGTACGCGAGAATATAGAAACTCGGAGACGATTTCTTAGGAATGGCAAAAGTGAACGCACCAGCAATGCCGCCGCACATGCCGATGCAATGCACACCACCGGCTAGTCCCATTAAAAAAGCTGACGCGAGACTAATTTCAGTCATCAGCTGGCTTGCGCTTACCTGAGTCCTCTAAACTATTATCAGATGTTTGTTGCATTTTCTCTTCATCTTGATCGGTTTGCGTTTTTGCCGGCTTTATATCGTCATCAAACAAAATACTATAGCCTTGGCGCTCTAAGTCTTCAAATTGATTCGATTTGACCGCCCAAAAGAATACGCCTATCGCGATAGAGACGATGATAATAGCTAAGGGAATTAAAACAAATATGATACTCATGACGTTATTATCGCATTAAACGAGTAGAATTATATACTACTATTATCGAACTCAAAGACATGCCCAAAGCCGCTTGCCAAGGAGTAAGTACACCTGCAACGGCGAAGGGCAATACAAGCATGTTGTAACTCAGTGCCCACGCTATATTCTGTTTGATTTTACGCTTAGTTTTATAGGCCATATTCACAAGCTCTGTTAACGAGCTTAGTTGATGGTTGAGTAAAACAACGTCTGCAGCATTCTTAGCCAAATCTGACGCGTTTCCGACCGCTACTGAAACATCTGCGGCTGCCAAAACGGGAGCATCGTTTATACCATCGCCGAGCATAATGAGAGACTTACCGTGCGACTGCTGCTCTTTTACATAGCTAAGTTTTGCTTCTGGCTGACAAGCACCAATCGCATTATTAATATTGAGCTGAGAAGCAATAGCTGCAACGTTGGCTTGGGCATCGCCACTTAAAATAGATAGTTCAAATCGCTCAAGGGAATGCAAAACCTCCTCAACATCGCTTTTAATCGTGTCGTTCAAATAAAAAGCCGCAGCGACCTTTTTGTCAATCGCCAGTAACACACTAGCGCCATCCCACTGCGCACTATCTGCTTGTGATGTTATGTCGAGAATAAAGCGTTTTGAACCAATTGCGCACAGCGTATCGTTAACAAGGGCCGTGATCCCTTTTCCAATTTCAATTTGATAATCTTCTATAGTGAAATCAAAGGCCGATGTTTCTTGCGCAAAAGCCTTTGCAATAGGGTGCTCGGAGCGAGTTTCAAGAACACTTGCTAAGGCCATAACATAAGCTTCAGTATGCGCTTCGTTATCGAGAGGCGTAACAAAGACCTTTTTGGAAATAGAAAATTTCCCTTCGGTTAATGTACCGGTTTTATCAAAAATAATATCTGTGGCGTGCGTGATCTGCTCTAGAGCGTCGGCTCTTTTCAGTAAAATTCCATGTTCGTTTAGTTTAGCCATTGCGCAAGTCAGTGCTGAAGGTGTCGCTAAACCTAGCGCACAAGGACAAGTGGCAATTAACACAGAAATCGTGATCCAAAAAGCATGAGGATCGTTTTGTGACCACCAGTACCAATAGGTTAGGGCGCTAATTACCAGCACAATAGAAACAAAGTAACTCGCAAGCTTATCGGCTATTAAGGCAACTTTAGGTTTATTGCCCATCGCAAGCTCTTGCAAGCGCAGAATTTGGTTCATCATGGCAAACTTCAAACTGCTGGTAACTTCAATTGTTAGGCTACCTTGTTGATTGAGTGAGCCCGCAAAAACCTTATCTTGAGGACCTTTATTCACTGGGCTAAATTCGCCAGTAAGCATAGATTCATCGGCAGTAGATTTGCCTTCGAGCACAATCCCATCGATAGGCACTGACTCACCAGCCTTTACCAAGACTTTATCGCCGGTAACCAATTGTTTTGCTAACACAGAGTGCCATTCTCCATTAGTCCAGCGTGCTGCTGTAACGGGAATAAGCTTTAGCATATTTGATGATATTTCTGAGGCTCTGTGGCGAGCCCTGTGTTCTAAAAAACGACTCGTCAGCAAAAAGAATATGAACATGCAAATGGATTCAAAATACACTTCACCTGTATTTTTGTTTACTGCCAGAACACCTGCTATATAGGTTGCGAGTATGGCGATGGTGACCGGCACATCCATGTTTACCGACTTTGCTTGCAGCGCTTTTAATGCACTGAGGTAAAAAATGCTGCCAGAATATAGCACTACGGGTGTGGTGAGTAGCAAACTTACAGCATTGAAATAAGAAATGGCTTCGGCGTCGATATTGCCAAAAATATCAAAATATTGGCCCATGGCCAGCATCATCACCTGCATGGTCATGATACCTGCTAACCCTAATTTTTTAAGGTAGCCTTTTTGTTCCTTTTTAAAAGAGGCTTCGTGATTATCAGCCTGAAATGGTAAGGAATCATAGCCAATAGATTTCATTCGACTCAGAATGCCAGAAAGCTTAAGCGCCTCATCATCCCATGTCACGGTGGCTCGGCGGTTAGACACATTTACCGAAACTTGCTTAATACCTTGTAATTTCGCAAGCTGCTTTTCAATCAGCCAGCCACAGGCCGCACATGTTATACCTTCAACCGTAAGCTGAATTTGTTTGTCTTTACCTTGATCAAATACAAACTCTTCTTGAAGCTCTGGCTCGTCGTAAACAGAAAGTGACGCCATTGTATTATCAAGGGCAGCATCTCCGCGTGCCGCGGGCTCAGTTCTAAATTCATAGTAGCTTTCAAGACCGTTATCGACAATCGCTGATGCCACGGCCTCACAGCCGGGGCAGCACATGTAATGGGTTTGACCTACTATCTGGACAGGGTATTTGGTCCCTTCGGTGTTGGGCAAGCCACAGTGAAAACAAGCGCCCGGTGCAATTTCTATACTCATTATGGCTCGAAACGAAACGCCTTAGTTTGCGGCAGGTTGACTCTGTCCTGTACTTTCCACTCTTCGCTCAATGGCATTAATCGAATACGCCATTTACCGCTGATGTCCTTTTCGGTATTACTGCGGTAGATCCCGTTCGCATCTCGCGTAAGTAAGACTTCAAAGTCTCTGTCTTCTATGGTGACGTGAAAAAACTCTAGTTTTAATGCTTCACCGGTTTTAGGCGCTGCGTTAGTAAACTCAAGGGTGATATTACCGTCGTTCACATTGAGTAGGGTAGTGATGCCCAAATTTCGAGCCAACTCAATTTTGTCTAAACGGGCGTTAATAGCTTTGCCTTCTTTGTAGTAGTCGTCAACCACTAAGCTATTCGTTCCGTCTGTAGCAAATCGTATTACCTGACTGCCAACAATGACTGAAGACAATGGAATGGCAATTAAGAACCAAGGCCAAAACTGCTTGTACCAAGGCTGAGTGTCTTTTTCTTGCATGAGTTGCCTATGTATAGTTAATAACTTGCTCAATGTTTATGAGCATTATAGTGGCTTGCAATGGTGCTTCACAACATGCGGCGCAGCATTAACAAACGATTGTGAATTTACACAAAAAAGCCCCGTTAAACGAGGCTTTTTATCAACGAATTTTCTTACCTTTAGGCAGCATAATTCGCGAATATATGAGCGTAAATTACTCTTGAGATAAGCTATACACGTAAGCCGCTACAACGTGTACTTTATCTTCTCCAAGGGTTTCGTTAAACGCTGGCATAACACCGTTACGACCGTAATATAAAGTCTCAGTAACGGCACGTTCACTTCCACCGTATAACCAAATATTATCGGTTAAGTTAGGCGCGCCTAGCATTTGGTTGCCTTTCCCGTCCATACCGTGACACGCGGCACATGCTGCGAATCGTACCTTACCGGCAGTGGCTAAGCTTTGGTCCACGTCTCTGCCGCTTAAGCTTAGGGTATAGGCAACAACTTCGTCTACACCTTGCTCACCAAAACTAGCTAACCAACCGGGCATAGCGCCCATACGACCTTTAATTAGCGTTTCTTTGATTTTCTCGCCGCTACCACCGTATAACCAGTCATTGTCGGTTAGGTTAGGGAAGCCGCCGCGCTGGCCTCTTGCATCAGAACCATGACACTGTGCACAGTTTTGAATAAACAAACGCTTGCCTACCTGTAGAGCTTCGTCATCAGTTGCTAACTCTTCAATTGGCACTTGGGCATAGGCTGCAAAAATTGGATCGAAGCGCTCTTCGGCAATCTTAATTTGCGTTGCATACTCGTTAAGTCTGCCTTGCTCTATGTCTTCACGTAAAGCCTGTTCAGACTCTTCTAAAGACAAAACGTGCAAGTTTGCACTTTCCCAACCTAACAAGCCTTTAAATGCGCCAAGACCTGGGTAAAGGGCTAAGTAAATCACACCCCATACCATGGTTAGATAGAACAAAATTGTCCACCAACGCGGGAGTTGATTGTTAATTTCCTCAATGCCGTCAAACTCATGACCCATTGATTCGCCTTCTTCAACGCCCGTTTTATTAGCAAGCGTCCAGCGCATTAGTATGTAACAACCTAAGATGGTGCCTAGGGTAATAACGCTGATCCATATTGTCCAAAACATAGTCATTTTCTATGACTCCTGATTTTTCTTTGTTGACTCGTGTTTCTCGTCGTCTGCGAAGGGCAGATTAGCAGCCTCATCAAAACCTTTTTTGTTTCGACTGCTGAACGCCCAAATAACTGCACCAATAAAAGAAACGAATACTATTACTGTAAATATACTGCCAATAACACCTTGGTCCATAACCATGCACCCTTACTGTAAGTGTGTGCCAAGTGACTGGAGGTAGGCGATTAAAGCTTCCATTTCGGTTTTACCTTCAACAGCGGCTTTAGCACCAGCGATATCTTCTTCGGTATAAGGAACACCTAGCATTTTGTTAACTTCAAGCTTTTTAGCAATGTCATCACCAGTAAGCTTGTTTGTTTCCAGCCAAGGATATCCAGGCATATTCGATTCAGGTACCACGTTACGAGGATTGATAAGGTGAACACGATGCCACTCATCTGAGTAACGACCACCAACACGCGCTAAATCAGGACCAGTACGTTTTGAACCCCATAAAAATGGACGCTCCCAAACTGATTCACCCGATACGGAGTAGTGACCATAACGCTCTGTTTCTGCTCTAAATGGACGAATCATTTGAGAGTGACATCCTACACAGCCTTCGCGAATGTAGATATCGCGACCTTCCATTTCTAAAGCTGTGTAAGGGCGCAAGCCTTTAACTGGCTCTAATACACTCTGCTGAAACATAAGTGGTAATATTTGAGCCATTGCACCAAAGCTAATGGCAACTAGGATTAGAATCGTTAACAAACCGACATTTTTTTCTACGAGTTCATGTGGATTTTTCATTTCGCTGCTCCTAGTGCTGCTACGTCTGCATTTCCGGCAACTTCAGTTTTTGGTGCGCGAATCGTTTTGTAGCAGTTGTAAGCCATAATAACCATACCCGCTACTACAAACAGACCACCAATGAAGCGTACTACGTAGAAGGGCTTAGAGGCTTCTAAAGATTCTACAAATGAGTAAGCCAAAGTACCGTCAGCGTTAATTGCACGCCACATTAGGCCCTGAAGTACACCTGAAATCCACATAGCTACGATGTATAACACCACGCCAATAGTCGCTAGCCAAAAGTGAACGTTGATTAACTTAACGCTATACATTTTAGGCTGACCAAAGAGGATAGGGACCAGATGGTAAATAGAACCAATCGATACCATTGCTACCCAACCTAAGGCGCCTGAGTGAACGTGACCTACTGTCCAGTCAGTGTAGTGTGAAAGTGCATTTACGGTTTTGATTGCCATCATTGGACCTTCGAAGGTAGACATACCATAGAAGCTCAACGATACAATAAGGAAGCGAAGAATAGGGTCAGTACGAAGCTTATGCCAAGCACCTGACAAGGTCATAATTCCGTTTATCATGCCGCCCCATGAAGGAACAAACAAGATAACTGACATCACCATACCTAGAGACTGAGTCCAGTCTGGAAGCGCAGTATAATGTAAGTGGTGAGGACCAGCCCAGATGTATAAAGATACAAGTGCCCAGAAGTGTACGATGGATAAACGATAAGAATATACCGGGCGTCCAGCTTGCTTAGGAACGAAGTAGTACATCATGCCCAAAAACCCAGCTGTTAGGAAGAATCCTACCGCATTGTGTCCGTACCACCACTGCATCATTGCATCAACCGCACCCGCGTAAATAGAGTAAGATTTGAAGAAAGTGACAGGAATGGCCATGCTGTTACCGATGTGAAGTACAGCAACAGTTAGCATAAATGCACCTAAAAACCAGTTTGCAACATATATATGTGACGTTTTTCGGACAACGAGCGTGCCGAAAAAGTTAATAACATAAGCTACCCAAACCAAGGTAATTAAAATATCGATAGGCCACTCGAGTTCAGCGTACTCTTTTGATGCGGTAATACCCAAAGGAAGGGTGATTACTGCTGATACGATAACTGCTTGCCATCCCCAAAATGTGAAAGCAGCTAACTTGTCGCTGAACAGTCTCACTTGGCAAGTGCGTTGCACGATATAATAGGAAGTGGCAAAAAGTGCACACCCACCGAACGCGAATATTACTGCGTTAGTGTGAAGAGGACGAAGACGGGAATAGGTGAGCCATGGAATATCGAAGTTTAATGCAGGTGCAAAAAGCTGCGCGGCAAGTAACACACCGACTGCCATTCCAATGATGCCCCAAATAACCGTCATGATTGTAAACTGCCTAACTACTTTATAGTTGTAATCAGGTTGAACTTGGCTTGTTTCGCTCATAACTAAAATTTCCGTGTATAGAAATAAAATGGAACCCATAACACCAGTGAAGAGTAACTTATTTTTCTGAGGTCCTAGTTGAGTGGGGCGCCTAAGAAAAGTACACTGAGCACTAGATGGAAAGAATCATAAAGTTTTTAAATACAAAAAGATAGCTTATACAACCAAGGTTTGATCTTGGTCAATAAAGGAAAGTTTACGGTAAATTATTTGTGAAAAAAAAGCCCCCTATATTACGTATAACTCTTGCTCTGGTGATGCTGTGCGCCTTTATTTATGGGGTGTCACAAAAAGATGTAACAGGAACGTTAAATCAAAGTGATGGCTGCGATATCACTGATGGTATTTGCCAAACCTCAGTCTTAGGAAAACCTTTTAGCGTGAATTTTGAGCAAAAACCTGAAGCAGAAGAAGAACTTTTTCTAAAATTTTACGTAGCACCGCAAATGAGCATTGAACATGCGTGGATTGAAGGCATCAATATGTACATGGGAAAAACGCCCGTTATGTTCGAAAATCAAGCAGAGCCAGATCGTGCTGTCACATTTTTAGGAAGTTGTAACTTACAGCAAATGAAATGGCTTTTGAATGTGGAAGTAAAAAATAACGCCACTCAAGAGGTGGCGTTATTACAGTTTACTTTTAGCACTTTTTTAGAGTAGCTATTTTTAAAAATTACATTTGTGATTGTAAGTAGTTAGGCAAACCTAGACGCTTAATTAAACCAAGCTGTTGCTCTAACCAATACGCATGATCCATTTCAGTATCGTCTAATAAAATCATTAACATGTCGCGTGTTACAAAGTCATGTTCTTTTTCGCAAACCGCGATCACTTCTTTTAATTTAGCCGCCACTTCATACTCTACGCGTAAGTCACTTTCGAGCATATCGGGCACTTCTTTGCCTATTAAAAGACCGGTGCGAGTTTGCATATCAGGCGTGCCGCCTAAAAACAACATACGCTCAATAAGCTTTGTGGCGTGGCCTTTTTCATCATCGAATTCGTGATTAATTCGTTCATAAAGCTTATTTAAGCCCCAGTCTAGGTACATTTGTGAGTGTACAAAATACTGATCCATCGCTGCTAGTTCGTAAGCTAGCAGGCTATTTAAACCTGCAATTACATTTTCTTTACCTTGCATGTTCAGTCCTCCAGTTGTGCTTGTAAGTAATTTTCCAAGCCCATTTGTTCAATTTGTAGTAGCTGCGTCTCTAACCAGTCTAGATACTCTTCTTCATCATCTAATAACTTACTGAGTAAATCTCTGCTTACGTAGTCTTGATGAGTTTCGCATAGCGCGATAGCTTGCTTTAACTGTGGTATTTGCGCTAGTTCAAAGGTCATGTCGCATTTTAAACACTCTGGCGTATCTTCACCGATGTAAAGTTTGCCCAGTGCTTGTAGATTGGGCAATCCTTCTAAAAAGAGAATTCGCTCAATGAGCTTGTCTGCCTGCTTCATGTCTAGAATTGATTTTTTATAAGCGGCTTCGTTGAGCTTTTCTAAGCCCCAGTTTTTATGCATGCGAGCATGCAAAAAATATTGATTGATAGAGGTGAGCTCTACCGTCAACATTTCATTTAAAGCTTTAATTACGGGTATTGCACCTTGCATATTTATCCCCTACAGATTTCAACTGGATGAGTGTAACAAGAGCGAACATGAAAATCAAAAAACATTATAAATTTCAGTCAGTTAATAAATTGAATCATTCTCATTAAGGATGCGATTTAGTTTGCGTTTTGAGTTTTAAAAGCGCGATCTGCGGCAGCTTTTTCACTCGCTTGTAGATTCCCATGTTGCAATATTGCTAAACTCTCTTCTGCAAAGCCTAGTCCCGCATCAGTGAAGAAGTTAAAGACCTGATCAACACCGTTATCAAGAAGCGGTTGCACTTCATCTTCATAGCGGGCGATAGCAACGACTTTTCCGGTAAACCGTGCATTGCGAAGTTGCCGCGTAATGTTAGACGAATCTTCAATCGAGGGGAGGGCTAAAAGAACAAGTTTCAGGTTAGAAATATCTAAGTTTTCCCACAAGTCAATGTTTTCGCCGTCGCCGACTATAGCGTGGTAGCCGTCGCCAATAAGCTTATCGATTTTGTCCTGATCAGCATCCATGCCACAAACTGCCTGACCAATGACCTTTGAGAGAGCTCTGAAAGCCCCTTTACCTACGCGGCCCATGCCGATAACTAACACATCTACATCATTAAAGCTTGGGTAGACGTCTTCAGGCAAAGCTCTCGATTTTTGAAATCTTCGAAGTTTATTTTTCAATCGGCGATATTGATTGTGCGACTGCTTATACAATACGCTGCTAATAACAAATGAAAACGACACACTCATGGCTATTATTACTAACCATTGGTCGTTGATCATGCCAATGCTGACTGCTAAGGCGACAACTATGAGTCCAAACTCACTGTAATTAGACATCACTAAGCTTGCCAAATATGAGGTGCGAGCGCGCAGTCTCAGCTGCGTAAATAATAAGAAAAACAATATAAACTTAAGCGGAATAAGCAAGGTAAGCATTAAGGCTATGAGGGTCATTTGCAGGTCGGGAAGGGCAGTAAGCCCGATTGATAAGAAAAACCCTATTAAAAATATATCTTTGAAACTTAAAAGTGATTTTGAAAGCTCAATAGATTTTGCAGTGCCCGCTAACAACATACCAAATATTAATGCGCCCAAGTCACCTTTTATACCCACCAATTCAAACAGGTGGTAACCACCTAGCGCGAACACAAAACCACAAAGGGGTAGCAATTCACCATGCCCCGCTTCATACAACAGTCTCTTCAATAAAGGTGCAAGTGGTATAAGTGCAAACAAGGCTAATGCGTAAATAGAAGGTATTTTTCCAGTCGCGAATACCAAGAAGAGCACAGCAAAAATGTCTTGCATGACTAAAATGCCAATCGCAACTTTGCCGTGTCTGGTTCGACTCTCACCACTTTCTTCTAAGATTTTTACCACGCACACCGTTGAGCTAAAGCTAAAGGCAAAGCCAATTAATGCCAGCTGAGACATGCTCAAATCACTGAAATGGGCCAGTGGTAGCATGCTAAAAAGAAACATAATGCTAGCACATGATAAAATCCACGCGCTCCCATGCGCGATACTGCCAAACCAAATTTCGGGTTTGATCAAATCTTTAATGTTTAGTTTAAGGCCGATGGTGAACAACATCACCGTTATGCCTAAATTAGCAATTGTGACTAAGTTAGGGTTAGATGAAAAACCCAGAATATTTAAAATAAATCCTGCCGCTAGGTATCCAACGAGTGGAGGAATACTGACGTATTTACAGGCGAAGCCGCAAAAAAAGGCAATCAGAAGTAAAAGAAATTCCATTACTGCTAAGTTTGTCCTATTCGTTTTATTTGTAAGAACAATAGCTTAAATCAGCTATTTAGTGCAATCCTAAGCGGCAAGTAAATCTATGTCTTTTTCGGTAAGTGAGCTTTTAAATGCTTTCGTAAATTTTTGCAGATAATGACGCGGCACACATTCTTTATTCTCTAATGACTTAAGAGTAGAAAGCCTGCAGTTTAACTTTGAAGCAATGCAGCTCAGTGGAATACCTCGTTTTGCAATTAATCTGATAAACGCTCGTCCGGTCATAACTTCCTCCGCTACTGAAAAATGCGAAAACATGAAACCAGATAATAGTAGCAAGTTACATTAGCGGCTCACTATCAGCCTTACATACCTGTGTATAGAGACCAAACTTGTAAAAGCAAACAAACGTATTTCTGCCTGCTGTATGCCTTTTACCCAACTTAGGTTTGTATAAACGCTTTACAGTCGCGGTAACAACGGTTTGGAGCCTCGACCATGGCCATATGACCGTATCCTTTATAAATATGAGCCGGCCTCTGAGTTAAGCGTTCCCAAACTTTTGCTTCGCTGAGAGGGAGAAGTTCGTCTTGATCACCCCAAATAAGCTTTAGCTTTTCTTGTTCTACGTCGAATACGTCTTCAAAAAATTCATCAATATTAAAAAAGTCGCTAAACATATGAGAGAGTTGAGCGCTGCGTTCTATGTAATTCACTCTACCTATATAATGCAATACACAAGGCGGAACAAAAGGCGCTTTTGCCATGGTGCCTTTGTAAAACGCAAAAAAGTCTCTGATATTTTTATGATAGAAAGGATTGTGAGAAGAAGCCTGCATCCACTTTGCATAGTCAGACTTAGCGCCAGCGGGATCAATTAATATTGCACGCTGCACTTGTTCGGGTGCTTGCTTCAATAAATGCATCGCAATCATACCGCCCATTGAATTTCCAATAACGCAGTAGTGCGGGATGTCTAACTGCTTCATCAAAGCTAGCAGCATAGTGCTCTGCTTCAGTGTTGAATAGGATTGATTTGCCGAGTAGGGCGTGTTGCCATGCCCTAACATGTCAGGAATGACTAATTGAAAGTCTTTTTGTGCTTTCATCGCAAAGCGATGCCATATTTTTTTATCAGCACTGAAACCATGCAAGAGCAGTAAAACAGGTTTTGAAGCGTCTTTTGCAGTTTGATAGAAACTTATGGGTGTGCCATCTACAACCATCGTACTGGCATGTAGCTTTGCCATGCGCTGCTCTATGTTCATTGACTGTGTGTAAATAAAACGGCCCAGCGCATCAGAACGAGAAATAAACAACACGTACACCAAAAACCCGACAACTAACAACAAGTAAATCATGAATTTGATTCCTCAAACAGGTGATCAGACACCTTAAACTTCTTGCATAACTGCCTAAAGGTAAAACTAAAACCAGGAAACATGGCAATCACTTTCCCGGAGGCATTTTGATACCAAGATTGACAGCCTCCATAGTGCCAAACTGTTTTAAGCATCTCACTGTGCACCATATTGGTATAGTCTTCCTCAGCTGCTTGTGTGGGTTCGAGCGCAATTAATGTCGGCGCCTTTAACTTTTCTATACATTGGCGGATATAGCGCATTTGCGATTCAATCACAAAAATCGCGCTGGTATGTCCGATTCCGGTATTGGGTCCGGTAACCACAAAGAAATTAGGGAAATTTGGAATAGAAGTACCCAAATAGGCTCGAGGATAGGCTTCCCACTGCGACTTAAGTGTACGTTTGTTTTTTCCAACAACGGTGTATGAAATCATGCTGTCGGCGGCATCGTAGCCAGTTGCATAAACAATCACATCGAGGTCAATTTGCTCACCTTTAGAGCTAAGTATCCCTTTGGCGTTGATATTCTTAATGCCATCGTCTTTATCGTGCAGAGTCACATTGTTCATTTGCAATGCAGGATAATAGGTATTCGACATTAAAATACGCTTACACCCAATAATAAAATCGGGCGTCAGACGTTCGCGCAGATCATCATCCTGTACTTGTTTTTTCAAATGACGAAGCGCTGGCCCTTGACCAATAAGCTTCAGCGTACTTTTTGAGTATTTAAAGGCGATAACTCGAAGTTCATGGTAGGCATAAATCGACCATTTTATCGCGCCATACACCCACTTATTCGGTAATATTTTTTTAAACCATTGAGGAAACTTTATATCTGGGCGTGATAATACCCAATGAGGTGTGCGTTGAAATACATGCAGCTTATCTACCTTACTCGCAATAGCAGGAATAATCTGTACCGCACTTGCACCAGAGCCAACAATGGCTACCTTTTTACCATCCAAATCTAAATCGCCAGGCCAATCGTTGCAGTGAAAACTTCTACCCTCAAAACTGTCCTTTCCTTCAAACGCAGGCACAACAGGGGTAGACAATGGTCCTGTAGCATTAATCACACTTTTAGCTTTAAGTATTTCTCCATCTAGCAAGCAAACTTGCCAGTGGTCGCCCATCCACTTAGCCTCACTGACTTCACTGCTGAGTCTGATTTTTTCCTCTAGACTATGTTTTTTAAACAAATGCAGGGTGTAGTCCTCAAGCTCATTGCGTTTGGCAAAGAGTTGAGACCACTGAAAAGGCTCTCCCTCAACACTATATAGAGGAGAGGGCACATCTACCGCAGCACCCGGGTAGCGATTTTGCATCCATGTTCCGCCGCAAAACGGGCGTCTCTCAAGCATAATAAAGTCATCAATACCGAGTTTGTTAAGGTTGATTGCAGCGCTTAATCCACCAAAACCGGTTCCTATAATAATGGTTGAATACATTGTTGTTGTGTTTCTTATTTGATATTCATTGTGAAGTTAATACTATATTTTGACAGAAATAGAGCAAGGTATAAAAAGTGAATGAGCTGTTAGACACTATTTTTATACAACATCTTTTGAGGAACCACTTTTTATTATTAAGGTATGCTGACGTGGTTTTTCATGACATTTGATAAGAATTAACGTTTAATTGTCGCCTCATACTTTTACCAAGGAAGATCACGAGCCACACATATTATGAAGCATTTAATTTTCGTCCTCATGATCTTTCTTTGTATTCCCAGTTTTGCTCACATCAATGCAACAGAGTTTCAAGCTGAAAAGCAAGACTCTGCCAGGGGGACATTACGCTTCAAAGATGGAGACACCATAAAAGGGGAGTTAATATCCTCGACCGAAACCGCTGGCATCTTCTTTTCTGAACGTTTTGGCGAAATTCAATTTACTGTTGAAGAAGCTACATTTGAGCCTGAACAACTGATCGCGAAACAAGATAAAAACAGAAACGAAAGTAAGCAGGGCGGCTCCATTGAAATTAACGAAATATCAGGGGTGAACTCAGCACAAAGCGTCGCCCTGCAGATATTAAAACCCGATACATGGTCGATTGGCGGAGGGCTTGAGTATGAGAAAGGCCAAGAAAATGACGAATTCAAATTTAATGTGGATCTAAGGGGAAAATGGAAACGAACGAAGAACGAAGTCAACATAGATGCCAGAAGCGAACTAAAAATCTTAAATAGTGATAAAACCGCCGATACTCAGCGCTTCAGAGGGAACTGGATTTATTTACTACCCTACAACTTATTCTCTGAAGTGAACGGATATTTGGAAAGAGATACAGTTGCCGTTGACGAAACTGTGTTTGATTACATGCTTAATCAAGTTGGGGCAGGTTTGGGCTATAACTTTATTTGGGGCGAAAAGAGCTCAACAAAAGTATCATTACTCCATAATCGATTGCGCTTGAACTTCTTGGACCAAAACGACCATGCGTATACTTCAGCCACATCAATCGCTATTGCAAATCAGTTACAACTCACCAAAACATTTAGCATAGAACAATGGATACACATATATTTTTGGCAAGACGGTAGCCAAGGATATGATGGTGAAGCTGACTTTAAATATGATATTGATAAAAATTTAAGCCTTATTTTACGCTATACCTACAGAGACAACGCATTTACTCTCGATGACAACTTTAGAAATCGTCTAAAATTACTGTTGCGATATCATTTTTAATTAATAGTTTTACTCTAATTGCCCGGACGGATTACAGGCCTAATCAAACAATAATTTAAGCTCCCATTCTGGATAATCCCCCATGTTAGGCGGAGTAGTTTGCCATGGTAACTCTTGATTAGCGGCAGAAACACCGGCATCGAAGGCTGCTTGCATTTCTTCTGAATTAAACGCGAGTGGGTTTTTACCTACGGGTACTGAATCTGGAATATCTACCATATTAAACTTGTAACCGTGGGCTTTTGTACTTAAATAAGAACGCAATAAAACGGCTTCAACCGATGCACTCATCATTTCTGCGAATACGGAGCTAGTAATAGCATGGATGTGGGGCTGTACAGCTGATGGAGTGCTCGTTCTCGGCTCATTATGGATAACATAAACATTACCTTCACCATGTAATGCCGCGCTTGGTGGAAGGGCGCTTAACATGCCAAACACCAAAACATTGGCACGAATACCTCCATCGGCAAACAAATGACCCTCGATTTCAACTGGAGGGAAGGCGACTGGCATAGATGCAGACGCTAATAAGACTTTGCGAAACAGTTCGAGTGCACCCGGACGATTTTCTTGCGCGATTTGCGTCATGTTCCATGCCCAAGTTTGATTATAATCGATATTGGTTGTGCCAACCCATAACACCCGGTTATCGTCAGCCGCAGCGGCTACACGTTCGAGCACCTCGGGCGTAATGACTTGCTCGAGCAATTCAACTAGAGGACTCGTATCAAATAATGAATTGCCACCAGAAACGATACTAAAAAGGCTTTTTCGTGAATAAATATCTGCAGTTTTTACGCTGGTAAATATATCAGAAATAACTTTATCGTCTTCAGCCGTGCCTAAAAATGCGTGAGTTGCCATAAGCGCACCAGCGCTAACCCCCGTGACTACATCAAACTGAGGGCGGTCACCACGTTTTTGCCAGGCATTTAAAAACCCAGCACCAAAAGCACCGTATTGACCGCCGCCAGACAGCTCTAAAATATTTAAGGCGTGACCACGTTTTTCTTCAAATGCTCTAAACATGCCAAGATCATTTGAAGTGATGCCTAAGGCTTTATAGTTTATTGATTTTTGAGGGTCTAGCGGGTTTTGACCATTTGGAAGCACAACGTAAGGTATCGAAACTGTTGATAATTCTCGTTCGGGCATACTGGTGCATCCTGTGAGTAAGAGTATAAGAGCAAGTGATAAAGATGACTTATATGACCACCTGCCTAGGCCTTCAAATTTAATTAACCCAGAAAAAACCTGAAGTTTTGAGAAATTTGTAGTACTTAACAAACCTTTGTCCCTTAATTAAGTAACCCACAAGGCGGCATAACTCTTCTTAGAATATCATTTTTAGAAACGTCGCTGACCTAAATATAAACCCGAGTATACAAGCTTGCAATATGCTGGACATTAGAAGCTTGGTTTTGTTATACACACGCAAAGCTTTGCACGTGGGCTTGCCGAGAATTGCTGCGTAAATACAAACAGCATAATATAAACTATAGTGAAAATGTATGTTGATTAATAATTTGAATAATAAGTATGAAAAATCTTAAACCTTTATCCGAATACCACAGAAGTTCTTCTTGCTTTTTACCTGAAGAAATAAAGCAACAAGTCTTAAAGTTATACGAACAGGTTACAGTTTGTGATGGTGAATATTTGCCGTTTAACTTTAAATTCTCATTTGACGACAACAAGTTAATACTAAAACACCTATCGACACAACATGACAGGCTGGTTGATAAAAGTGAGTTAGATGCGCTTATATTGTCATTTGAAAACAAACTACCAGCATCGGCTACGTGGGTCACTGGGGTATTTCTTTTTCCGTTAGGCGAATGCATTCGATCAACAATCGATGTTTTAGTGCCGCCAGATGCGTGGGAGTTTTATCACCTTATTACAATAAAGGAAGGTTTAGTTGTTTCTTGCGAAGAGTTTGATGACTACGAACAAGCTTGCTCTGCAATAGAGTGATGAGTCTATGGAAAATGTTTGCTAGTTGTACTGTTTGCAATAAATCCCTTCACATTTTGGTCAACTCCAATTTGTTTTTAACTTCGATATTTAAAGACGCTTAACTATTTTACTAAACAAGCAGGGAAGGCTTGCAATAGCTTACCTGTGCATTACTTGTGAATAATATTCGATTTAACATAATATACATTATACGCAATTATTTAATATGTGGATAAAATAAGGTTAATATAATCATAGGCTTATCTTTGTGCCTTTATTGGC